>NZ_JAEVHG010000040.1:0-9905 GCF_018263875.1 Zooshikella ganghwensis
GCGATACGACTTAAAAAGTGCAGGTCGCTTTCTTCTGTTTGATCAATATGCTGAATGATTAAGTTAGTAAATTTGTCAGCGACTTTTGGATTTAAGTTATGTCGTTGGGCAATGGTCCCCACAATATCCGTTAATTTTACCTGATGCCAGCTTTGACTTCGAGGGGCACGGATAGACCCTTTTAAATCGGCACCACGGGCTTTGATCTGCATTTGGTTGGGTGGTCCTGAGAGTAATACCTCATCCACCGTATAATTCCCCATAGGCACTAAACCAGTTTCTACATAACCCAACGCACAGGATAATTGAGCGCCTTTTTTGGGGATGGCTAACGAGCCATTATCAACCAGGGTGAGGGTTAAGCTGTCAGACTTCCAACCCGCTTCGTCAGTGAGTTCCAGGCTAATGAGTAACGGGTTAATGGTCGGTGCTAGGTTCTTATCACCCAAGAAAATACTAAAGGTGGGTTGCATACTAATCCCAAAGCTTTTGCGTGGTTTGAACCGGGGAAGAAAGATCAGGCAACTCGATGGTTAACCCTGCAGGCAGCACCGGACCCAGCTCAGCCAGGTCCGGGTTTGCGGCTAATACATTAAGGACGTAGTAACCGACCTCACGGGGCTTATCATAGTAGTGCCAGCAAATCGCATCAAGACTATCGTTTTGTTTGGTCCGATATTGCATCGTATTCACCGTAGTAACTGATCGCTAAACTAAAGTTGATTTTTCGGGGTTGACCTTGCTGATCCAAGTAACTGTTGGTCTGCTCCACACTGGTAATACACCAGTAGTCGAGTAAATCACCCGTGCCGGCTACCAGCAATAATGGCTTACCTTGCCTTCCGAGTATGGCCATTTTCTCAACGGTATCGACGACACCATACTGTCCTGGAAATACACTACCTGACAGGTTAATGGTTTGCTGGCCTTCGCCGGTATACTGCAGTTGTGGGATGGTGCCCAAGCGCTTTTGTTCTGACCAGGTAAATGACCAGGCACGTTGCAGTTGATTAAACGCCGCCGTTTCAATAGAAAAGGTAAACAGTCCTAATTTCAGTAAGGTGCTAGTAGCCATATGTCAAACCGTCCTGATCATAAAGTGATGCCCGACGATCAGATTCTTCCTCAAATTCTCGCCGTTTGAGTTCTTCCCTTACCCGTTTAGCAATGTCTTCACTGTTCTGACCCGGTTGGGTTTGAATGGTAATCGGGGCATTAATATTGGTACGCGACTGGTTTTGTATTTTGATCTGCTGGTAACGTCTTTGCCTTAATTTGTCCTGTATCATCTCATTATTACGTGCTTTGGCTAAGGACATCACACGTCCTGATGACTTCACCCCATAGTGAATGCCCCGACTCCGCCCACGGTGTTGTGGGGCAATATACGACGATGGTTTAGGTTTAGGCTTCGTTTTTTGCTTATTGTTTTTTTCCTCTTCCTCATCATCATCCCCAAACCAGTTAAAGACACTACTGATGATGTCCTTAATCCAACTGAATTTAGACGCCAGCCATTCAAAGCCTGGTTTCCAGTGTTTGAGCAACATACCAATGGGGGATTTATTAAAAATACCTTTAATGAGATCCCACGCTCCCGTAAATAGTCCTTTAATGTTGTCCCAGGTTTCACTAAAGAAATTGGTGACCGGTGCCCAATTTTTAATAAGGATGCCAATGGGTGAATAACTCAAAAAGATATTTTTCGTCCAGTCCCAGAACTGGGTAAAATAGCCTTTAACGCTATCCCAAACACCACTAAAAAAGCCCTTAATCGGTTCCCAGTAGGTAATAATTAATGCTGCACTACCCGCAATGGCGGTAATGACTAAACCGATGGGATTCATTAAAAAGGCCGCTCCGACCGCTTTAATAATCGGGATTAAACTCCAGATGGCTTTACCGAAGGTCATGATGGAGGTAAATAATTTGACGCCCATTAAACCCGCTAAGATATAGCCGAGGTTTTTCCAGCCAATGGTGGTGGAAATAAAATTACTAATCACACTGGTCACACTAAAAAAGCCCTGGCCCAAGGCATAGACATTTTTCGCCCAGCTTTTAAAGCGGCTGCTGATATTTTTGGCAAAGGCTTGTATTTTCGGTTGGAAGTTCACCACCCAGGCTTTAAAGTGTTTCATTAATTGCGTGAAGGCCGGCATCATCGCCGCACCGATGGTGTTTTTCACGCCCCCCAAGGCCATTTGGGCATCCAGCAAGGCATCATTAAAATTCTCTGCATCCCGCGCGGCTTTTTCACCCAGCACATTCCCCGTGGCGCGGGCATCTGCCCGCAACTGTTGTAAACCTTTGCGCCCATCTTTGAGCATATTAACCATACCGACCCCTTCACTGTCGAATAACTTCATCGCCAGCCGTACCCGGTCATTTTGGTTTTTGACTTGGCTAAGCGCTTCTGCCACTTGATCTAACTGTTGTTCAGGTTTTAACTTCCCAAGCCATTGGGCATTTAACCCTAGTTCTTGCAATGCACCTTTAGCCGTCCCTGTACCTTTGGCCGCTTCCGCCACACGGCGTATCATACGCTGAGTGCCTGTATTAAATTGCTTAACCGATAAGCCTGAACGCTCGGCGGCATACTGGAATTCCTGAAGGGCTTCAATGCCTATACCTAACTTGTCAGCGGTTTTCGCAATAGGATCGAGTCGGTTAGCCGTCCAGGCGGATAAACCAAAGGCCGCCGTGGCACCACCCGCCATGAAGCCCGCACCTCGCTTCAGACCTGCGGCAACCTTACCGACACCCGGCATGAGTTTGGTGCCAAACTTTTGCAAGGCGACTTTGCGCTGTAATTTCTTCTGAGCTTTAGCGGATTTATCCAGAGCAATGCCGTATTTTTTAACGGCGCGTGTCGCTGATTTATACTGCACTTCAACGGATTTAATCCGCTCGGCTAGCCGGTGAGCCGATTGACGGGTGGTGGTTTGTTTACCTTTTAATTCCGTGAGTTTGGCTTTGTATTTATTGAACTCTTTTACAGCAGCTAACTGCTTGTTGGTTTCGCGATAAGCCTTGCCCAACTTTGCCGCTGAGGCCTGGCTTTTTTTAATGGATTTACCCAGTGATTTATCTAAAAATGCACCAATGGCAATATTTAAAGCAAGTTTACTCATAAGATAGGCTCTTTCGGGGCGGCATCAAACCAATCCACCAATTCATCCAGTGGCATGCTTAAAAGTTCAGACAATGGAGTTCCAGGTAAGCGGGCAGCTAAAGCAAAGACGATGGTTTGACAGTGGCGATAATTAATGACGAAAAAATTTATCGGCGATCACCTCGCTGACTTTAGTAAAATCCGCGCCATCGATGTGTTCAATAGCCTGTTGACTTAACCCGGATAAGTTGGCCATCATGGCAATGGCTTGTTCTAATTCGGTACCGCCTTGTTTATCGATATTTTTCATATCTTTGACGGTAGGCCGACGTAATTTAATTTCTGTAATCACTTCGCCATTGACGTTAATGGGATAGTCTAGTGTGATTAATTCGCTCATGGTTTTACCTATTCAATTTATTAAAAAAAGAAAATAAAAATCTAAAGGCCGTTTTAAAAACCCAACGCATCGCGCATTTGTTTTAATTGATCCACGCCGTTAATCACCCGCTTCATATTGATTAAATCAATTTCGGCTTTGACGTTATTATCAATACTTAACTTGTAGTAATGCAGTTTCATGGTGACACTCATGGTGCTCATTTCACCGGGTTTTAACGAGCCCATATCCACCTCACTGACCAACCCGGTACCGATCACTTCAAATGGTTTCACCTCATGGCTATTGCCTTTTTGTAAGCCGCCTTTGATTTTGACAGGTAAGCCGTCATTACCCTGTTGTAACCCGAAGTTTTCCAGCACGGTGGCATTCATGTCTTTAATACTAAAACTGAGTTCTAAGCCTTCCATACCCACCATAATGGGCACTGGACCGTCCATGCCGCCGGCATAAAAGTCTTCGGTTTTCGCCGTTAATTTCGGTGGCGTGATTTCTTCAATCACCCCGCGCATACTGACGCCATCCAGCCACAAACAGCCGTTATGGAGTTGATAACCTGCAAGCATAATTAATTCCCCAGTAAGTTTTCATAATAGCGATCGGTCATCGATGACCTAAACACAACATGTTCAGCGGGTGCGGGTGGGGTAAAGTCAAAATCAAAATACACTTTACCCGCGGCTAAATTATCGGGTGTATTTAATTCCTCGTTCGGATAGCATTCGCCGCCTAATATCGCGCCCAATGCGGTTAATGTGCGCAAATAACGATTCACGCCTTCCGATACATCGGCAAAATAGGTTTTAGTGATATTTCGATCCACGGCCCACAGGTGAGCACGCAATAATGAATCTTCGATAATCGCCTTGGTCCTGACCACATTGACAAACGCCCATTTCGGATCGGTGATACAGGTGGTGCGATTCCCCCAGAGTCGATAACCATTTTCCTGAATAATAGTGGTGATATGGTTTTCATTGAGTAAATTAGCCCGGCAATTCGCATCACCCAGGGTAAAGTCAATGGGCCGACTGGTGCCAATAATGCCATTAATCTGCTTATTCGACGGTGAATGCCAAAAGCCTTTATCGTTATCCACTTTAGCCATCAGTCCCGCCACATACGACGAGGGTGGTCTATCTACCGCTTGATTGCTATGGATATCCCAGACCTGGACCCAGGGATCAATTAAATACGCATAACGACTGTCGTATTTATTTTTATACTGGATGGCGTCTGCACCCGTAGTATTCGGGCCATCAATAATCGCCATACCATTAAGTTGATTGGCGATCATGTCCAGCGCTTTGCCCACCGGCTCTAATTGGCTATACCCCGGGGCAATCAGCAAACGGGGTTGCACACCCACCACAGATTTGGCTGCAGATAATGCATAAATACCCGTGGGTGGATCACTCTGACCATTACCGACTAAAGCACTGATTTGTTTCGCTTCCTCGCTTTCTTCCTTGACGCGAATCACCACTACCAACGCGCCAATCTGATCAAAAATCCCTTTAATGGCAGTCGGTAATGTGCCTTTATCACCGAGTTTTGTAGCTTCGCGTAATGAGCCAGCGATTAATATGGGTTTGTTTTCCGGAAAAGCCTGGTCATCGGCTTCCGGGGCGGTACCCACTAAACCAATGACGGAGCTTTTAACGGTGCGAATCGGGCGTGGACCGCTATCGATTTCCACGACCTCAACGCCATGTAAAAATTGTCCTGGCATGGTTCACCTTTAAATAATTGGATTAATTAATGAAGAAATTAAGGAGGGAAAAATTAACGTGTATTAGGCGTCTGTAGTTGTGGCGTTGGTCGTGGACGTCACATTATGGGCTTTTTGTAATTCAATATTGGGATACCACTGCCCAGGGTTATCAATATGGCCTGTAATCGCGGCGGGTAACGCTATTAATACTTCACCACTATCAGAATCACGGTAAGGATGAATATGGGTATAGCGACCAAAACCTGCAGGTGAAAACTGCGTACGACAAAACGTCCATTTTCCTAAACGTGCTCCTTCACACCATACCCCCGACGCACGGCCTGCGAGCACTTTGACAAAGGCTCCAATGGTGATGAACGTATTTAAGGGAATTGCTGATGCGGCTGAGTCCGCCGTATTGGGAAAGGCTAACCAGTAACTGATCGGCTCACGCTTGGTCCAGCTCAGCTTTATCACATTAAACGGCATGCGATAATGATCGTGGATATGCATATCCACGCCAATATCAAGCCCCATCTCTTGCAATAAGGCAATTTGGTCTGCGGTTCTATCCTTGGGATTCGCTTGAATGCGCATATGCACTGAGGCTTCAACATCATCATGTATTTGAAAATTAAAGGGGTGTTTTTGGGGATGATTTTCGTTTATTTCTAATTGTTGGTTATGGGTAATCACAATCCTCGGCAATAAATACAAGGTTTGATTGAGCTGGTTATTAATTTTGGTAATGCACTGTGCCATTTGTTGGTCAATGTCCGTGATTTTATTATTTACGGCGGTGGTTAATCGGTTACAGGCTAGGACTGTTTCTGCTAATTGATTTTCAATACTCATCATTAAACCTTTTATTTTTCCAGTTGGTTGATACGTAAGAACAATTCAATATGCCGATGCATATTATCAATGGTCGCGGCTGCCATGGTGGCCAGTTCGTTGACCAGTAATAAATTAATATTTTCAGTGCCCACCACCACGTTTATGCTGTTGCTGGGGAGTGGTGAAATATCCAACGTCAGTCGTTGAAGCCAATGACTATGAGCCGATTTATAGGTTAATAAGTGATTGGGTTGCGAATGGACAGCCAGCAAAGTACCCGATGATAAAAACAAACCAATTTCCCGTACTTCATATTCAAGTTCACCTTTAAAAACAGCCCCCAAACGTAACTGAGTTGGACTTAATTCTTCGTAATCAAGAATGTCTACCCGTTGGCGTTCATTCACCAGGCGTGTTTGATTCGGTTGTGGTGTATAGCTTTTATCGCCTCCGGCCATATGGGTAATGGTGGCTTTAATCCCCGCGTTTTTAGCACTGATTAATTCCGCCAGGCCGGCTTGGGTAAATTGCAGAATAGGATCACTCATGGTAATTGGACGCTCATCGTTAAATCATTGATGTGGTAACCACGAAATGCGGCTGAAAGCACTGGTTTAACCGTTAACGCCTGACGGGGTAACTGGCTGGTTAAGGTGTCATGGCTATGCGTGCTCACCTGATAGCTGACACTGGCCGTATTCAGTGATTGCTGTAAATGGGGTGCTTGTAGAATGGTGCTTTGGTAGGTTTGATCACTGCTCTGAATACCACGCTGTTTGAGTCCACTGACATAAAAACGGGTATCTAAATTAAACGTTAAACTCAGTTGGAAATGATCACGTAAGCTTTTAACCTGGCATATCAGCTTTTCCATACGCTTGATGGTGTCTTTGTTCGCAGGCACATCACGCCGTCGCCAAGCCATCACTTCAAAATGGTACGGCTCGCCTACAGGATCAAGCTCATACCAAGCCCGGATATCACTCTCATAGCCCAAGGCATCCAACACCAGGCGTATACTCTTGCGGGTACCTTTAATAAGATGGGTTTCAATAGACGCTTTAATCACCCGACGTTTTATATCACTGGTCCAGTTTTCATCCCATTCATCCACCGATAACGCCCAGGCTAGCCAGGGTAAAAGTGGTTCAGGGCATACATCCGGCTGCCAAATAATATCGGGACGTGCTGGAATCGCCGACACGCGGGCGCAGCTGTCTTCTAACGCACGTTCAAAGGGCGAAGCATTACTGGGCAGTAAGGACATACAATAAAATTTAAAAAGGTGGGAATAAATGACTAGGCAGTAAAATTAAGCCGTAAAATTCAGTGCAATTTTAGTATTTTTAGGCGCTTGCCATTGCTCGGTGACAATATCCGTGGAGGGTGATATTAATTCAACGCGGCGTACACCACCAGTATGCAATGCATCATAAATACCCGAGATAGCCACCGTTTTACCCAAGGCAAAACACTGGGCTAAATAGCTGTTTAATTGTTTTTCGACTTCGTGTTGAATCGCATCTTTTGAAGGACCATGAAAGACATGCACATCCGCTTTAATGTGGTAAGGAATGATCTCAGCTCTTCGAATAATCACTTTATCCGTCAACGGTCGGATACCTTCACGATTTAAGGTGGTTTCTAAAGCTTGCTTTATTTCCTGATCAAGCGTGGTGTTGACTTCTCTACGCGGTAAATAACAGACCGTGACTTCGCCCGGCTTTAACGAATAAGGCGCTACATCCAGTATTTGGTCATGGGCTTTACTCGCATGAAATAAATACGCACCTTCAGGACCTGCTGTGGAATAGCCTTCGGGTCCCAGTTGAATTCGCCGTCTAAATTCGTCATCGGGTTCCATCACAGCTGGCACAGGTGGAAATTCATCCGGTTGAGCGGGTTTAATCACTTTACGCTTTACCCCATAATTGGCACCAATATGATCGAGATCCGCACCACAGGCATAGGCTAATAACAGAGACTGCGCACGCTCATTAAATTGCTGACGAATGAGTAACTCACGATAGGCAGAAATTTCCAGGATTTTGTAAGCCGGATCGGACTCCACTAACGCGGTAAAACCATAGCTTTTTAATTGATCCAGCATCGTATTAAAAATGCTTTCATAATCCAGCTGCTCAATGACATCCGGCGCGGGTAACTGGGATAAATCAATTGCGGTATATTCACTCATAAAATAATCCCGTCCAAGGTAACAGGGTTACCATCGGGTAAGTAAATGCCTTCCAAGTAGATTTCGATTTGACCTGGTTGTGTGCGGGTGGGTGTAACTTTAGTGAGTTTAAATCGGGGTTCCCAGCGGGCTAACGCTTCAGCGGTAGCGGCAATGAGCTCTAACCTTAAAGCACTATTCAACGGCTCATCAATTAACTCCGGCAACCGACTCCCATAATCACGCCGCATGACCCGGGTGCCAATGCGGGTGGTTAAAATATCAGTAATTGATTGCTTAAGGTGGTCAATGCCAGAAAGGGTTTGGCCTGTTTGGTTGTCTATGCCGTGCATGATATAAGAGGAGTTAACCCACTAAGATAAGTGGGTTAGAAAGCTGTTTAGATGTCTTCTAGATTATGTTGTTTAATGTACTTTTCTGCTCTTTTTTTCCAAAGTTCTGCTTTTTTTGCATCCCGAGTAAAACCAAACTGTTTTTGAATCTCTGGATAGTTTTCACTTAAAGGTGATATGCCATGCCTATATATTCCGAATATCATATATGCGTAGTTTGGCTTTAAGCTTAGGTCATCGTCATTCTCATAGTTAAAAATAGCTTCAGAAAGCACTTTATTTTCTGCACCAGCCACCTTTAGTATCAAAGGACCACAGTTAAATATATTTCCATCATTGATATGACCGCAGAACTTTAAATACTCAAGAACTGAAAAATAATGCCACATACAAGCTCTTACTTCATGGCTCTCACAAGCTTCTTGATACAGTTTGTTCCCTTTCTCAGCTGAATCAGAATAAATCAAAGTATGGTACTTTTCTAGGTATGTTAGCCTATCATCATTTATAGCGTTTGGATTTTCTTTGATAAACTCAGTATAAATTTTACTACTTTCTGCATGATAGATAGTCCCTAAAACAGTTTTGGCAACGGGGTCGGCCTCACTAAACTTTGCCAATATACTTTTTAGCAAACTAATTTTTTGAGTATTTTTTCCATGATCTAAGCTACGAAAATAATATGATGCATAATCAAGTAGATTCTTGCTGTTAAGGGCAGCCTGGGAAAAGTGATAGTCCATAGTAATTATATGATCATACTTTTCTTGGATTGATGCATTGGAGTTCAAAAACTCCCAATCAAAGTCTAATTCCTCACCATTTACAATACTTGCAATGCAAAGCAGGCAAGTAATTAAAAAAGATCTCATTATCATTTCCCCAGAAAACGACATAAAAAGAGCCATTATACCTTCTCAACCTTGCTATTGTCTTGGTTTGGGTGGCACATGATGCTGATCTAAATGGCTGTTATAAATGGCACGATCTACCGCCATACTACGGGTTTTATCGGTGATATCTCCTGTGGCCTTGATATTACCTGTCACATGCACATCACTGATCATTTTTATTCCTGCAGGCGAATGTAAGGTACAGGTACCACTATCAGGTAAATGAATATCATAATGGTGCTGTTCGCGGTTATATTGAATCCGCGCACCATCTTTGTAATAGCTGCCTGATACTTCAGGTGTTTGCTGTGGAGCTGGATATTTATCCTGATACACTGCAGGTAAAATAAAACCCTGGGCCAATTCACCACACGGTGATAACACCACCACTTGCTCACCGGCCTCGGGTGCCCACCA
>NZ_JAEVHG010000041.1:0-7363 GCF_018263875.1 Zooshikella ganghwensis
CTATGGCTATGATGCGGTGGGGAACATCCTCAGCATCGACGATGGTTTACAGGCTAGCCTGAACCAGAAATTTGAATACGATGCGCTGGATCGCTTAGCACTGGAAAGTGGCTACTTCGGCAAGAAGACGTATCAATTTGATGAAGTGGGTAACCGTACCCAGCGGGTTTGGACGACTAAAGCCGATGCCTCTGGCAACAGCCAAACCAAAAAGCAAGTCCTGAACTATCACGACAACAGTAACCGTTTGAACAAGCTGAACAATGAAACCGTCAGCTTGGATGCGATGGGGAATACGCTATCTAGTCGTGGAGCCAATGCCACTTATGACGCCCGTGGTCGTTTAAGCAGCATGACCGTAAACGGTGAACTCCGAGCGAAATACACCTACAACGCCATTGGTGAGCGGGTCGTTAAAGAGCGCATCTTAGGCGGACAGTCTTACTATGGTGTTTACCAATATGATTTAGCCGGCCAGCTATTAGCAGAAGCCAATTACTCCAGCACTCGTAAGCTGTTAGACCGTCACTATGTGTGGTTAGGCAATATGCCAGTGGCCATGATCGAAGTGCATTACCAAGGCAATGGTAAGGTTGCTAATACCCAGGTTTCCTATATCCATGCGGATCACCTCAATACCCCACGTCGTGCGACTAACACCGACGGTAATATCGTCTGGGCCTGGTACAGTGATGCGTATGGTGTGGGTCAGGTAGCTGATAACCCTGATGGTGATGGACAGACCGTTACTTTAAATCTGCGCTTCCCTGGACAATACTTTGATGCTGAGAGTGGGCTCTTTTACAACTATTTCCGCGATTACGATCCTAGTACTGGAAGATACATCGAAAGTGACCCCATTGGGTTAAATGGTGGGTTGAATACCTATGCTTACGTTGAAGGGAATCCTGTTCGGTATATTGACTCAAAAGGCCTAGCATTAGAAACACCTTGGGATGTATTCAATGTTGGTGTAGGTGTTGCTGAGTTCTCTTTTGATGTTGCAACAGGTAACTACTGGGGAGCTGCTGTAAGCGGTGTTGGCACAGCCTATGATGCATTTGCTTCTGCTGTCCCGTTCTTACCTGCTGGTGCAAGTGTTGCGATTAAAACCTGTAGATATGGTGATGAAGTAGTTGAGCTAGCATCGAAGACAGCAACGAGCACGGGGAAAACAGGTAGAGGAAAAAACCACTTAACACCTGACCCTAAAGCTCAAGGGCCACACTCTACATATCGTCGTGATGCTAACGATAATGTGTCTCATCATGCAGAGTGGTCTCCTAACTCTAAAAATCCAACTGGGTTTGACCAAACTAAGCGTGTTGATACTCAATACTCAAAGCCTCATACACACACAAATAAATCTACGAATGATAAAGTACCTACTCCACATGTACATGATAAAAGCACACCAGGTGGTGTACGACCTGCAAAACCAGAAGAATTGCCGAGGTAGATGTCATGGATGACGTTCATAAGGTAGCGATTGTTGTCGATAAAGGCTTTTCTAGGGAGAGCCTTTTATCAATTGCAAGTAATATGCATGTTTGGTTAATTGAGTCAGAAACTAATTTGGAAAACACCAAGTTTTTTTATGAGCATCATAATTCTAGCTTTGATGATTTATTGGCTGATGGAGTTACTGTTTTTCAAAATATTGAAGGCGAGTCGCCAGAGAGTATTTTAAACTCAATTATAGATGAGGTAGATGAGCATCATAACGAATACAGTCGTACTCCAGGTTGGAGTGAATTGCATGTTTATGGAGTTCCAATAAATGAAAGAATTAAAGCTATTCTTTATGAGTTTGGATTTTTAAATTTTCGTGGAATAGGTCTAAATAGCTTTGTAGCTACTAAGTAAATCGAGCCTGTTTGATTAAAGCTGATCAGATCATGATAAGGAATGAAAAGATAATATTCACTACTAGTATGACTTATAAATGAGTAATAAAATTTACGAAATATACTTAGATCTTCTAAGACTTCCTGGTAGTGAAATGCCAGATACTTTTATTGGTGCATTTGCTTATATGTTTGTCCCAGCTAGTAGTCTGGATCAGGCGTTACAACGTGTAAAAAATAACACTGAGGAAGATAAATACGAAATAAGAAGCATTAAAAGCATTATTGAGCTTAACTTAGACAGAGTTGAGTCGTCGAATAATGAGGAAGCTTATCCAAGTAAGGAAGATCTATTAAAAGCTATAAAGGATAACTATAGCTTTTATGGACAGTTTTACTGTTATTCTGAGTTAGATGATAATTAATTAAGAGTCTGTTAAAAGCCTACATTAGTAGGCTTTTTTATTTATCGGAATAAATTTTAAAAGGCACGAGTAGTATATCAGGAGCTACTGATGTATATGCTAGTGCCCCCTAGTGCTCCTGTCCCACCCCAACTACTAAAACCCCCTCGAAAAAACTTCCGATAACCGCTGTTATCGGCTATTTCGACGATTTTCGCGTAAAATACTATCATTTTCTGTATTGTGTAATACTAAATACGATAACTGTTTTAAGTCTGATAAAGGGAGTGGTTTAGTGAAAGTAGCGCTAAGAGACCATTTCCGCCAACCTTGAAAAACTGCGTAGTTTTGGAATTAGTGTTGCGTATTGAGGCTATATATAGATGATATAGCGGCTCAAGGTAAGCGGAAACAAAAAAGCCCACTCTTGGGTTGACTAGGAAGTCGGCTTTCTATGGTATTCAACAAAGAACAAAAATATCGGAAACGAGTTTGTTGGTTTCCTCATCGCCCTGAAGGACAGAGTTTTTCGTGAAACCGATAGATGGGGCGGGTACTGCATTTACTCGCCCTATGATAGTGCGTTATGGGCTTGCCGGTGTACTATACAACTACTTTATTAAGTTTTTTTTTCTGGATATACCACACTCAACTTACTTTGATGCACCGTTGTTGCTTGGGAAGTAAAAAGAAATAACTAAGGTAACAAGCGGTAAAGCTCCAATTTTGATGAGCTCGAATATGCTGGCTAATGCTTTGTTATCTGGAGCATAAGCATAGCCAGCAAAAACACCAACACAAATAACGGCGAGACAAAGAAGCACCTGCTTGCCAAATACTAAGCGAGCACTCTCGTCAATCTGAACACCTTTACTCTCACCACCAAACATTGCACTAATATCAACGTCACTCGTTTGGTTGTTTTGTTCCATTAAACCCCCACTACACGCCCTAAAGCCTCTAGATGATGTGAGTTAGGATCTTCCCTGACTATACCAAGTGAGTTACCGCGCTTCTTTTCAGACTCAGCTACAGCCAGTAACGCAAATGCGCGGCGCATAGCCTCAGCCTTAGATATACAGTTAGCCTTAGCTATCCTGTCCAACTCCTTATTGACCTCGTCAGAGAGATCCAGGGTTAATCGTGGCATAGCTATAAACCTCCAAGGTCACCAAGTCAGCCATACGGTAAATATACTGCAAATTTAATGAATTCTCCAGTAAGGGTAAAGGGTTGTGGCATTATTGAGCTAATCGGTGTTCCACATAAATGTTCCACGCGGAACATAGCACAGTTGATGTGTGACTTTTGTTTCATCACTCGCAGGCAGTAGCCGCTACTGCTATACAGGTTTTGATGGGTAGCCACATTTCCAATCGTGAGGGATCGCCAGGATCAGCGGGTAAAAAACCATACTGCTGATAAAAAGGCACTACCTGGGGTGTCATCGGGTCCACAAACAAACCGATCGCCGATATTTGCTCTGCCACTAAAACCGTCCGGTAGATGGCATCCACTAATAACCGCTCACCTAACCGCTGCCCTTGCTGAGAGCGATCGACTGCAAGTCGTGCCAGTTTCACCGCATTCAGCGGATGAGGGTACTTTTTATAATCTTTATGATCGGGCGGCGTTGTCACGGAGTAGCCGGTCAGGGTGTGATAGCCAAGAATGGCAGTCGGCTCTGCACTGGCGCACGCGACATACGTTTTTGAGATCTGTTTGGCCGCCTTCTGCCGTGCTTGCCTTTGTAGAAACTGGTTCAACGCATTCACACCGCAATCAAACGCTTTTCGATCATGCGCAGGTGTCAGCTCTTCAATGATTATCGACATTCACCGAATCCCTGTAGCGCTGGGCCGCTGCAACCAGTTTATGGTGCGGTTCAGGTGGGTTCTCCAGTGCTGCAACCAGTGCCTCAGCGCCAGCCTTGGAGAGCTGTAATGTTTCGGTTTGTGCCAGTACATCACGGGCTTTTTCCAGTGCCGATTCAATCAAAAACTGTGAGAGTGTAGCCCCAGAATAGTCCGCCGCGCGCTGAATCATTTCTTGTATATCAGTGGAAACACGCGCCACCAAGCGCGTTTCTTTGCGCTCAGAATTGGGTTGAGTAGCCATTATGCTGATTCCTCTTGTCTTTATGTGTGTCATTATGGCACACATAATTGTGTATGTCACTCTGGCATACATACTTCAATCGCCAGCACGATTGGCATGGTCCTGCGTCTGCACGCCCAAAGCATTGCTATTGTTGGCCTGTAGCCGATTTGGCGTCATTTCCCTATATATTAGTTATTTCTAACTTAGTATTACGTATTACTGTTTTTGATAGCATACTACTGCTTCGACCCAAAAATAGCCGATAACAGAAGTTACCGGAAGTTTTTTTAAGGGGGTTGAGTATTCTGGGGAGGGGTAGGAGCACTAAGGGCACGAGCAAGGTTGAAGCTAAAAAGAACAGGCACATCTCTACGTCAATTATGTATTGAAAATAATTGGTTACAGCAGCTTTTGTATTATTTTCTCAGCATTTAACTCCTAACAATCCTTTATTTTCGAATTTTTTCCAAAAACTACACCTTTGGTATTTACTATAAAGAGTAGAGTCATTCTACTAAGCAGGGAGAATCACCGGTGACTATACGACTTTATTTTGTATTTATTATGCTAATACTGCCTTTTATTGCTGAAGCTAAGGTACAAATAAGCAAAGACTGGTATTGGGATCTTTCTTTAAACAAAGATGAATTTGTATATGCCGCAACAGAAAATTCAGAAGGCCGAGTCCTAGGCCAATATTGCTACATTTTTGAAAAAAGTTGTGTATATATTGTAAGCTTGGGCATATCATGCAAGGAAGGCTCTAAATTCCCATCTATTGTAAATTCAAGTGCAGGTGCTGTAGGAGTAAATTTAATATGTGGTCATAAATATAATAAGGAAAATGTATTTTACATTACACCATTTGATGACATAGATAATCTAATCAAGAAGGCATCCAAAGTAGGCTTTGTAGTTGCGATGAAAGATAACAAATTTAAAGTCGTTCGTTTTAGCCTTTCAGGATCAACTTATGCTATAGAAATGATGAGAGCTGGTGCAGAGCTACTTAATGAATCTAAAGAAAAAAAGAGCTCTAAAGTTAAATCTGAAGAATACCTATAGGATTCTTCCTCTGGACACCTATTAGAGTATTTCGCAGCACGGGCTGAAGCAAAAGGCATTGAGCTGAATACCATGGTCAATGAGCTGCTAAAAAAGGATATTGCCTTGATTGAAGGGGTTAAATAAAAATGCCCGCATGTGCGGGCTTCAAATTAATGACAACACTAACAATTAAAATTCTCGTCGCCTAAAAACTACTATCGATTTCTCATTAGGCCAAGGCAAGTCTTCACTAGTCGCTTTTACTACAAACTCATAATTAATTGCTGTTTCTTGAAGTGCTTCGAACTCACTTTTCAAATCTTCAATTTCTTCAAGATCATCGATATTTTCAAACTCCAATACAATTTGGACAGTTACATTGGAATTACTGGTTTCTATGGATACCATCCTAAAATTATTGGATATCACTCCCAGTAAAGATTGCATCAAAATTAGCGACTGCTTTTGAAGAAAATCTAACATAATCATGGGGTCCAGTTTGGGTTCATGGGCACAACACTAGGGGATTTAGTACCTTTAATCATAAAAACATTTGTCGATTGTTTATAACTACCCGATGCAACATTAGATACATTCGTTCCTGTAACTCCGTCTACTTTTACGATTGGAAATCCTTGCTTCGATTTACCAATGATTTTTGCTGATCCAGAATTAAAACTGTCTAATACTTTTTGGGCATCTTCAACACTATCAAGATAACCTCCACCTCTATATTCTTTACGGCCAGCTATATGTCTATTTTGTTTTTGACTTACTTTTTTACCTACTTTTGCAAAGTCATCAACTCCATATTTTGCAACTTTTGCAATTGCTTGATTCGCTTTTCGCTTAAAGATACTTCTAAATAAAAATTTTAGTGAGTTTACTGCCACAAGCCCTTCACCGGCAGTTGCCACTACAAACATGATTTCTAAAACATTATCCATTGACTCCCTGTGGCGACACCAGTCTTCCTCTGTCCAGTTTGAACGATAATCAGTCACTCTATAGCGAGGACCAAAGCGCTCTAGGCCTAATGGATCGATGTATCCAACAGGATTCCCTTCAACGTAAGCAAAGGTATTCAACCCACCATTTAACCCAATAGGATCACTTTCGATGTATCTTCCAGTACTTGGATCGTAATCGCGGAAATAGTTGTAAAAGAGCCCACTCTCAGCATCATAGTATTGTCCAGGGAAGCGCAGATTTAAAGTAACGGTTTGCCCATCACCATCGGGGTTATCGGCTACCTGACCCACACCATACGCATCACTGTACCAGGCCCAGACGATATTACCTTCGGTGTTAGTCGCACGACGTGGGGTATTTAAGTGATCAGAGTGGATATAGGAAACCTGGGTATTAGCAACCTTACCATTGCCTTGGTAATGCACTTCGATCATGGCTACCGGCATAGAGCCTAACCACACATAGTGACGGTCTAACAGCTTGCGAGTGCTGGAGTAATTGGCTTCTGCTAATAACTGGCCCGCTAAATCATATTGATACACGCCATAGTAAGACTGTCCACCCAGGATACGCTCTTTAACGACCCGCTCACCAATGGCGTTGTAAGTGTATTTCGCACGAAGCTCACCGTTTACGGTCATGCTGCTTAAACGACCACGGGCGTCATAAGTGGCATTGGCTCCTTGGCTTGCCAGGGTATTGCCCATGGCATCCAGACTAACAGTTTGGTTGTCCAGCTTGTTGAGGCGGTTGCTATTGTTGTGATAGCTCAGGACTTGCTTTTTGGTTTGGCTGTTGCCAGAGGCATCGGCTTTAGTCGTCCAAACCCGTTGGGTACGATTACCCACTTCATCAAACTGATAGGTTTTCTGACCAAAGTAACCACTTTCCAGCGCTAAGCGGTCCAGCGCATCGTATTCAAATTTCTGGTTCAGGCTGGCTTGTAAACCATCGTCAATGCTGAGGATGTTCCCCACGGCATCATAGCCATAA
>NZ_JAEVHG010000042.1:0-5678 GCF_018263875.1 Zooshikella ganghwensis
AGATAATATTCCATTATATTGAAATGTTTTATAATCCAATACGGCGTCACACACACAATGACAGGTGCTCACCAGCAAACGCTGAAGCAGCGTATTTTCAAAACCTAGAAACTGTCTAGAAAAGTCAGGCCGTACCACTCGTCGAATTGTTGGCTGGCATATCGATAAACGGATGACAACCGATTTGGTGTGCAAAGCATTAATGAAAGCCTATAACTTGCGCCAACCGCCTAAAGGTCTTGTATTTCACAGTGATCGTGGCTCACACTATACCAGCAAGCAATATCGTAAGCTGTTATCGAGCTATAGTATCCGAGCCAGTATGGGCGATGTAGGTGCTTGTTGGGATAATGCTGTTGTAGAGCGCTTCTTTGGTAGCTTGAAACATGATTGGCTTTTTAAGGTGAGTCAGCCAACGAGGGAATTTATGAAACAAGATGTGGCAGCTTATATGAAGTATTACAACATAGAGCGACTGCATTCTGCCAATGGTGATTTGTCACCCATAGAGTTTGAAAATTCTCAACTAAATGTGTCCAATTTGGGTTGACCAGTACACACGTCCCATGTTCAGATGCTGTTGATAGCTCGTGGCCGCCTATATGCTGTTCAAATCCACCAAGTATTCCTTTACAAACATGGCCTGCTTCGGGGTCAGCATACGACGCATTATTTAGTCCGTCCTCCGAACTTCTCAGCGGTTCTGAGTGCACCTAAACCTAAGAGGGCTAAGACCAGCTCCGTCATAATATCAAACGGCAGGTGAGGTCCTGGCTTGCCTGATACCCATTGCACGATGGGGTTAATTAAAAAGGTAAACGTTAAACCCAAGCCGCAGACCCAGCCTATAAATGGACGCCAACCGGCGACAAATAAACTGCGGTGTTGTGATTCCAATTTATTCAGTTCAACCTGTAAAACCTGAGGTTGCTGACGTAGACGCTCTAATAAAATCTCCGCCTGCATACGTTCTGCATCCGAGGTGGTAACTTTATCCAACACATTACCAATGGCATCAATAGGTTCTGCTAATCCCCCACCAATTAATTTAGTTAACCAATTCATTCTTCCTCCCTCCGCCGATCCATATGGGCGGCAATATCCGTATACATTCTGACGATCACCCCAATCACACCCACAATAATGCCAACGGCGGTGAGCCAGTCCATAGGATTCCAATGCTCCACGATAGCGGCACCCACAGCGGTCACTGTGCCTACGCTATAACTCGCGACGCCTGATTTATCCATCATGCTTCCTTGTAAAGTTCGAAATGCACCATGTCATTAAACGACTGATCACGAACATCATGATCTTGGTCCCAATCACCACCCCAGCGTAATCGATGACTAATTTGGCCGTTTTTATACAAGTTTAACGCGGTGCCCAGTACCAACCCACCAAAATAATAAAAACCATGAATATCCTGCCAGTCGATAGGGTAAGGTGCGACATCCACCGCAAGTGACGGGGATTGGTTGTGTTTGCTTTGCGGGAATTGAAGCTTTGAGCGGCCGGCTGTATAAGCATTATTCTGCGCCTTTCGACTACGAAAACCTTCTAATATCGTACAGTCGCAGTCTTTTATGACTTCCTGGAACACCACCTGCAAATCAGAGTGGCAACTGGTAAGACGCTCAAGTGAGCGAGTACTGAAGTGTGGCATGGTATCCTCAACATTATTCAATCAATGCTGAGGATTTTGAAGGATTTAAAACGCGTTGATTAGGTGAAAAATTTCATTAATTGAATTACTAGATTTTCACTTATTCTAATTAAAATATTAGTTTGGCACGTATCTAATAGAATATAACTGGCAAAAGGGACCTGCACTACCCTTCCAACGGCGTTGTGCATAGCCTCTGACCAGAACACGGGATTTGGCCTGGTAAGCCGCAATAATCATACTGACAGTAGTATTATACCCAGGATGATTTTTACTTATCCAATAACCTCTTTCACATCCATTCACTTTCGCTACAAGATTAAAAATAATATCTCCATCACCAAAATCTGCAAACGCATCAACGCTTTCAATCTGAGTATAAGCACTCGTTGTAAGTTCGTTACTAAATACAGATGAGCTAAGTGTAAACATTAAGCATAATAAAAACCGAAAAAATAATTTCATTTCATTTACTTCCTAATAAAGCATTTTAGAGCTATATAAATAATTAATTGATGATACTTGTGGCTGCTATAGGCCTTGTTATCATTCCCAATAACACTATTAAAGGTACTATAAGGGATGAAAATATATTTACTTAGTCATCATAAATTCAATTAATAATGAGGCTAGACAAATATAACTATGGCAAATACCTTACAATACGAGTCATTTGCGCATAAAACTGGCGCGGAATTTTATCATCCATTGAGGCGTATCACAAAAATTTTGTGCGCCATACAACTCTATGCTTTCTGAACCGGCTCCCTCTCCAGCTCAATATGTTCTCCCTGGTAATAATTACTGAGCTTCTGAGCCAAGTCCAAGCCTAAGAGTGCTACAAGCGCATGGCTATCCGTCATCTGATGTGGAATATATAAACGCACACCACCCAAGTGTTGCCCTAATTTGATGGAAGCATCATGACCGATCACTTCAGCTAATTCATGTAAAACACTCATGGTCTATCCCCCTATCACCGATATACACCATTAAGCAGTCTGCTGTCTTTCGTATAACAATTGACGAATGACACCGATCGCCCGTCCACTTTTGATCAGTTCACCATCACAGCGATACACCAGCCAACCTAATGCCATGGCTTCGTGGTATTTTTCCAAGTCATTGGAAAGTCCTTTACCCCATGTATGTCGTCCATTAACCCAGGCATCACCTTCGACTTCGACAGCCAATTTACTTTCTTGCCAAGCAAAGTCGAATCGCTATCGCCTATTAGGATGAATAGCGAAATTCTTTTTGAGGTGGTGTCAAGCCAAATCCCTTGATATGGAGTTCCAATAAAGCTTCCAGTTGACTCATCTCAGATTATTTTCCACTTGTAACAAAATCAATACAAAAAGCTATTTTATTTTTTATGGCATTGAATTAAATTCGTACCCGGAGTTTGGATTTGTCCTTAAAATCCATTTTTATATACATTGCCTCACTCGTCACAGTCCCTTTCCCTATTTTGTGGGGCAATGCTTTTTTTTATTTTTTGTAAAAATTTATTATTATTCCCCATTTAATCAAACCCTCGTCCTAATATTTGATAAATTGTATTTAACGCTTCACGTGGATTATCCAGTTGATCAAACCCCGTTTGCTGTAAGTATTTTTTTGTTCACGATCATGAAACGTTTTATTTTTTCCGTCAGGGTTTTAGGCGATTGATCTGTGAGCGCTTCTGGTAAGTCTGTTAAGCTTTCTCCGGCTAACACTTGTTGACAAGCTAAAGCATAGTTGCGTTTAAACAACGGAAAAATATCTTGCTCTCGTCGAGATTTAAGCTCAAAAAAACCTGTACTCTTAGCAGCCTGATACACGGCAGGATGCGACCAATAAACTGACTGTGGACTTGGCGCATGGGCTTTTTCGCAGGCTTCGTGGTAAGCCTCCAGTGCTTGAGGTAAACCCACATCATCGGGACTCAGGTTACACCATGCGATGAAAGTGCCGACACTGGGTACAAAATCCCGTGCAATCTGTCGTGCTTTGGAAAGTCCAGTGCGTACTTGAGCGACGTTGACAATCCCATTGTCGATAAACCCTTTGGTCCAGTTGCGCTTGGTACTACTCAGGGTTTCCATATCCGAAAAGGCTTGTTTCCAAGCAGGGAAAATCCCTTGTAGCTCCCGAAAAATTACATTCACCAGCTCGGCCGCATGCTTGGAAATTGAGTCAACATGGGGTTGATCAATCCCTGCTGTGCTAGTCCCTGCCAGGGGTACACCAACGAGTAAATCCTTGGGTGTTTTCATGTTCTTGTCCTCAAAGACCTAGATCGAACCGCCAGCTGGTGTCATCCCAATCCAATTGGTTTGAGTTAACAGGGGGCGGAGGTTGTCTGAGTTTTTTCTCTTCGGCATAGGCCTCAGCACGAAGCATCCAGTTTCGCCAAGCGGATTGCCAACAGCTGAACTTGGAGTTTTTAGCACGGTGGTGATTTAAAAATTTCTCTGTTTCCAAATCGAGATTGATTTTTATCGATCGTTTGGCAGCCCACTCAACCAACTCCGTAGTGATCAAAAAATCATTTGGTGTTTGAGTTGCTCGGTTACCTGACGTTCGCGTTCGAGATGGTTTGTCCAACACCGATGAAAATTTTTCAAGGGGGGGACCATAGGGGGGGTTATAGTTTTTTTGTTTATTATATTTATATCTTTGTTGATATCCCCATTTTCGGGGATACTTGCTCCAAATTGGGGGCTTTTTTCGTACGCAGTTTGACCAGCTTCCATTCAGATATAACAGGATTAATACCATATTGTTTAATCGGCCCCTGCCCTTCTCTGAGTAAAATCTTGGAGTCAACTAGTTTTTTTATTACGGTGGAAATATGCTTTTTTTGAATACCTGACATATCCGCCAGTTGGCTTAGTGCAATATAATCTTTTGGCTTGTGAAAACCATACGTCTTACGAATTATCGTTAATACCAAGCGAAACTCACGACCGCTTAGCTCCATTCGACATAAAGCTTCTAATAACTCATCGGCGACACGTGTATAACCTTTTTTTATATCCACGATCGTTGAATCTCCCTGATGCTTATTATCCGAAGCGTGACTACCTAGATACGAAATATCATTGTTTTTTATATCAACCGTGTTCATAATTGCCTCCGTTCTGGTTAGATCCTGAAAGCTGCTTCACACCCACACTCTGTGAGCAGCTTTTTTGTTTCTGATTTAACAAGACTTTTTCATAGAGTTTCTCTAGAACATCCACAGCAGATTGTGCTGTTGCCGCGGACTCCTTTAATTCCCGATGGGCACTTCGAATGGCTTCATGTGTAGGGTTTGTGCCAAGCTGGATCACAGAAAGCTGAGCTTCCATATTTTCTTTCGTTAACGCCGCGGCCATTGACTGGCTGCATAAATCGCTATTGTCTATTTACTTAACGCCTATAAAAACACTAGCTATGTCGTAGATTTCATTAAGATACGCCAGACGTAAATCGAGGGGCATAGCGGCTACAATAGAGAGGCTTCAATAAAAAACAGTCGATTCAGGCCCTTGGAAAATCCATTACGAGGAGACAGCCAATAAAACCGTTAAATTACAGTCGGATTGTCAGTTTTATTATGATCGAAAGCTCGTATTAATCGAACAAGTTGCTAAACTGAAAAGAGAAAAACAGTACCTCGAAAACTGGCCACATAAAAACAACCAACTCCAAAAAACCTTAGTGTAAATCACCAGGATGGCATCATGATGGAAAAATGGAAGCCTAATGAGCGCGTTATTCATTTTATTAAGCTTGAAAAACAACACCTGCCACAAGGTTTTAGAGCTATTTTATCTACTACGTAATTGGATATTTCGGCCTCAATTGCCAATAAAGCGATTGCCAAAATGATTAACTCATGCCGTGAAAACAATCTAGGGCCTGTTAACACTAATTCTGTTACAATAGGCTCATGGAAATTACAACAGAACAATTTAAAATAATAGAACACTTGCTACCTGTTCAGCGTGGTAATGTAAAACTATCAAATATCCAAGTGCTC
>NZ_JAEVHG010000043.1:0-5487 GCF_018263875.1 Zooshikella ganghwensis
GCTTATTTCGTAGGCTAAAAGGCTTTAGACGTATATTTTCACGATTTGAAAAACTAGACGCTGTTTTTCGTTTTTTTATTCACTTTGCGCTTATCGTAGACAAGTTAATTAGTGTTAACAGGCCCTAGTTTAACTGTTTGATTATAAAAATACTATTAGAATTTAATGGTGACTATCAGTCTTGGGGACTCTGCAAAAAGGGAATTACTATATATGTTTCAGAATGAGGCATTATCATTCACTTCTAATTGAGTAAGAGTAGTTCTTAACCTGCATAGCGACTATCTATATTAAAAATGTCCATTCCTCTTGATGCAGCTAATAATATCTACATTGAAGTAAAGTTTTGTCTAAAAAAATTATATATTCAAAAAACTGACAGCAGTGGAAAAATTTATGCTTTGTGGTGTGAAAGCTTGGATGAATGTGAGGAAAATGTGGAAGTATCTATAAGAAATAAAGGTTTAAAAAAATTTGTGTTAGGTATGTTGGCGGGCTTTGTAGCTGGACTTTTCCTCTATTGGCTCAGAAAGCAAGGGTACGTCTTGAATAGCTTCGCAATGATAGTCATTGCTGCACCTGCGGCCTGGGGACTTGTTGGCTTATTGGAGATGGTTACAAGCCGGCCATTTTCTGAGATGGAAGACTGGTGGAATGGGCTTCGTGGGTGGCAAAGAGGAGTTCTTGGACTATTGATCGTTGTCATCGCATTCGCCTTTATGATGGGCGCAATTGGTACGGCTGGAGTCTTAGGGTTGATTTGATTGGAGTTGGTATCTAGCTAGTCAACTTGTTGAATATCAAGAATCATAAAGACTGAAATGATGTTAGGTTTTACGGTGGTGTGAATTTCATTGATTACTACATGCGCAAAGAGTTTGGATGAATACTAAGCCTTTATTAAAAAATTTGAATCTATTATGCTCATTGTTCCAAACTCTTTCTTTATCTGCTTTGAATGAAAGAGATAGAAATACTTATAGTAGCGCTTATTCCCAATGCATGAGTATTATTGAATTGGTTAAAGTTGATGATCACAATAATGCTGCACTGAAATGGAGGGCTTTAATGTATTATGCCGATGACTCAGTACCAGTCAGCGAAGCTTTCTTGGAAAAATATGAGCCATTAAGACAAAGAATAATTAACGCAGGTTTGCAATAGAGCATAATAACCATGCATGTAAGACTTAAATATGAACATCAATAGATTTTTGTTGTGTTCAAGTTATTACTTTCGTTTTGTATGTGATGTGTGTTAGTTAATTAGAAGATAAATAGATGGAAGCGGTTAATATTTTAAAGTTTGGAGAGTCAGTCTCAAGATTGCCGATAGATAGGCAGATAACCTTTTATGAAAGGTTTGCCCATGAGTTAACCATTGTCATTCGGTGTGTGTGGTCAAATGAAAAAATTGACGATGCTGAAAAGGTTGATCGGATGAAATTGTTAAATGAGATAATTCATCGTATACCAAGTAAATTAAGTCAATTAAGAAATCAAAACTATGAATGGGAAAATACTCAGTTTGAAGAAATGGTATTACACTGGGTTAAGCAAAATACAGCAATATGTAAGGAAGTAAATAACGCTATTGGTTATAGCTATAAAGCAGTTAAGGGCATTGTATAGAGCTTCACTACAGTTCAGCTTGAAGTATAGTGTTACAACTTAACTAGATAGTAAACCTCAATAATGATGAGTAATTTACAAGAAATCTGCAAGATTCTGTTAAATAATGCCGATTTAACCCTCTCAGTTGATGGAGTGATGGGTATTATAACACTTGAGTTTTACCCCGCGATATATGATGGAGTTGTGACGTTCATTTGCTCAAATTATTCACGATTAAATTTTAGGAAGTCAGTTGATGATAGTGATGCGATATTTGTAGGCGAAACACAAGTGACAACCATTGAGGATAAAGTATCCATTGCAAAACTGTATAAAGAGGATGGGTGGCTCGAATATAACCAGAAGCACATGAATCCAGTAGTGCTAATCGAGATTGAAGGTGGTGCTATGTTGAGCATTGTCTGTGAACAATTTAGTTGGCAACAAGGTACTGGTCCAATACACAAAGTATTATAGTGTGTCTGCATTTGCGCTGTGTTGTTTTCTGAATGAATATATTGGAGCAAGTCTTGGTCAAAGAAAACTTTAGGAAAAGCATAATTTAATACCACTAAGTCATGACTTTTGATCTTTAGCAAATTGACAGCTGATTACGAATTTTATAGTTTTATTATAATTAGGGGATAGTCCTGATTTTTAAAGCTTAATGCATCTGAAAACTATGTTATGAGACCCACACTCGTGGGTTTTTTTATGTCTAAAAAATGCTGTGCGCTAAACATAGCACTTGTCTTGTACATTTTATATGCCTCGTTTTTTTACCTTTAATCGATTAATATCATGCTATCTAATATTACCTAGAAATTATCAGGTAATAGTCTGTGAGATTAAAGGCTGCCAAAATTGGCAGCCCTTTTTGGATTATTTTTTATCCCCTATAATGTTTGTGACTAGCATCTTTGGAACAGCCTCATAATGGGAAAAGGACATGGTAAATTGTCCTCGTCCTGCGGTGAGAGCTCGTAAACAGCCAATGTAGCCGAACATTTCAGCTAATGGAGCTTGGGCTTTTAGAACAGCCCGTTGAGGCTCATTATTTTGTTCAGTTACCTGTCCGCGCCGACGGTTAAGATCACCAATAACTGAACCGATATACTCAGATGGGATATTGATATCTATCTTCATTATCGGCTCAAGTAATTGGATACAACCAATTTCCTTGAGTTTCTTAACCGCTTGTTTTGCAACTAATGAAAAGGCCATTTGTGATGAATCATTTTGATGATAGCTACCATCAATTAACTCAACTTTGAAACCTCCGCAAGGATAGTGACTGACAACGCCTTCATTAGCACTTTGGCGGATTCCGGCCTCAACAGCAGGGATAAATTCTTGAGGAATAACCCCACCAACAATTTTATTTTCAAAAGTTATTTCCTCATATGCATTTGATGAACTAAGTTCTTCCTTTGTAAAAGGAATAAACTGTAGTTTTACTTCAGCAAACTGCCCAAGACCACCGGTTTGCTTACGATGCAGAGCATGAACCTCTGTTGCTTTGATCAATGTTTCCCGGTATGCCACCTGTGGAGCGCCAACCTTGGTTGTGATGCCAAAATCGGTTTTTAAGCGATCTATGGCAATTTCCAAATGTAATTCTCCCATACCTGCTAAACAGGTTTGTCCTGTGCGACTCTCTGTTTTTATTTGCAAGCTAGGATCTTCACGACACAAGGTTTGCAATGCCAAGCTAAATTTTGTTTGGTTTTTATGTTCACCAGGCTCTATTGCAATCTCCATTACAGGTTCAGGTACTGAGATAGTCTCAAAAGCAACGGGCATATCTTCTGCACAAAGGGTATCTCCAGTTTGTACGTCTTTTAGTCCTGCAATAGCGACTATATCGCCACAGACCATAGTTGGTTTTTCTGTACGGATATTGGCGTGCATTTCATAAATAGGGCCAACCTTTTGTGCTTTATTGGTTCGAGTATTTAGTACTCTATCAGCACGCTGCAGTTGTCCTCGATATACTCGGGTATACGCCAAAGAGCCATGAGGATCATTAACCACCTTAAAAACCAAAGCAGCAAAAGCACCATCAAGATCGTTAGTTACCTGTTTTTGATTTAAATTATCAACACTTTCAGGTCGCTCTTTTGGTGTTGGTAAATACCGGGTAATAGCATCCAACACAGGCTGTATGCCAATATTTTTATAGGCTGATGCCGCAAAAATAGGTACTATTTTACCTGCTATAGTTTGCCGTCTAATGGCTGCCACCAACTCAGAATTAGTCAGTGTTTTGCCTTCTGCCCAAGACTCTAAAATGACCTCATCTTCAGTAGCTAACCTTTCTATCAATTGTTCACGGGCTAACTCTGCCTCAGCTTTATACTGTTCTGATATCTCTGCAATTACATAATCATCAATTTGATTTAAATGACTCCATTGAATGGAGTGCATATTGATTAAATCAATGATGCCAGTAAAGCTATTATCTTCAATAATAGGCATCTGTAAGGGCAGAGGTTTTTGTGCAAAGGTGTTATCCATTTGCTGCACGACTTTAGAGAAATTAGCGCCCATACGATCCATTTTATTAATCAGACCAATACGGGGTACCCGATATTTGTCGGCTAGAATCCAATTAACTTCTGTTTGTGGCTCTACACCTGCAACAGCATCAAATACAACAACAGCACCATCTAAAACACGTAAGGAGCGATTAACTTCGATGTTAAAGTCAATGTGCCCTGGAGTGTCGATAATATTAAGTTGAGCATCATTCCAAAAAATAGAAGTAGCGGCACTTTCAATAGTGATACCACGGTCTTTTTCTTGTTGTCGATGGTCCATCATACTTTCACCATTATGGACCTCTCCGGTGAAATGACGTTTACCTGTGACAAATAACAACCTTTCGGTGAACGTTGTCTTTCCTGCATCAACGTGAGCAATTATTCCTAAATTGTGTAATTTTTTGATTTTCATTTTAGACTCTTTTTTCGAATACCTAGCAAATGGGAATTGAACTCCCAACCCTTTGCCTGTGGAATTCAGTGTGAGGCTAAAACATTATTAACCCCACGCAGCCAAGAGTGTCGCACAGGCGGACGAACCCCTGGCGGTACTCTATTTTTTCTATTAGCTTGTCGTAGGTTTTCATATTGATCACTTTTTTAGGGAATAAAAAAACCCTGGTGGTCGTTAGGCCTACCAGGGTTCTTGTGGAGGCCTAAGCCTCCTTGAATTCTTTATAAATTAAGAAGGCAATCGTTTGTTAAAAATTAAAATGCTTACAACAGGTGTCATTACATAGCACACAGCACTTTTCACAGCGGTTAAGCTATGCAAAGTGAGTCTTGAATTGGCTTGTGTAAGTAATGATTTCATTTAAAAAGTCTGTTTAGGCTGAATAAATTTAAAGTAACATTCTGATAATTTGGCGGGATGGTAATAGAATGTTTCGGTGATTGCAAACAATTTTGTATTAGGCGTCGTTATAACACGTTATTCTGAAAAAACTTGCCAGTAAATTACGTTTTGATAGATGCTGCTTCACTCTAATTACGCTCATTTTAGCCACATGATTGAGTTTTAACTTGTAAAAGCTTAAGGTCGCAGTGAATGGTTATTAAACCTTTTCAATTGAAGTCAATCTCTGAATGATGCCATTGTAAGAGGGTCGGTGAAATACAGACTCCTATCAACGACGGGCTTCAAATAGTAATAAAAGAGCTTGAGGCACATGAACCCATGAGTTATCTATCAATCGTGATAGCGTGCTGTTTAAAAGGCTCTCCTCAATGAGGCGACCTTTTTGAGAGGTAGAAGTTACAAGTCATACGTGGATAGGATAGAAGACATACCAATGTATTCGTTAGCACAATGTGCGTAGGAGAAGGTATAT
>NZ_JAEVHG010000044.1:0-5345 GCF_018263875.1 Zooshikella ganghwensis
GCCACAACCACCATCACCACCATGGCCGCGCCACCACAGCCCCCACCCGCTGGTTTAATCGGCGGCGGTGGCATATCCGGTAACGTCGGACTCACATCACCAATCGCCACCCCAGCGTTATAGGGGCGGAAGGTGCTGCTGTTGTTGTGGATATTGGTGACTTTGTTGGGCACCGTGAGGAAGGTGCCGGGCTTTAAGTCTTTCAGTTGCTGGGGTTGCAGGCCATTGGCATCGGCCAGCATAAACCACAGGCTACTGTCGCCCCAGAGCGCCAAGGCGATGGTTTGCAGGGTATCGCCTTGTTGTACGGTATACCCCCCCGGGCTTTGCGCCGGGTAGTTTTCACCAATGGCCTGGAAGTTGGCATCGAAGTCGGCACTGAATACCGGCTCAGTTTTATCCGGCTTGCGCATTAAGCCTTGGTTATAGGCCAGCTGAGTAGCATAGTCGGTATAGGTCGGGCCATCATCCCCCACATCGCCAATGCCAATGCCATTGACGTAGTAGAAGTGGTGGGTGCGCAGGTAGGCTTTGTGATCATCATTCCGATCATGACCTTCCTCGGTGCGGGTCAGGATCTGCCCTTTGTGGTTATTGACATAACGCAGGATACGCGCATTGTATTTGTCTTCCGCCATGTTGACATGGCCGTTGACGTCGTAATGCAGAATGGACATCCCTGGCCGCCAGGGGAAGTCAAACTCCTCATTGGTCAAGCCTTCGTTTTTGATGGTCTTCTGTTTGTAGTCGTCCCAACGTTCATAGGTGTAGTTGGTCCGCACATTGACGTCTTCGCCGAAGGTTTCGGTGGAGCTGAGGTTACCCGCCCCATCAAAGTGATAGGTACTGCCTTTGTTTTGCGCTTTACCTTTGGCAATGCTGGTGGTTTCGCGGGTTGCCCGGTTATCCTGGTCGTAGACCTTATTCACCTGCCGGTAGACATTGCTCTCCTGATCATACTCCATGTAGTGGGTGGTATTACCCACCGCATCGTTGATCCGCTTGGCCCGCAGCTTATCATCAATGTAGGTTTCGGTGAGCTTACCGTTACCATCATAGTGATAGCGTTCGGTATGCTGCTTATTAGTGGCGGTGACCCGCTGCCCGGCCAGGTTATAGCTGATCCGATACCCATGGTCACCAGGGGTGATCTGCCCGTCTTTGAGGGCGCCCATGGTGGTGGTAAAGCGATTCATGGCATCGTAGGTGTACCAGAAGTCCTGGTTATGCCAGTCGCCATTGACCTGTTGATAGCGGCTGTGCACCCGACGCCGGTTACCCATGGCATCGTACTGATACGCAATGGTGTACTTAGCATCGACGATCTTTTTGATGCGGTTCAGACTGTCGTATTCCACCGTGGAGTGTTGGGTGTAGACATTCTTGTAGCCGTCTTTCGCATCTTTATTGCTGTAGCCTTCGAAGATCAGGTTACCGTTCTTATCGTATTTAAACTCGGCATAGTTATTGGCCCCGACATCATCAATGTTTTTGATGTAGCCGTTGTTGTAGTAGCCGTAGTAAATCTCCTGATCGACCTTGCTGGTGTTTTTCAGCACCGTATCGCCTTTCTGCCAGGCCAGTTTGCCTGACGCATTGTAGCCATAGGTGAAGGTACGATCGCCTAAGTCTTTGTGGTAGTGGATACGGTCAAAGGCATCCCGATGATCCACCAGGGTGTGTTTATTACCATCGGTTTTGGTCACCACCCAGCCGCCGATGCCACCAATACTGGCCTCATAACGGTAACTGTACTGGGTCACCATGTTGCCATAGCTGTGGTGGGCGATGATGCGGCCTTTGCTGTCGTACTGGTAGCGTTCGGTATGACCTAAGGCATTGGTATGGGTCAGCCGTTGGCCCGCCGCATCATAGGTGTACTGGTCAGTATTGCCGCCCGCTCGTTCCACCCGGGTGACATTGCCGGCACGGTCATAGTGGTACTGAGTGACTTCACCCAGTTCATTGGTCTGGCTGACTTTGCGGCCAAAGGCATCAAAGCCCATCTGCACCTGACCACCATCGGCATGACGCTCAGCGACGATTTGTCCTGCCGCCCACTGTTGTTCATTGATATTGCCGTTGGCATCGGTAGTGGTGATCTGTTGTCCTAACAGGTCGTAGCCATAGTGGGTCGTTGGCCGGACTTTATGTACCAGGCCTTGCTCATCAGTCGCCTCGGTTTCCGGCGCCTGCTTGGTGACCATCTGCCCCAGCTGGTTATAGCGGAAGGTGGTGCGGTTACCAAGACCATCCACTTCTTCGATGACTTCACCAAAGGCATTAAAACGCTGCATGCGATGAATGCTGTGGCTGGTTTCCAGGCCGTCGCCAATCACATAGTCGAGGCTGGCTTTGGTATACGCAGGGCGACCGGTATTACGGTGGGTGACGCTCCCCTGGTCCAGCGCATGGAAACGACTGAGCTGGTGGTGGCCCTTGGCGCTAAATTCACCGGAATCCCCCCGCTCGGCAGCAAAGCTGTAATCCCCTTGCAGCCAGTCCAGCAGCTCCCACTGTCCCTGGGCATTTTGCTTGTAGACATTGACGGTGTAGGTGAAGGTACGGCCTTCGGCATTCTCCAGCGACACGTTGGGTTGTAGATTAATCTGCCCGGCACTGGCGTCGACAATCTCCGAGCCTTTGGCCTCACCAAAGCCGGCATTCCAGTCAAACTTCAGTTTGCCTTGGTAGCCGCCTAAGTTGGCCCAGCGTAGCTGTAAATCGTTGAGGGTTTGTTGGCTGGGTTTCGCCACTTCACCATTCGCCGCGGCGGTGGCGGCCTGTTGCTGTAAGCCAAAGCGCAGATCAAAGGTCTCACCGTGCTTGGCATTTTGCGTGGTACGGAAGATGCCTTCACCGCGGTTAATCACCGTGCCTTCGGGGGTCAGTGCCTCGTAGTAGTACTCGTAGGCCTGATTGGCGGAGAGGCCTGGCGCGTTGGTCAGATCCAGCGCCCAGTCCCCTTCGCGGTTCATCCGTGCCCCCTCAATACTGTGGCTGTACTTACCGGGCTGGTAATTGGCCTCATCGTAGGCGCGGCTGGTATAGCCTGGTTCTTGCGCGGGGCGATAATACATCCGTAACCGGGTGGCCTGCCGTGGCTGCTCTTTTAAGGTCAGCAGCTTAGGCATTTCCACGTGGTTTTTCTCCCAGCGGACCAGGGTATCGTGCTTCCAGCGTGGGGCAAAACCACTCCAGCGGTAACGACCGGTTTGTTCGGTGAGCGGTACCCAGTCACCCGCCTCGTTTTTCTTGGAGATCTTGACCTGGTATTTAAAGCCCATGTTCTTCAGGTACCACACCGAGGTGGTGTTGTCCTTGCCCCACATATTAATCGTATGGCGGCCCTGACTGGCTTTCACCACAAACGAGCCTTTGGTGTCCCAACGGTAACCCGAATCCCATTCAATCAGCAGGTCGCCATCGTACTCGCCAATATCCGACCAGGTGATCTCCACCGCGTCTTGTCGAAAGTAACAGCGGGGCCAGTGTTTACCGGCCGCTCGGGCAAATAACAGGAAGTTAAAATCAAACTTCTCACCACCGGTCATTTTAGCCTCACCAAAGGTGTACGGCGTGGCATCAATGACCTCCGTGCCAGCACTGCTGGAGGATGCTTTGGTCAGGAAGGTCATCTCTGGCTGTACCACATCGATCAGCTGGTTACGGGCATCGTAACGACTGAGGGTGATGTGGAGTTGCTTGGCGTCCAGCAAGCGTAACTGGCTGAGGGTGACCGCCTTCAGGTCGATGGTCATCGACTGAATTTCCAGCGAGGCATTGCCGTTGGCATCGTAAACAAAGACCTGGGGTGCACCGTTCTTTTTGTTGGTTTTGAACAGCTGACCGGCGGCGTTGTACTCGTAGTACTCATGCACCTGGTCATTGATGCCTTTGCCGCTGATCTCGCCATGGCTGTTGTAGTGGGTCCGCTGAATCGCGCCTACCCCCTCATCACGCCAGATTTCGCGACCTTGGCTGTCATAACCAAAACGCACCTCTACGGCCTGCTGGCTACCATCCGCCTGTTGCAGGTGCTGCCGTTTACGCACCACCTGGCCTTTGGCGTCATAGAACAGTTCCGTCACCGCACCATTGGCATCGATCTGTTTGATCATATGCCCGGCGTTGTCGTACACCTGACGGGTAATCAGGTCCTGAGCACTGAGGTTAAAGGCGGTTTGCTGACCATCGGCGGCTTCTTTGACGCTCAGGGCAGTATCCCCCTGGGCGGTGTAGTAGGTGCTGGTGGTCTGGCGGACCGTATTGCCATTGGCTGCAGTGTATTCAGCCCCTTGCTCCAGTACTTTGCGGTTCAGGGCATCGTATTGCAGATCAATGCGTTCGGCCTGATTGCCACTGTTACGGCGAATAATGGCGACATTGTTGCCATTGGCGTCGTAGAACATTTCCGTGATGGCATCGCCCTGCTGGGTTTGCCACACGGTGTTGCCCGTCACATCCGTGCCTTTAACCTGGTGGCTGACGCCCACTTGGCGGGTTAACACCAAATGACCTAAGGCATCGTACTGGTTACGGGTGATACGGTTATCGGCATGACTCGCATCCAACGCTGCCAATAGCGCGTGGGGATCGCTGTCGATGCTGAGGTTATCCCGTGCACTGTCGGGCAGGGCTTGGGCGTATTTCAGTTCTTCGACAATGTGCCCCGCTGCATCGTACTGGCGCTGGGTGGCATAACCGGAGGCATCCACCAACAGGATGGCCTGGCCTTTGGCATCGTAGAAGGTATAGGTGCTATGGCCCCGACTGTCGGTGGTTTTAATGACATTGCCGTTGGCATCGTAGACCTGGGTGTGGCCGACACGGCCATAGAAGTAACCCTGATCAATATCATGCATCAACACTTCACGGCTGTAACGGGCCAGCTCGCGGTTGTTGGCATCGTACTCAAAGTGGGTTTCGCGGTATTCCCCTTGACCTTCCGGTGGGGTATGCAGCATCAGCGTCTGGGTAGCCAACCGCTGATCATAGGTGCGCTCAGACAACCGATTACCGGCCGCATCATAGCCAAAGGTCTTCAGTACGCCATCACCATCCACCTGGGCGATTAACTGATTGCGGGCATTGTAGTACAGGGTGGTGACCTGACCATTGGCATCCGTCTCACGAATCAAGTTGCCCACCGCATCATACTGGCGGTTGACGCTGGCGACCTGTGGCCGTGGCTGCCCTTCAACCGCATGGGCTGACTGGCGTTGTTGAATCAACTGACCCTGGGCGTTATAGCGGAACTCAGTGACCCGTGGCTGATCACTGTTAGCGCCGACGATGGTCTGGGTTTTATTGCCCAGTTGATCGTACTGATGACGCGTCACGAC
>NZ_JAEVHG010000045.1:2500-5178 GCF_018263875.1 Zooshikella ganghwensis
TGAACATGGGGGGACCATCCTCCAAGGCTAAATACTCCCAGCTGACCGATAGTGAACCAGTACCGTGAGGGAAAGGCGAAAAGAACCCCGTTGAGGGGAGTGAAATAGACCCTGAAACCGTATGCATACAAGCAGTGGGAGCCTGTCTTCGGACGGGTGACTGCGTACCTTTTGTATAATGGGTCAGCGACTTACTTTTAGTGGCAAGGTTAACCGTATAGGGGAGCCGTAGGGAAACCGAGTCTGAATAGGGCGTGTAGTCGCTAGGAGTAGACCCGAAACCGAGCGATCTATCCATGGGCAGGGTGAAGGTTAGGTAACACTGACTGGAGGCCCGAACCCACTGTCGTTGAAAAGCCAGGGGATGACCTGTGGATAGGAGTGAAAGGCTAATCAAGCTCGGAGATAGCTGGTTCTCCCCGAAAGCTATTTAGGTAGCGCCTCGCGTCTCACCCTCGGGGGTAGAGCACTGTTTCGGCTAGGGGCCCATCCCGGGTTACCAAACCGATGCAAACTCCGAATACCGAGGAGTGCAATCGCGGGAGACAGACGGCGGGTGCTAACGTCCGTCGTCAAGAGGGAAACAACCCAGACCGCCAGCTAAGGTCCCCAAGTTCTAGTTAAGTGGGAAACGATGTGAGAAGGCCCAGACAGCCAGGAGGTTGGCTTAGAAGCAGCCACCCTTTAAAGAAAGCGTAATAGCTCACTGGTCGAGTCGGCTCGCGCGGAAGATGTAACGGGGCTAAAACTAGACACCGAAGCTGCGGCTGCACACTTAGGTGTGCGGGGTAGGGGAGCGTTCTGTAAGCTGTAGAAGGTCAATCGAGAGGTTGGCTGGAGGTATCAGAAGTGCGAATGCTGACATGAGTAACGATAAAGGGAGTGAGAAGCTCCCTCGCCGGAAGACCAAGGGTTCCTGCGCAACGTTAATCGGCGCAGGGTGAGTCGGCCCCTAAGGCGAGCACGAAAGTGGTAGTCGATGGGAAACTGGTTAAAATTCCAGTACTGCTAATGACTGCGATGGAGGGACGGAGAAGGCTAGGTCAGCCTGGTGATGGTTATCCAGGTTTAAGCTAGTAGGCGGTGTTCTTAGGCAAATCCGGGAACGCAACGCCGAGAAGCGATGACGAGCTCTCATTAGAGAGCGAAGTGATTGATGCCCTGCTTCCAGGAAAATCTTCTAAGCTTCAGGTCATTAGGAACCGTACCCCAAACCGACACAGGTGGTCAGGTAGAGAATACCAAGGCGCTTGAGAGAACTCGGGTGAAGGAACTAGGCAAAATGGCACCGTAACTTCGGGAGAAGGTGCGCCGCTGATGGTGATTGGACTAGCTCCATGAGCTGTTGGCGGTCGAAGATACCAGGTGGCTGCGACTGTTTATTAAAAACACAGCACTCTGCAAACACGAAAGTGGACGTATAGGGTGTGACGCCTGCCCGGTGCCGGAAGGTTAATTGATGGGGTTAGCTTCGGCGAAGCTCTTGATCGAAGCCCCGGTAAACGGCGGCCGTAACTATAACGGTCCTAAGGTAGCGAAATTCCTTGTCGGGTAAGTTCCGACCTGCACGAATGGCGTAACGATGGCCACGCTGTCTCCACCCGAGACTCAGTGAAATTGAACTTGCTGTGAAGATGCAGTGTATCCGCGGCTAGACGGAAAGACCCCGTGAACCTTTACTACAGCTTCACACTGGACTTTGAACCTACTTGTGTAGGATAGCTGGGAGGCTTTGAAGCCGGGACGCCAGTTCTGGTGGAGCCGACCTTGAAATACCAGCCTGGTATGTTTGAGGTTCTAACTCTGACCTGTAATCCAGGTCGAGGACAGTGTGTGGTGGGTAGTTTGACTGGGGCGGTCTCCTCCCAAAGCGTAACGGAGGAGCACGAAGGTGCGCTAAGCATGGTCGGACATCATGCGGTTAGTGTAAAGGCATAAGCGCGCTTAACTGCGAGACGTACATGTCGAGCAGGTACGAAAGTAGGTCTTAGTGATCCGGTGGTTCTGAATGGAAGGGCCATCGCTCAACGGATAAAAGGTACTCCGGGGATAACAGGCTGATACCGCCCAAGAGTTCACATCGACGGCGGTGTTTGGCACCTCGATGTCGGCTCATCACATCCTGGGGCTGAAGCCGGTCCCAAGGGTATGGCTGTTCGCCATTTAAAGTGGTACGCGAGCTGGGTTTAGAACGTCGTGAGACAGTTCGGTCCCTATCTGCCGTGGACGTTGGAGACTTGAGGAGAGCTGCTCCTAGTACGAGAGGACCGGAGTGGACGAACCACTGGTGTTCCGGTTGTGTCGCCAGACGCATTGCCGGGTAGCTAAGTTCGGACGGGATAACCGCTGAAGGCATCTAAGCGGGAAGCCCCCTTCAAGATGAAGTCTCCCTGGGCTGTAAGGCCCCTGAAGAGCCGTTTAAGACTAAGACGTTGATAGGCTGGGTGTGTAAGCGTTGTGAGGCGTTGAGCTAACCAGTACTAATGGCTCGTGAGGCTTGACCATATAACGCCAAAGTGATTTGAGTGAGTTGTAGTTACGATTCTGCTAAAGGTTTATGCTTGACGACGATAGCGAGTGGGCACCACCTGATTCCATCCCGAACTCAGAAGTGAAACTGCTCAGCGCCGATGGTAGTGTGGCGTTTCGCCATGTGAGAGTAGGACATCGTCAAGCGC
>NZ_JAEVHG010000046.1:0-4405 GCF_018263875.1 Zooshikella ganghwensis
GAGCACTTGGATATTTGATAGTTTTACATTACCACGCTGAACAGGTAGCAAGTGTTCTATTATTTTAAATTGTTCTGTTGTAATTTCCATGAGCCTATTGTAACAGAATTAGTGTTAACAGGCCCTAGTTAAATGAACCTTAATTCACGCGATCCTCGACTTTTTAGCCTATTAATTGCGCCAGTTGAGGTTAAAAAAAAGAGACACCCATTATTTATATTTAAAAAAATCATTTAACTCATTGCATACAACCACATAATGCTTTAACCAAACCTTATATATACCCATAACGAAGGGTTTTTAGAGGCTGCCGTCAAGCGATGAAGCCCCCGGAGCTTATATTAATAAGTGACTGGGGTGAAGAGTGCTGACAACAAACCCTAAAAATGATTCGTCAAGGGTATATAAACAGCTTGTCTAGAAAATAACTGTTTAGCTAGCCTTATTCCTTTAATAAACTTACGCTGCCATTGTTTTGCTATTTTCTTAAAATTATTTTCAGTCCCCATCACATCAATAAACCGTTTTTCTTTTTTACTCACATAAGTTAGTAATTCATCATGATTGATATTTAATCGAGCTAAGATAGGAGGCATATTACTAGGAATAGCACCTCGCTTATCATCTCGAATAGCTCGACCGAGCCAATCAACAAGCTGCAAATAATCTTTTGATGAAAAAGATATGGTACTGGGTTTTCCCTGTTTTTCATTACCCGAAAAGCGTAATAAAGGCACAGTAGGCAACGTTTGTTTAGGTAACTTAGTAGTTCGAACAAACGACTTATTTTGTTTTTTATTTTTTCGTTGGCGTTTTACCCATGCAATCATTCGCGCTTGAATTGAGGTAAAATCTGAAGCTTCTGGGGTTTCAGCCATTCCTGCACGGACCGGGTTTAAGTCAACATAACTCATACACGTCAATAATGCGGCTTCATCCAGTAACGCTTGGCTTTTAAAGCGGCCTTCCCAAAATCGCCCTTTACAGCCGTCTTCATCATTAGCCCATCGAGCAATCGGCTCATTTAAACAGCGCATAAACCATGATAAATCCGTTAACCGTATCCGCCATTGCTGAACAATATCATTAACGACTTTAAGCTCCGCCTTATCCAGCACAGCTCCTGCTAAATAACGCTGAACCATTGGAGGTCCTTGGTACAACTTCCGCCAACGACGAATCACTTCATCATCCGTCCATTGTGCCGCCTTTTCTTCATTAATGCGGACCACTAAATGATAGTGATTTGACATCACCGCATAAGCACAAATATCAATGGCAAACACTTTAACCAACTCAGCGAGCCGCTCAACCAACCAGGCTTTTCGGTGATCAAAGTTTTGCCCCGTCACCCGATCATCGCCACACAAAAAAGCACGACGAACACACCGACATATACAATGATAAAACGGTGTATCCGCCACACTGACTAACTCACTTCGTGGCCGTGTCATCCCTAAACCTCCACTCAAAACTGACTACTTTACAACCAGAAGTATAGCCCCACACTCCTGGCCATTTTTTGATCACAGTCAAATCTTGGCTGTCCTCTTTTTTGTTCCTCTGGCTATTTTTTAATCACAGTCAAATCTTGGCTGTCCTTTTTTTTCCGACGACGTAAAAGCCCAGCTCGATAGCTGGGCTTTGTTATTTCCATTAAAAGGCCTTTGCTACAGCATCCAGCTGCTCAACTAAATTTCTAGGGGGCGGAGTATCAACATACACTTGCGCCAATAGAAATGGGTCGATTACTTTCTCGGGCTCAGAATAACCAAACTCTCCTATTACATATCTTGAGAAAGAGTCTGACTCAATCCTCTCATCGACCATCCAGCACCCATCAAATTTACAGACAAGTAACTCCCCAATAAAATAACCGATCCTTGTCAACAACCAAGTTCGATTATCACCTTCCACATTTTGCTCCTCCATATACTTGCTGATATAGGGCAGAAACTTATCAGGCATGATTAATATTTCATGCGGATTTGGGCACCCTAATATTTCAGCAAATTTATGTAGTACAGGCATGCGTTCCTCTCGGAACGCATCAAACCCAGCTTTTCTTTTTTCTAACTCGGCTTTTTCTTCAGCCGTTAGGTCTCTCATAAGCCTCTCTCATATCATTCGTAAGTAACATGAATAATTCTATTTAATTCAAGTATTCTGGAAAGGTCTTGCGAAGGCGGCGCCTCAAGGAAATTCCACCGTGGGTCGTAGCCCGGTACGGTATCCCTCAGATAGAGGTCTTTTTCTATTTGCTGGTAAATCTTGTTATTCAGAGGTACTTCATTAAGCCCACCTGAGCTTACTGTCTGCTGATAAGTTTTAACTTCGTTTGCTAATACTCCACCATTTGGCAAATCAGCTGGCGCATCAACAAAGCGACCACCTGTTCCAGGCACAGGGTAATGTCGCTGGCCAGTAGAACCATACAATTCCTGAACGTAAGTTTCTCCAGCCTCCCATTTTTGACGACCTTCTAAACTACGTAATTCATCAAGAGTAAAAGTACGTTGCCCTGGTGCAGGTAGCGCTAGGATTTCGTCAGATCCACCCGTTACAGTGGTTGTTATCCTTGGAGTGCTACTGTCTGGAACAAAAGCAAACCTCCCATACCCACCGTCAATTATACCAGTATTTATAGTATACGCTGTTGATAAACTAACATTATTAAAGGCATAACCACTGCCACTGAAACTTGGTATGTCCAACTCACCATTATATTTATAACTATACTCAGCCGGATGCCAACCATGTAGACCTTCAACTTTCTGGTAAGACTGTGATCTAAAACTTAACTTACCAAAGGCTTTTTTCCCAGCTGGAGTTAAAACTAATGCTACAGCAGTCGCAGGTAAACCATATTGCATAAACACTTTACTACCAGCAACTTCATCCTCCCCCGGAGTAAAAAATTCCGAAACCATTTGATGCTCACCAGAAGGAAACTGGCTAAAAGCGATTGAAGATAAAAAGTTTCCTGATGTTTTAGCTAAACCAAACCAGTCTCCTTTTGAGCCAGTCCATCCTGACTGAAAACCTTTTTGATCATTGACCCAAACATCATCACCTAATGCTGCTCCAATAAAGCCACTGGATGAGTTACTTGCATTACTAAATACTTCAGTCATCAACTCCAAGCTTCTAACTATCTTCTCTCCAAATATCATCTCCCATAAATTAGGCTCCTTTATGTCACTTGACCTGTTAGGAAGCCGGCTATCCCCTAACCTATACCCAACACTTTCCCCCTGATGAGTAGATAATGCATATGAACTATCTAACTGATAAAAATTATAATTTTCATTGTATTCGTCTCTTTGTACTGGCGGCGTCCCCCCCCCACCATTACTTGCCAAACCATACTTAGCCAACCAAGCGAAGTCAGCTTGCCCTTCTAAGCTTTCTTCTAAACTCTTACGCTCATCAAGCACAATACTTTCCTGCACAACCGAAGAACTTAGCTGATAGAAGTTTGAGTCATTATCTTGAAGGCGCTTTTGGTTATCCCTCTCCAACTTCCCTTGCCCACGCTCATTAGCCACAGCCCAGTTCGACTTACTTTGTGTAACATGGTTATTTTTCTGAGCACTGGCTTTTTGTGGTGCCTGTTGATCACGCGGATCATCCTTCATCCACCCATCAAAGGTCTTAGTTAATGAAGCTCCAATGGCCTGCCCAACGGCTTGGCGTGCAACATTTTTAAAGTTGAACTTATTACCAAAGATTTTGGTTTCAACAGCAGAAGACACGAATGTCTCCGTTAAGGTTGCCGCAAATGTACCCCAGTTATCAGCGCCTACTTTAGAACCAATTGAAGAACTAACCGCTCCACCTAACTCAGCCCCAATCGCTGAAGCCGCAATCGACTTCCAGCTAAACTTATGCTCTCGGTCCATTGCACTGGATACCAGCTGACGAGCAGTTGCTTTAGCCGCAGCCATATAACCTCTAGAACCTTGAACAGCATTACCCACTTTTTGCATAGTGGATATCGACTCGCCTGCGGCCTTTGCTTTAGCAACTGCATCAGCAGAGCTACTAGCCCACTTTTCAACCCCCACACTTGCAGCCGCCATGAGTCCATCCTTGGCAACTTCTTTCCAGGAGAAGTGATACCCATTTTGCTGCCCGGTTAAGATAGCGCCCGTCTGCATAATCGCTTGGGACGTCACACCTGCTGCCAGTATGCCTCCACCAATACCTGCCACAGTAGCACCGAATGCTTTGACCATTCCCGCAAACACAGCACCACCAGCCCAGGCAGCGGCAACTGCCACAACCACCATCACCACCATGGCCGCGCCACCACAGCCCCCACCCGCTGGTTTAATCGGCGGCGGTGGCATATCCGGTAACGTCGGACTCACATCACCAATCGCCACCCCAGCGTTATAGGGGC
>NZ_JAEVHG010000047.1:0-4198 GCF_018263875.1 Zooshikella ganghwensis
GAACACTTTGCTGAGCATATCGGTAATTTCCAATTGCTCTGCCTACAGAAAGAAAAAAAGATGCTGCCTAACTCGGTCATCAGCAAATACGTCAAAGAACGTATTAAAACCCTGGAAAAAGAACAGGGCGAGCCTGTTGGCAAAGGCGAAAAAGACCAGATAAAAGAGTCCGTCATTCATGAGTTGCTACCCAAAGCCTTCAGTGAATACCACAGTTGGTATGTATATCTGGACCCCATCAATGGCTTAATTGTCGTGGATAGCTCTAACGTTAAACTGGCCGAGGAGTGTATTCATTACTTACGCATCACACTGAGCAGCTTAGCCACACAGCCCGTGGTCACGGAATATAAGCCCTGTGAAGTATTAACCTGCTGGTTGGCCCGCAGCGCGCCACTGCCTGAAGGTCTGCTACTGGACCAATGTGCTGAGCTGCGTTTTGTGGGGAGTGAAGATGCGGACATTGTGAAACTCAGTAAAAGCGATTTGGAACTGGAAGAAGTCGAGCCACATATTGCTGCGGGCAAAATGGTTACGAAATTAGGCTTTCACTGGACCGATTATCTGGCTGGCATCATCCACGATGATTTCCGTTTTACTCAATTAAAGTTTGAATTAACCGACCAGGAAAAAGCGGAAGATTTTATGTCTCAGGCACGGGCCGATTTTATCTTAATGGCCAATGCCCTCTCTCAACTCTACCGCAATTTTATTAAGTATTTCGGTGGTTACAAAAAAGACAAGGAGGCAGCCTAATGAACAATAATAACAAACAACCCACACCCGAAGAATTAGCCTTGGTGACGCTGGATGCTTATCTTGATGCGAACCAGCCTAAAACGTTTATTGATGCGATTAATCAATTAAAAGTACTACAAACACAATTAAGTGCAATGAGCTTGAATTTACAACGCATTATTCAAGCCCCTAATACCGAGTCACTCACCGTTCATTAAAAGGAGAAAATACCATGGCTTGCTATGCCGTTTTCCAGCTACGGAACCCGGTTAAAGCAGTAACCACCGGATTGGTAGAACAGATTAATAAAGTACGGCCTTACTGGGTCACCCATAATTACCTGATACAATTTGCTTCACCGCTCTACGAACATTATGAATATGTGTATGAAAATCCTCAGCATGTGTTAGTGCGGGTGGTGATTACTCATAAATCAAACCTACAGTATTTTTATATTTTATTTGATAAAGCCTCACACATGGTGTTGATGGAAAATAAAGACGTTAACACTATTCCCGTCGATTTATTACAGGCCTTCCTCGCCCGTTATATGCCGTTCGATGTTGAGCATGTGGAATGTTTTTCTGATGTACTCGCCTTCGCACATTATTATAAAACGTTAAAGCATCTTAAGTTAATGACGCTCAAAGCGGCTTAATCGGTATCGCTATGAATAAAAAGATAAAAAAGGCCTATTTAGCAGAGTGTCGTACTAAACACACACGTAAACACTGGCTTCATTCCTGGTTTGATCGGCTAGGTATCGTCAAATATAAAGCATACTGGGACGATCAACACGATGAGTTTACAGGCTTTGCACCTTGTATACGTTGGTGGCATCCCGCAACATGGTTTTTAATTCTGACAGCTTTTTTATACATCATTTTCATTGCCATTAATGAAGCCGTCACTTGTATTATTGACAGTTTGATAGAGCTTAAAGAAATATACCAAACCATTAAAATGAACGCTAAATCCAAAGGTATTTGGCTCAATTAAAAATCATTAAATAACTATTTATAAAATACGTTCTTTTCAGAGGTTACCACAATGAATATCACAGTGGCGGCGCCCGATCCAGTGCGCATGGTGGACTTTTATGCCCAAAAACTGCAGGACATCAAACAGCAGATCACCGACTTAAACCAACAAAAAACCTTTATCGAGCGCGAATTAATTAATCTGGTCGGCGCTCAAGAGGAAGGTTCTAACGCTCATGAAACCACGTTTTTTAAAGTCACGACCACGGGGAAAATCGATCGTAAAGTTATCACGAAACACTTAAACACGGTAAAAGAAGTGGTGACACCGGAAATCTTTAATTCGATTTTTCGGCTTAAGTTTGAGGTGAATGTCACCGCATTAAAGCAGTTAAAAAAACAATGTCCCAAGGAGTATAACGCCGTAGCCTATGCCATTGAGTCCAAGCCCGCTAAGACCAGCGTCAAAGTTGACGCGCTGGAGCAGTAACCATGGCTTTATCTTTAGCAAATATTGGCTTAACGCAGGCGCTGAAAGCGCCGCGCATGGTGCTATACGGCAGCCATGGTTTAGGCAAAACCACCTTTGCCGCCAGTGCACCCAGTCCCATTTTTTTATTTACCGAAGACGGTGCGGGTGCATTACAGGTCAATGCCTTTCCCTTATTAACCAGCTTTCCCGATGTGATTAGCGCCCTACAGGCGTTGTACCAGGAACAGCATGAGTTTCAGACAGTTGTCTTGGATTCGTTAGACCATTTGGAACCATTGATTTGGACTTACACCGCCCAACAGCACGGCAAGAGCAGTATTGAAGATTTTGGATATGGTAAGGGTTATGGTGAAGCCCTGACCTATTGGCGACAATGTTTAGCTTGGCTTGATGCCCTGCGTAACGAAAAAAACATGGCCATTATTTTAATTGCCCATACCCAGGTCAAACGCTTTGATTCACCCGAGACTGAACCCTACGACCGTTACCAAATTAAATTACATGACCGGGCCAGTGCCTTAATTCAAGAGTCGGTCGATTGCGTGTTATTCACCAATTTTAAAACCGTTGTTAAAAAAACGGATGTTGGTTTTGGTAACGAAGTGACACGCGGTATTACCACTGGCCAACGTGTTTTATATACCCAGGAAACCCCGGCCTTTTTAGCTAAAAACCGTTATGGCCTGCCCCCAGAAATCCCGCTGCAATGGGATGCGTTTTCACAGGCCTTACCACACAACCAATTAGGATTTTAATCATGGCAAATTTAGGTTTTTCAACCCAAGCATACGATCCCAATATTAATTTTTTTACCCCTATTCCCGCGGGTGATTATTTAGCGATGATCGATAAAGCCGACGTTAAAATGAATAAAGTGGGTACCGGTCATTATATCGCATTTTCGTACATTATTTTGGAAGGCCAATACGCCGAACGTCGGGTATTTGATAATCAAAATATCAGTCATCCGAATCAGCAAGCAGAAAATATTGGTCGTCGGGCTATTTCAGCGATAGGCCAGGCGCTGGGTAATCCGAACGTACAAGACTCCGACCAATTATTAAATCAACCACTGGTCATCAAAGTCACTATCCGCAATAACAAGCAATCCAACGAACCGGAAAATGTGATACGAGGTTGGGCGTCTAAAGACAGTTATCAGAGTGCGGCAGCGAATCCAATGGGTAATATGCCTCCCATACAAACACCTACACAACAAACACCAGGTGTTGCCCATCAGATGCCGCCGACTCAGCAAGTCAACCAAGCGGCACCTACTCAGCAGGTTAACCAAACCCCACAACAAACCTCAATGCCCTTACAAGCAAGCCAGTTTGTGCAGGGAAATAATCCACCACCTAACCAAACGCAAACACCACCAGCAGCCACGCAGCACGTTGCTACACCTCAACAACAACCATCCATCAATACCCAACAGGTGCCTTCAAATCCAACTGCAGGGAATTTTGAACAACCCGTATGGAATCAGAGCCATGCAACTGCCTGAGTCTCAGCACAACACCATTAATGCGATTTATCAGCATTATGAGCAGCAACAGACCAGCCATGGTTGGCGCGCCCATTTAGGGGCGTCAATCATTGGTAAAAGCTGTGAGCGTGCATTGTGGTATGACTTCCATTGGTGTTCGATAAAAAGTCATAAAGGGCAAATGCTGCGTTTATTTGAAACTGGGCATTTAGCTGAGGATCGTTTTGCGGCGAATTTACGGGCAGCGGGTATTAAGGTCTGGACCGTTGATCCCAATACTGGAAAACAATTTCGCGTGTCTGCTTGCCAGGAACACTTTGGCGGCTCAATGGATGGTGTGGGCCATGGCTTTTTAGAAGCACCAAGCCAGTGGCATATCATCGAAATGAAAACCCACAGCGAAAAAAGTTTTAAATCGTTGGAAAAAGACGGCGTACAAAAAAGCAAACCGCAGCACTTTACCCAGATGCAAGTGTATATGCACCTGCAGCAAATCGA
>NZ_JAEVHG010000048.1:0-4194 GCF_018263875.1 Zooshikella ganghwensis
GGGATCACCTGGCACCCCTAAACGCACGGTGGCGACATTCCCGGTTTTGGTTAAGCGGGCCGCAATTAAATCCGTAGCCCCATCACCATTGACATCCCCCGTTAACCAACGGTATTGAGACTGATCATGCTCCAAGCCAGGGGTGGCTAACGAAATATTACGGTATGGAGTGACTTTGGCTTCAGCATGTTCCCAGTTAAACTGGGTTTCGGGTAAACAGACCTCTTCTGCCGTACAACGGGTGAGGCCCTTTAACCAATGTTGGCGGTCATTGACACTGTGATCATAACGTAATTGATAAAATTGGGTGGTCGAACCTGCTTGTATCGCAATCTTTGTTAAATGTCGACGTCGAATAATACGACTGCCATTTAAATAACTGGTAACGCTATACCCATTATCGTCATAATTAAAATTCAGGGTGGTATTGGCATAGGTTATTTTTTGTGGAAAATGCTCACCGTCGTCATGATTTTCCGTATAAAAATAATGAATTAAATTACCTAAACGATCTTCCGTTTTATTAATTGACCAACCGATAACCTCCGACGTACCCTGCGCTTCAAAACGAGCATCATCCGTCTCACCAAAGGTTTCGATCATGCCGTTTTTATACCAGATTTTAAAATACGCGGGCCCATTGCCAGCGGTGCCATAAGAAATAATTTTTAAATCATTTTCTTGTTCAGTGCGGTATTCGGTACCATTAGCACCATAATTACCATTAATCGCGACTAAACGTTGGCCTTTAAAACAAAATTTATCATTATCATCAAAATCAACGCCATCAATAAAACCATCCTGAGCTAAGGTCGTCGCGCATCGATTAATGGCCGGAAAACCGGTTAAACGCCAGCCCATGCCGACCAAACCATTACCTTTACGGCTGCCGTATTCCAACGCTAATGAAGGGGTTAAGCCATTAATCCCTGGCGGTAATTCGAGCGGGACACGGTAATTGGCCGTACCATCGCCCCCCACAGAAAATGAACCAGGGAGTGTACCGACAATATCCGTGTTTTCAGCGAATAATGATTGAGGAAAAAATAACGAGGAAAAAAAGAGATAACAATAACCTAGCGTGATGTATATGCGTTTCATTCTTACTTCTTATGACGACAGTCTCAGTATTTGTATAAAAAACCGCCGCATTATACTGTGAACTTGATAGTATGCAAGTGAGTTATATCAGCAAAGACTGAATCGCTGTTAGGTATGGGCATAAGACAATAGGTGTTTTAACCCCAAAACGTCATTAGCTTTCAGATGATGACAATACTGAATCTGTTCCGTGATGAGAAGGTGACTGATTTTTGATCAGGGTGGATTGGTGCACTTAACTTACCTGGATCATTGCGTGAGCGGAAAAACGCACTCGTCCTCGCCCCCTACGGGTTTTGTGTCATAAAAAATTTGCGAAAAATTATTTTGGGTAATTAATGGATGCAGTGCCTTGTGAGTTAAGGTGGATAGGGGGGGATAGTTGATTTCACATAATGAAATTATATCAAGCGTTATTCAGTTAAATTCACTTGCGTGTGATTGGTTTATTATATGTTATAAGGCAAATAATATTTTGGGAGGATTTAAGTCAGTTATTTTTTGATTCAAATTTAGTATTACTGAAACTGTATAAACGTGACGTAATGTTTTACGTTATCTTGACGTTCATAATTAGTTAGGTGAAGTAGATGATGGTTTATCCCTACGTAAACTTAAATACTGATATAGCATATTGGATATCAGCTGATATGTTTAATAATTTCATTGATCAAGAGGATTTTATTGGGAACAGAGCTCAGGTAAATGTAGTTGATGGATATTTAGAAAGTTGGTTTTATGAGAATAGCGATAGGATCTATTTTATATTGCCGACAATTACTATTGTTGATGGTCGGACTCAATTTATAAACGGTAGGCACCGGCTTAGTGTTTTGTTAAAAACTATGGTTACATTACCAGTTTCATTTTCAGAAAGTGCGCAATCCTATGTGCACAGTTATTCACTTGAACAAATTGATATGAGTCAGAAAATGGAATTACCAAATTATTGTATTTACAATGAGCTACCCTAACCAGTCACCTAATGACGAACTTGAATCGCAATATATATAGCATTTGCCTCTAAATTGGGAATAACGCCTAATAACAAAAATAGGAAATACTGGCGTTGAGATTTGCAGAGCGTCGATTTTAAAAATAACACTAGTGTTGATGATGGGTTCCTGGAAGGCAGGCTTGTCGTATGGAAGCATAAACCAAGAGAAAGAAATCAAGCCTTAATTTCTGCTACCAAGGATGCGTTCGTAAAGAATAATGCAACTCTGCACTGTGAAGTATGTGGATTTGGTTTTGAAGAAAAATATGGAGATAGAGGAAGGGGCTTTATCGAAGCGCATCATACTGTCCCGGTAAGCGATATAGAGCCTGGACAGAAAACACGGATAGAAGACATTGCGCTAGTGTGTTCGAATTGTCATAGAATGTTTCATTGATCACGCCCTTGGTTAAGAATTGAGCAGTATAGAGATCTGGTCATAGATGAAACATAGCAATCATGTGCACTCGTACAGTAAAAAATGCCTCTCGATACTCGCTCTACTTTTTGCTGCTGGTGATGTGACGTGTTAAACCTCTTAAACTTATACAAACAGGCCTCTCAGTCAGTTTTATATACAATGTTAGTTGTATACTTTTTGGCAAAGCCACACTTTATCTTATTGATATTTATGTGTTTTATATTTGTAATTATTCTGTATAAAAAGTATAAATATATAATTAAATCAATATGTTAAGTATGAATACCCATAAAATGGGGTTGTGGGGGTCGGAGGTTCGAATCCTCTCACTCCGACCATTTTTAAGCCTGTAATTCAATGAGTTACGGGCTTTTTGCTTTTGAGAATCATTTGCATCATGCAAAATTCTGCAATATCCTGCAAAACTCAACTTTATTGAACGCTGCTTAGACGAAACTTGTCGTCTAATTTTCTAAGTCTAAATCAGCTTCAACTTGTGTCCATCTCGTGTCATGTCCTTTTAAGTAATGTTCAGTCATTTTGTCAGAAGTATGACCCATCAACTGACGCACCTGGGCTTTACTCCAACCTTGTTGTTCATAAAGTAACCCGCCCAATGATCGTAACTCATGGAATGTTGGTAATATATCTTTGGAAATATTTTCATAAATACCCGACTCATCACGTGCTTTGGAAAAGCTTCGGCTCAAGTAATCAGGTTTCACCGCAGACCAATGACCATTGCCCGTTAAGATTCTTTGAGGTTGCTTATGAATCAATAGGGGAGAGTTGATCCCAGTACAGCGTGCCCGCTTAATCACTTTCTTGAGGGAGGGGCCCAAGCCAATGGCCAGTCGTGCACAGTCACCATGTTTTTCGGTCTTGCTTTGCACCAGATACAAGCGACCATCTTTGATATCACTGAACTTCAGGCGTAATAAGTCAGAGCGACGTTGCAAGGTGATGATGGCCAAGTCCATGGCAATCTGTAACCATTCTTCCGCGTGCTGGTAAATCGCTTGGTAAGCTTCCCAGGTTATCCGCTGCCGTTGTTTTCGAATACGCTGACTCTGTCGTGTTGATAATGTGGGAGCTACCGGGTTTTCAACTAACCAGCCTTTAACGATTGCAAACTGACACAGCTGAGATAACACTGACCGATGTTGTTTATAGGCATCGCCCTTAAAACTTAAATCCAAATAACTGGCTACTTGCTCGACGGATAATGAACGAATACTCATGTCGCCTAAATCACTCTCCAGCCGATTTAATCGGTACTCTAATTCTTGAGCCGAGCGCGGCATTAATTCTTTATTCGGTACAATATCCGCTTTAAAAGCGTCAATAATATCGGCGATGGTTTTTTCACCGACGGCTAAAATAGAATTAATTAACTGCTGGGTACTGGGAATTAAAATATTGTTTAATTCCCGTGCCGCACGGACCGCTTCCTGCTTATCGCGGCCCAGGGCATGCCAGGTTTTATTGACGGGATGACGGTAACGAAACAAACCATTGGATTCATATAAATTCGGGCAAAGCCCACGTTTTTTTCTAGGACGGGCGGCCATAATATTTTGACTCACTTAAGACTTTACTGACCAATGAACTGCTGGCTTTTTCATGGACATCAATATTGATAAACCACAGTCCACCCTCTTTGGTTGCACCGGGT
>NZ_JAEVHG010000049.1:0-3959 GCF_018263875.1 Zooshikella ganghwensis
GCCAGCCCTGCCACTCGTCCGATTACGTATTACTCGCAGCCTTTAATGTTAGCAACTACTTACCTTTAAATAAGCTGTATTTATTAACCTTTTTTTGTTATCGCAGTTAGTTATAAGGCTTAGCCTCTCTCCTGACCTGCATCATATTTACAAACAGTGTGATCTGGTTAAAATCCGCACAATTTTGACTCTCTTTTCTGGGTACCACGAAATATGCGTAAAGCGATAGGCTCTTTTTCGCTATTCATTCTACTGCTTCCAACTTATAGCTTGATCGCAGACGAATTACCGACCAAAAAACTCCAAATGAAAAATAATGGTTGGATGGATAATCCTGCTATTTATGTTGACAGTGTCGATGAAATTCCCGGACGAGCCTGTGGTTCATTACCTGTAGCTTCATTTGAACCTCACCCTTCTGCTGAGGGCAGTTGGTATTATGATTGTGCTGATGATCCATGGCCAAGAGCTTTGGTGTGGACCGCTGAAAAATACAGTTGCCCTGAAGGTTATCAACTCAAAGATAACGCTATTTGCGTAGGTTTTAATCCAGAAAACAAAATTAATGGGGATACAAATTGCAGTACGGGACAGGTTAGTGTTGGTCAACCCATCAGCTTAGCGAATGGCAATATGTACCATATTGAGACGGATATCCATGGTCCTTTACCGCTGATAAGAACGTACAATACCCAAACCGGTAAATGGCAGTTTAATTTTGAAAATCAACTCATCATCTATAACAACCGAGTAACCTATGCCCAAGGCGATGGTAAACGTTATCTATTTATTAACAATGGTAGCGAATGGACCAGTGATGCAGATGTTTTTACGAAACTGACGTCGACCCAAAATCATTGGATTATTCATGAACCCAATGGAATGACATTGTCGTTTAACCCAGAGGGTTTACTCGAAACAGAAACATTTATTGGTGGTAAAACACTATCTTACACGTATCAAGGCAATACCCTGACGATTAATGATAACCATCAAAATACGTTAATACTTGAATTTAATGCATCCAGTATATCCCCTAAAAAACAGCTTATTTCTGCTACATTTAACGATGAATATGTTGTTTCGTACAGCTATAACACTAAAAAATTGCTTGCTCACATTAAGTACCCTGATAATAAAACACGTCAATTTAACTATGATAATACGCAATACCCAACGCACCTCACCAGTATTACAGATGCACTAGGTGTAGAAGCGATTAAGTGGGAATATGACAGTGAAGGGCGTGCTACCGTCAGTGAAGAAAATGAAGGTGAACGTTACTCTGTTGAATATGGTGATAATCAAGCCACTGTTACTAACCCTCTCAAAAAACAAACTACATACTACTTTTCAAAAGTGGCAGGGGTTAATGCGGTCACGTCAGTTGAAGGCCATGCTTCTGCAAACTGTGCTGCCGCTAACCGTGAGTATACCTATCACGACACTGGTTTGATGAAATCCAAAACCGACTGGAAGGGGATCACAACCACATTTGAATACAACGAAAGAGGCTTGGTGACCAAACAAGTAACAGCAGCAGGTACACCAGCTGAATATGTAACAACTACGGTATGGCACCCTGTATTTAACCAGCCCACACTGATCTCAAGGCCTGGCCAATTAATCTCATATACCTATGATGATAAAGGCAATGTTGTATCTCAATCCGTGGCTGACCCAGGGACCAGTATTTCCATTACTGACACTGAAGATTACGATAATGATGGTTTAACTAATGAGCAAGAACGCACGTTAGGTACCGCCATTGACTCACCTGATACCGATGGAGATGGTTTATCTGACTTTTGGGAAACAGAAAATAATACAAATCCATTAGAAAATGAATCAGCCATTGACCTTGATAATGATGGCTTTACAACTGAGCAAGAACTTTTATTAGGCCTTCATCCCAATCAAAAAAATAATGGTGAAAAAGTAAAATTTGTAGATTCTAGAGATGACTGGAGTACCACAGGCGTTCAAGGACATAAAGGCTGGTATTATGGTTATTATGATTACGAAAATGATGCCAATAAAACCTACCAAACCAATAAATTTATTTTATTTGATAAAAAATATTGGATTAACCATAAATGGGACCTTAATACCTCTGGCTCACCTTATCTTGAGATTGGTAAAGAGTTACTGATTCCCAGTGGTCCCTATACAGGCCGCACCAACGAGCATTGGGCCATCAAGCGCTGGAAAAGTACCTATACCGGAAAAATTGACATCCAATGGTTGACCCACAAAGTCAATAATCGGAAAGGGAATGGTTTCACGGGCAAGTTATTTATTAATGGCCAACTGCATGATCAACAACTTGTTGCAGCCAATGATCATCGAGGAGCAACAAAAACCCACCAAGTCGATGTTAAAGCAGGTGATATTTTAGATTTTGTCATGAGTCCTGAGGGAACTGATGGTAGCCATAGTAATGGCTGGGATCATGGCTATTTTTATATCTCTGTTTTTGCAGTGCCTACAAAACATTAATATTGCACCCGACGTTTAGCAGGAAGTACGATGAAGTTTTTAAGCCAAACACTGTTAACCGCAGTCATCCTGACCATGGGTGCAACAGCGAGCGAAACCCGTCACGAGCATTATGAGTATAATGCTGACAATCAAGTTACTCTCATTGATGGGCCGCGTACTGATGTGCAGGATATCACGCGGTTTAGTTATGATGATCGTGGCCGTTTAACTAGCGTGACCGATGCACTAGGCCATACCACCCAGTTACAGAATTTTACGCTGTTTGGTAGTCCTCAGCGTATCGTGGATGCCAATGGTGTAACCACTGAACTGACGTATAACATTCGAGGTTGGTTAACCTCCAGCAGCACGGCAGGTGCAACTACACAGTATACCTACAATGGCAATGGCAGGGTCACCCAGATTACCTTACCCAGTGGCGCGAGCTTAAGCTACGAATACAATAATGCTGGCTATTTAACGGCCGTCAGTAACAGCCAAGGTGAGCGAATTGAATACACCTTGGATGCCATGGGTAACCGTACTCAGCAAGTATTGAAATCAGCGACCGGTGAGCTCGTCCAAACCCAAAGTCAGGTATTTGATGAACTGGGCCGACTCATCCGCGCTGTCGGTGCTGCCGGTCAAACCAGCAAAGTGTCGTATGACGTCAACAGCAATGCGACAGGTGCTGTGGATGCCAATAACCATGGTTCCAGCTATGGATTTGATGCGCTAAATCGTTTAGTTACGTCAACCGATGCCCTGAACCAAGTCACCAAGCTAGACTATGACGCGCAAGGTAATCTTGCCAAAGTCAGTGCCCCCAACGGCGCGGTGACCCAATACGAATACAACGGCTTTGGTGAATTAGTCAAACGCATCAGTGCCGATACTGGTGTCACCACTTACCAGTATGACACTGCCGGTAATATTACCCAGAAAACCGATGCCCGAGGTGAAGTCACCCAGTACCGCTACGATGCCTTAAACCGTTTAACCGCGCGTACGTATCCCAGTCAGCCCAAGCTGAATGTAACCTACCAATACGACGAGACCGAGGATGGCAACGCCGGGATTGGCCGTCTGACCAGTGTCAAAGACCAAGCTGGACTCATTGCTTATTACTATGACGCCAAAGGCAATTTAGCCAGTGTGGTCCGTGGTATGTATATCGTGGATCAGGAGCTGGTCTATAGCATCCAGTATCAGTATGACAGCTCTGGCAACATTACCGAGATTACCTATCCCAATGATGCCAAGGTGCACTATACACGCAATAGCCTAGGCCAAGTCACAGGTATTCGTTATAGCCACAGTGGCAGCAATGATGCCATCAGTGTCGCGCAAAACATCAGCTACCTGCCTTTTGGTCCCGTACAAAGCCTGACCTGGGGAAATGGCTTAACCCTGAACCGTCAGTATGACCAGGATTTCCAGCTCACCCGCCAAAGCGTGCAAGGCATTCAAAGCCTGAG
>NZ_JAEVHG010000004.1:0-364216 GCF_018263875.1 Zooshikella ganghwensis
CCAATGCTGGGTTTCTGATATTACCTATGTCAAAACAGGTGAGGGCTTCTTGTATTTAGCCGTGGTCATCGACCTGTTCGTGCGCAATGTAGTGGGCTGGTCGATGAGTGTGCGGATTAACGAAGAGCTGGTAATGAACGCGCTAAGCGCAGCCTATTGGCGCAGGAAACCCCAAAGTACAGTGATGTTTCACTCAGATCAAGGATCGCAATATACGAGTGCGAATTTTCGTAGCCTGTTAAAAGATTTAAATTTTGAGCCAAGTATGAGTAGGCGAGGTAATTGTTGGGATAATGCTGTCGCTGAAAGTTTTTTCAGTAACTTGAAAAAAGAATGCGTACCGAAAAAAGGATTTAAGACAAGAGACGAAGCTAGGCAGATAATATTCCATTATATTGAAATGTTTTATAATCCAATACGGCGTCACACACACAATGACAGGTGCTCACCAGCAAACGCTGAAGCAGCGTATTTTCAAAACCTAGAAACTGTCTAGAAAAGTCAGGCCGTACCATAGTATTACTGGTGGTAAACTCAGTATGAATTAGTCAGTTTTATTGTTTTTTTCTGACTGTTTTTTTAGCCGAGGATTTGGGAAGAATTTAATAGGTTGAGGAGGGACATCTTCTTTCTTTTTATCCTCAGGAGTGACTCGGGTGGGTATTTCTACTTGGTCAGGCTTGATGATAAGGATATCAGAATATCCACAGGCCACACATTCTCGTCGTTGTTGGCCTTCTTGCTCGAATACAACGATTCGATCCATTTCTGCACAGCGCGGACAAACCGCGCCAGCAATAAAACGTTTCTTGATATTATGCGACATCAGCAATAATCCCACTGTGTCTGAGTAATGGTGTTATGTCGGGCTCTCTGCCTCTGAAGCGTTTGAAGAGGTCCATGGGTTCTTCTGAACCACCACGTTCTAAAATAGATTCAAGGAAACATTTACCTGTTTCTTTATTGAAAATCCCTTCTTCTTCAAAACGCGAAAAAGCATCCGCAGATAAAACTTCTGCCCATTTGTAACTGTAGTAACCTGCCGCGTAGCCACCTGCAAAAATATGACTAAATCCATGTTGAAAGCGGTTAAATGTTGGGGCTGGTACAACCGCCACTTCTTCTCTTACTTGGTCTAACACCTGTTGTATATTGATATTGGGTGTGTAGTCTTTATGTAAGAGAAAATCAAAAAGTGAAAACTCTAATTGACGAACCATAAACATCGCTGACTGAAAGTTTTTCGCAGCCAACATACGCTCTAACATGTCTTGAGGTAAGGTTTCACCCGTTTGATAGTGACCTGATATTATTTGTAGTGCTTCTGGCTCCCAACACCAGTTCTCTAAAAACTGACTGGGAAGTTCCACTGCATCCCAGGCGACGCCATTGATTCCTGACACGTCAGAGTAATCAATTTTGGTCAGCATATGATGCAGCCCATGGCCAAACTCATGGAATAGTGTCGTTACTTCGTCATGAGTTAACAGTGATGGTTTGTCGCCAACAGGAGGGGTAAAGTTGCAGACCAGATAAGCCACAGGTAACTGAAGGTGTTCTGCCTGTTTAATGCGGACACGGCATTCATCCATCCAAGCGCCACCGCGCTTATTAGCACGGGCAAACAGGTCTAAATAAAATTGTCCTATTAAGGTTTGCCCACGTTTAATTTGATAAAAACGGACATCGGGATGCCAGGTATCAACGTCGGAGGTTATTTCAATGGAAATATCAAACAGTTGTTGTACAACACTGAACATACCATTGATGACTTTTTCTACAGGAAAGTAGGGGCGTAATAATTCTTGGTTTATTTCATAACGCTCATGTTTAAGTTGCTCAGCATAGTAAGCAACATCCCATGCTGCCAGCTGTTCAATTTTATCAAGTGAGTGCGCAAAGTGTTGTAACTCAGAGAATTCACGCTGTGCCTGAGGTCGACTCCGCTTGGCAAGATCATGAAGAAATGAAGTCACTTGCTCAGTTGATTCTGCCATCTTAGTGGCAAGTGAATACTCAGCGTAGTTTTTAAAGCCTAGTAACTCTGCTAATTCCTGACGAAGCGATAAAATTTCGTTCATCAGTGGACTGTTATCAAACTCGCCAGCATTAGGACCTTGATCAGATGCTCTAGTACTGTATGCAGTGTACATTTCCTGTCGTAATGTACGGTCTTTAGCGTAAGTCATTACTGGCAAATATGAGGGGAAGTCAAGCGTTAACAGGTACCCTGTTTCCCCTTTAGCTTCAGCCAATGCAGCAGCTTGTTCTAATGCGCTATCTGGCAGACCTGCCAGCGCTTCTTTATCTTTAAGTAATTTGCTCCATGCTTGTGTAGCATCCAAGACATTTTCGGCGTATTTGCTAGTAAGCTCTGACATTCGTTGACGAATTTCACCATACCGCTGCTTTTTTTCACCTTCTAAATCGACACCTGATAAATGAAAGTCACGCAAGGCATTTTTTATGACTTTTTTTTGGGCTTTATCCAGCGATGAGTATTCAGGAGAGTCAGCAATATCTTTATAGGCAGTATAAAGCTTCTTATGTTGTCCTAGCCAAGTGCCATATTCGGATAGTTTGGGCAGGCAGGCATTGTACGCTTGTCTTAGTTCATCACTGTTCAAAACGGAGTTTAAGTGACTAACGGGTGACCAGGCTTTGGATAATTTATTGCCCATGATTTCCAGCGGTTCAACCAGGTTTTCCCAGGTAAAGTGGCTGACTTCTGCAAGTGTTGTGTCGATATGGCTTTTACATTCCTCAATAAGCAGGCTGATAGCTGGCTCGACATGCTCAGGCTTAATTAAGGAAAAGGGCGGAAGTTCATAATCAGTTAAAAGGGGGTTGTTTGGTGATGTCATAAAAAAATCGATCCTTTGGAATTCCATACCCATCTTTGTGGATATAGTTAGGTAGCATCACAATATGCCAAGTTGGAGATTATTATAGACTGCTTGCGAAGCTTTCTGTTGTATTTAGAGATTGGGGTGAAACAGCCGTTTTTCAAGAATATCAGGTATTAAAGGGCATCGCTAAACGGGAAGCTGTTAACAGGCCTCAGTCATTGAGAGGTTGACAGAAGGTATTCTATTGCAAGTGTATTGATTGTTGAAAAGGTTGTAGGTTGCTAAAATATCGGTTTTGTTCACAGTTAAAAATATCATGAACTGTGGGCAAGAGTGCTCCCATCCTGATTTTAGTGGAACCTGCAATATGAGTTATTCACCATTACGTTCATTTCAAGATAAATCCCCTGTTGTTGCTGATAGTGCTTATGTTGATCCAGCTGCTGTAGTGATTGGGGATGTGGTCATTGGTGAAGATTGCTCTATATGGCCTGCGACTGTGATTCGGGGGGATATGAACTGGATTCGTATCGGAGATCGAACCAGTATTCAAGATGGTTCTGTGTTACATATAACCCATGCCAGTTCATACAACCCAGAGGGGTATCCTTTGCAGATTGGTAACGAGGTAACGGTTGGGCATAAAGCCATCTTGCATGGCTGTACCATTGATGATCAGGTATTGATTGGCATGGGTGCAACCATTATGGATGGCGCACATGTCTGTTCTCATGTAGTTGTTGGTGCTGGTAGTGTTGTTCCTCCTGGTAAAAGATTAAACAGTGGATACTTATATGTAGGCACACCTGCACGCCCTGTAAGAGAGCTGACTGACATGGAAATGGAATACTTTCGTTACAGTGCAGATAATTATGTAAAATTAAAAAATCAATATTTATCATCGTAAATTTATATTGCCAGAATGGCGTTAGCTTCAAGTGAATACAATATCAAGCGCGCAGGTATCAGCTAAGTTTAATTCATATCCTCCTGACATCCGGCAGAAGTTGCTTTATTTGCGTAGTTTGATCTTTGAGGCGGCCAATGAGTTAGATGTTAGTATCACTATTGAAGAAAGTCTTAAATGGGGTGAGCCAAGTTACTTGGTAAAAGGTGGTAGCACGATTCGAATTGATTGGAAGGAAAAAAATCCAGATTACTGTGTTGTATATTTTAATTGTAAAACAACATTGATAAGTACTTTTAAGGTTCTTTATCAGGATATATTTCATTTTGAAGGGAACCGAGCCATTATGTTTAACATCAAAGACTCGGTTCCCATTGCCCCATTAAAACACTGTATTTCAATGGCCTTAAGGTATCATCGTATAAAGCATTTACCAATGCTGGGTGGCTAAACACAGGTGGCTATACCCTTCACGAATGATTTCTAGGTTTTGTTATCTTCACTCCTCACCCCAATCAGCTATTAATATAAGCTCATGGGTAATATAGGCTCATGGGACTTCGTCACTCGATGGCAGCACCTAAAAACCATTCGTATTGGGTATATATTACACGGCATTCTCTTTTATAAGTGAATCAATTATTTTCAAAAGGTGTACTTTTAAAAGAGGCTTAGGTAAAAAACCTTGAGCGCCTACAGCATGAACATTGTTAGTGTAATCAAGTGTAACACGGTTGGAATGGATAATAATTTTTGCTGTTGAGCCTTCTGACCTTAGGTTTGTAACCGTATCAAAACCATCTAAACTCTCTTCACCGAGATCTATATCCATGATAATAATATGGAACTTGTTTTGTTTATCAAGTGCTACAGATTCTTGGCATGAGGAAGCAAAACATAGCTCAATTTTATTCGCCAGCAATGTGTTTTCAGAAAAGTGTTTACGAATTATATTTCTGTAAAGAGGTTCATCATCTGTTACTAGGATTTTTATTTTACGTTCTATTGGTGAGTTAATGATGCTTTGTTCAAGGGTATATTCTTCGCCACTATTGTCTAGGGGGTGTTTGTAAGTGCTGGAGTTATGTCGGGTTTGCCTTATTTTATTGGCAGATACGGGTAAGCAGTGCTTAATATCAAGCTCATGGTTTTCACCAATAGGAAGTGTGAAAATAAACTCTGTGCCAATATTGGGGGTTGAAAGGCAAAGAATATTACCACCATGATCTTCCACAATTTTTTTAGCGATGGCTAACCCCAAACCTGTTCCCCCTTTCTTGCCTTTAGTAAAAAAAGCATCAAATAGACGGTATCGGTCTTCTTCCGATATGTAACTGTTATTATTGCCAATCGTTATTTTTATAAATTTATGGGTTTGCTCAGAGTGAAACCAAAGCTTTCCTTCATTATTCATTGCTTGAATTGCATTACCAATGATATTTGAAAATAACCGGTGCACTTTTAACGTATCAATTTTTAACTTACTTGTATGATTGAGTTGATAATAAATTTGTATATTTGCGTGTTCGTTATACCTTAAGTTTTCAATAAGTGCATTTTCAATAAGTGCTCTTAAGCTAGACTCCTCAGTGGTTAAACTTGAGTCTGCACCAACTTCCATTACATCTTGAATCATGCCATTAACCGAAGCTATAGCTCTCCTGATATCAGGTATAGCTTTGTTTGCTATTGTTTTTGCCTGCCAGGGATCTTCAAGAGTATCAATTATATCCAGTGTGCCTTGCAGCATTGAAAATGGTTTACGAATATCATGAGCTAATATTTGGCTGGTTCTTGCGACAGCCTTGTATTGTGCTGCTTTAACAACTTCTTTTTGATACTCAAGCATTCGGCGTATTAATATTTCACTTCCTTCGTAAAGTATACTGACTTCTTTGATAATTTTCCTAAACCAGCTGTTTGGTAAGTTGGGTATTATCGATTGATCTGAAAGCGTAGATAGATCAGAGTGGGTAAATACGGCAGAAAGTTTATTAATAGGATTAAAAGATAAACAGGAAACAACGATTAGGAAAAAAGTACTAATGGTAATGCTGAAAAATAAAGAATTTCGAATAGTGCTGGTATACTCGTCATAAATGTCTTTAACAATATCGCTTGAAAAAGCTACTGAAATAGTTGCAGCTATAGTTTCAGAGGATGGTGTACTTTCATTGAAGAAAATTCTGCTGGTGATTGTCATGCTGTTCGATTGAAGGCTTTTGCTTAGGTTGCAGAGCTGCCTTCCATCTGTTGATAATATATTGATTTTGGTAATAGATTCGTCATAAAGTAAAAAGGAGTGACATTTTTGATTTACCCCTTCTTCATTCCCAGATAGCACATCATTTCTAATATTGTTGGCGAAAAAATCTAATGCATTTTTATTTCTGGTTTTAAGAGTTGACTCTACTGCCGTCTCTAAACGGGGTTGCCCCCAGTTTAGAAATAGTAAAAAAGAAGTAATATTGACAAGCGATACCATTATAGAGATAAAAATATAAAATGGTATCTTCTTACTTTTGTTCTTCGGTTTATTTGTCATGTGATATTTTCCAGATTTCAGCAACAAATCTGAATTCACTATTGGGTAGTTTTATATCCTTGGCATGAATAATAGGTACGTAAAATCTAAATAGAGGAATTGAACCCCAGCTTTCTTCATATTTTGAAATAACAGAGTCATAGGCTTCTGTTCGCTCTTGGCTTGAGTTGAAGGGTCTTTTACTATCGATTTCATCAGATATCCATTTAGTGCTATAAACACCATAACGTAAGGGGGACTCTTCAGAGATTGAGTTTAAGAAGCCCTCTGGATCAGAGAAGCCTGCCATAAATCGACCACCGATAATATCGTAATCTGGGTTTTTAAGGTAATGCATGAGCTCTTGGTCGTTACATAACACCAAATCAATACTTAAACCTATGCTTTCAAGCTCATTTTTTAGAGAGGATACAAACTCACTGGAAAAAGCTCTTTTCATTAATACAATTTTGATACGTTTTCCTGTAATCTGGCTACCCCATTTTTTTAACAGTTGAGTTTTATCGATGGAAGTATATTGGTGAGAATTGTAATAGTTATAGGAAAGAACACCCTTTGGAAGAAAATAGGGGCTAAACTTGGTGAGCATATTACTGTGTTTTTTAGCTTCACCTTGAATAAAACGCCCAAAATCTTCACGAAATGCTTTGTTTGTAAAGAGAGTTTGCGTCGTATTGTAATACATGTGTGACGTAGCTAAACTATTAATTTTACTGATTCTTAGCCCATTACTTAAGTTTTCATCCAAAACATCACTCACTGAAAAACCTAGCATAAGTTGAATTTTGTTACTTTTTAGTAAAGAGTAAGTTTGCTGAAAACTGCTACTGTGTAATACTAAAATTTTATTTTTTTCCTTGCTGTCTCTGTGGGTTAGCTCCCAGCCACTCAAATTTGTTTCTTTATCTGTGTAGGGGGCTGGAATCATTGGACCTGAAAACACTAATTTGTCATTTACAGTTTTGTACACTGAAAAATTACCCATCGCCAGAACCTTTAAAAATGGCGGGAATGGGTTTTCCAGGTTAACTTGTAATGTATTTTTATCGATTATTTTTAAGTTGCTTAAGATGTTATTATTAAATAGTGGCGCATCGCCAAATGCTTCTTTTAGATAGCGTTTTACAATTGACTTTGTGTTTGGGTAAAAATGTTGAGATATACTCAGGGCGACATCTTTGGCAGTTAGAGGTGTTCCATCATGAAAGGTTGCGTTTTTATCCAGGTAAAAGGTATATTTTTTACCATCTTCTATATGCCATCTTGTTGCAAGGTCACCTTGAAAACGACCTTTCTCATCGATACGAATGAGCGATTGGCTAATCGCTTGAACAATAAGTAAATGTTCGACCAACCAGCAGTGAGTTGGGTTAAGAGACTGGGGAAGCTGATAAAAAACCATTTTCATGGGGGAGTACATACCTTGTGTATTTGTAGAGCCTTCAGGGTAATAGTTTGTGGAGGCATAGCTTTTTACGGCAAGCAAACATATTATTATGAATCGTCCAATATTCATTTTTATAAAGAAATATAATGGTCATCAAGGTTGTGTGCTTTAGCTATTACTGTACTTTAGCTGAGGGGCACAAATTATGGGTAATGGTTTATTTATGTGTATTTCGTTTACCTGGGGATGCAGGTATCCTTACAGATTGATTTTCAAGGAAGGGCTGTTGAAAGTTACCTGTTAACTTGCTGCTAGGGATATAGCCTAAGCATATGATCTGATAATGTCCCTGAAAACCAGTCATCTTGGATTGATATAAATACTATTGTAAGTAGCCATACGCCAATAGTAATGTACTAGCTAAAAACAATTTGCTAATAGACGTAGACATGCATATCAGGTAATAAAAGTGAAGCTAAAAACTTTACACGACTATATTTTGTTTTTTATACTGTGTCAATTAAAGTCAGTTGTCGTAGAAAATCTTTTGCTATGTCTATCTGTAAATTGGCAAGAATGCTGATAATAGGGTTGTGTGTTATGAGTCAAGGATGTATTAAGCATGGTAGTGAAAGCAGTCATGAAACGAGTCAAAGCAGCAAACCCTTGTTTAACCATCCTGAGCTGTTTACCCACTCCAGATCAGTTGCTCAAAATAAGACTTTACGTAATGTAAATCAGCCAATTCATCCAGAGTCTATCCCCACTGACCTTGTGGGTAAAATGAAGCGTATCTTGGAAGAGTCTGGTGGTATAGGTATAGCGGCACCCCAAATAGGTATCAATCAACAGGCCATCATTATCGTTAGAACAGATAAGCCTGATAACCCAGTACAGGCGTATTTTAATCCCAGGTTGACTTGGGTAAGTGAAACATTAAGTAAAGACTATGAGGGCTGCTTATCTGTTCCCGATGGTGTAGGGCTGGTTGAAAGGCCATCAGAAATTACAGTTCGCTATCTTGATGAGACAGGCGAAGCACAAGAAGAGACGCTTTCAGGCATCATAGCCAGGGTTTTTCAGCATGAGATTGATCACCTGAATGGTATATTATTTATTGATAAGAAATTAGACCAACCTTTATTATCAGTAGAGGAATATATGAAAATGAAGGCAGAGAAAAAGTAATACGATTATTGATGTACAATAATTGTTAGGTAGTTTTTACGTAGTTGGCTTGGTATTTTTTACAAGGATATGAGTAGGGAAGTCCTTGCCAACAGTTTCTTTTATCCAAGGTGTTTCTTGAATCTCCGAAGCAAGGCTGCCTGTGGATAAATACAGTGCTGTGTACCCTTGACAGTGCAAGGCACTTGCAATCTCAAACCCGTCCTTTGTGCTGTTTGGTAGCTGTATGTCGATAAAAATAGGAGTTGATTTATCAACATTTGGCAGCATCTCTTCTAACGCCTGGTATGTGTTGAGAAACAAGCCGTGTAAACCATACTTTTCAGCCTTTACTTCCCATAACGTCCTTATAATGAACTCATCTTCAATCTGAATAAAGTCTGGATTTGTCTTTTGATCATTATGCTTAGAAGACACATGTTGGCTTTCTGCCTTAGACTGACTCTGTGCTATTTCATCCTGTGTAGGGCTTGTAGTTTTGCCCGAAGCTTCACTCAAGTCATATTTACCATCTTTTGACTTTAGATTGCTCTGCATACGACGAGCTGTTGGAAGCTTAAAAAGTTGCCGCATGCTTGCTAAAAACTTTTGTATATTATCTGAACTAAACATAACATGGGTTGTTTAAACATGGGTGGTATTTTAAATTTGATTTTGCCTTATTTGGAGAAGTATTACTATCTATTCGTGCCAAACAGTATTTGTGAAAAAACAACTGACAGGTTCATCACAAGCATTGCTTATGTTTGTATCTATATGTAACTCTTATGACGTTATTAGGCCATTTGTTCAAAACTTATCACGAGTCCCTTAAAAAAGAGCTTCCTATGGATCAACAGCTGAAAAAGATATCAAAATATTTGAGTTTTTTATTACGCCATAAGCCTGACTCAATCGGTCTTAAGCTAGATAACCAAGGTTGGGCTTCAATTGATGAGTTAATTGAACTTACAACAGATATTAAATTGAGTCGAGAGATTATAGAAATTGTAGTCGAGACAAATGATAAGCAGCGTTTTAGTATTAGTGATACAGGCACTAAAATCAAAGCGAATCAAGGCCACTCAATAACTATAGACTTAAACTTAGCGCCAACTGAACCGCCTGCTCATTTGTACCATGGTACCGCTTCTCGTTTTTTAGAAAGTATTTTGGAAAAAGGGATTACGAAGCAACAGCGACATCATGTGCATTTAACTGAATCGCTAGCGGTCGCTAAGGCTGTAGGTAGCCGGTATGGTAAGCCTGTTATTTTGTGCATTGATAGTCAGGCTATGGTTAAAGATGGATTTGACTTTTTTAAAACGACAAATAATGTATGGTTAGTTGATGAAGTGCTTCCTGCTTATTTAAAAATTAGTGAATAGGTCTAGACTGTAAATTATAAAGCTATGGGTTTGCTCCGAACTGTCTAGTGAAGGACAAAATACTCATCATTTTTCGCATCTTTTATTTAAAATACTGACATAACCTAAATACCAACTGAGTGACAGCAAGTAAATTAGTAATTATAAATGCTTAGCCTGGTGACCCTTAATATACAAATTTGCTATATACCCTTGTTTTATCCTGCTTACTGACCTTGTGTTGAAACTTTTCCTGCTTGAGTGTGATATTAGTGATTATTAATATACTGTTTTATTGAGTGCCAATTTGCGCTTTTGGGAATCAAGGTTTAACTTTTATAAAAAAAGCAGTCTCTAAAGAGTAAGGTGGCTTAAAATATTATCAGCTCATTGCTGGACACGAATGTTGCTTTTAAGAATCATTTGTTGGCTTTGACTTGTATTGAAAGACGTGATTCTTAACAGGCTTTAATTAATCCTTCAGTCAAATAAGTAAGCTAAGGGGGAAGTCCATGACACCTTCTTTTGATTTCTTTATTAAGGGAGCAGGAAAGGAAGCGATCAACCAGCTGATTGATGAACATTACTTGAAGTTATCACAAGATAAGAGGGAGCTTATTTCATTTGCAGTAGAACATAAGAGTGAAGATGAATTCATGGGTGAGGAAGACTCATGGGCCAGTATGATTAAGGACGATTATGGTTTTTTACCTGATATCCAGATTATTTTTTATCCAAAAGTGGACAAGCTAGATGAAGCTGCCATTATCGCCGTATATCTCATCAAGCAAATACTTAACCATTTTGAGGGAGATGCAGTCCTAATTCATGACTTTGATGCTGATATGCTAATTAGACGCAATGGCGAAATTAACCTTACATCAAAAGATGAGTGCTGGTCTGAGTCACTGTTAAATGCGCTTACGCAAGATACAAGAGCTGCCTGATAAATACCCTCACTCGTTTAAAATACAAGTACATTAGCAATAGGCTGATGCCAGTTGATTAAAACTAATAAGGTGCCCAGTAAAGATAGGGGGATAAAGATTATCCCTCGTTTAATGGGTAGTATGCATATCAATGAGCCAACGGTTGCACACTTGATCATGTAGGTTACAAGGTTTGTCATAATATCTGGAGTGAGCTCAATCCAGATCCCTTGGCTTTGTGCTGCTTTGGCTAATAACAAGAACGTACCCAGTACCATTACAAACAGGCAGCAACTGATAGCAAGTATCAAGCGTTGAAGTGCCCCAGAAATATAAGCGGACAGCCCTACCTTTAGTTTGTTAACTGTTCCAGCGTTTATTCTGCCAAGTTTAACTGCACTTTCATTACTTTCTTGGGTGAGATCTGCTTTGGTGAGACCTGGCTTGGTGATGTCTAGTTTTACGTCACAGGGCTTCACTAAATTTATTTTCATGATGCTTGTTGTCCATTAACTGGTTGAGTCCCTGCTTAAAAATACCAGCTAATTTCTGCTCTTAAATAGTCCTCCTGTTGTAAAAATGAAAGTTTGTGACTAGGATCCTGATTTAATGTGTTAAGCCAGTCCCAGCCACTTTGTGGCATATGTTGTTGGTGAGAAAACCAACGGCTTTCTATGGTAAGTAGCATGTTTGGGGCAAGCCTGTGCTCAACTTCCAGGCTCCAGTTTTTGCTGTTTTCATCAATAATCACCCCGAGTAAAGCCTGTGTGCTGGCAAAGTTATTCATGGTCCAGCGGGTACCCAAGAACCAGCCATCATGCACCCGATCAATGGGAGCATCATCACCTCTATCGTCAAATAGCCATTCTACTAACAGCCCCATATCAATACCGGTATTAAAGGCATTCACAGCAGTGTACTCAAAGCCAGTAGTGACAGCAGTATTGCGATCCCACGGGCCAATGCCAGAGTCACTCAGTAGCTCCAGTTTGAATGCCCAGTTTTGCCAGAGATATTGAACCTCCAGCCCCGTTAAGTCGGTAATATCGTAGACGGGTTGAAGCTCAGGCGAATAGTAAGCATGTTTGTCATTGTGAGAGAGCGAAGATAGTGTGGGTTGTGGTGTTTCCAAAGCAAACCAGGGATCACGGCTGGTGCCATGAAAATGAAAGAGGGCAAGATCAAGCTGGTCAACGGTATGTTGCCAACGCAAAGCCCAGTCAATGTGTTTTTGACCCGCGCCGGATTGATATCGTGCATCACCTATTTTAACTGGCATACGTAAACGGCCTTTTCGGCCAGGATAGGTTCTTTCCCGAAAGCCTGGCAGCATATAACCATTGATAGCCCCAGTAGTATAAAAGTAAGCCAGATTCAGCATAGGCTGGCCCAGCTTGTCTTCACCATCAATGTTTTCAATTAAATCCGTTTGATTTAACACCGCTAACAGGTGTCTGCTTTCAGTCACCCCCCAAAACTGTTGAAGCACCCCAGCTCGGAGCAGCCACTGGTCTGCGGACTGCGACTGATTCGAAGGTTGCCAAAGGTTTGAGGGTTGCCAAATATTTGAAGGTTGATAATCCCAGCTTAGTTCTCGGATATCCCAATGTGTACGCTTCTTATCCACAGCATCATAACGTGCGAAAAGATCAAGGCGGAGAGGGCTGGTGCTCTCAGTAAAGGTATGTTGTGCTTTCAACTGCCAGCGGAGTGAGATATTTGAGTTTTTCTGTTCGGGATAACCTGTATCGGGAAAATAGCTTAGCTCAACACCTAACTCTGGATCCCACAGTGTATTTTGCTCATAAGCAGATACTTCTGAGGTTAGGCAAGCTACAGAGCAAAGTATTATTAAAAATACACGTAATAGCTGGGTGCTGACGATACTGCGACTCAACATCTTATAATGCTCAATGGGGTTGATTACGCAGTTGGTACTGGCTGAATTGGGCAGTGGTTAGACCATTTTTAAAGTGATAGCCACTGTACTCTAGAATCGTTTTTTTTCCTGTTTGGTGATTTTCCATGATGCTGCGCAGAGGGCGCCAGTAAGCATTGGCATACTGCTGGTAGTCTTCAAAAAAAAGGGTTTTCAGCAGCGAGTGTTTTCGATCATAAAAATCAATACGCCAAATGCGGTAGGCTTGTTTATCCAGCCAGACATGCTGTTTACTGTAGCCGGAATGAGCATCTTTTGGCGTACGTTCCAAAAGCCAGGCTGGCTTGCCTTCAATTTGAGCGCTCTTTAGTAGTCGATAGCTATAGTCATCCACCTCCTGACGAATCATATCTTCATAGGCAAACTCGCTCCCCACAAAAGGCCCTGAACGGTCGTGAGCAGTAATGCGTTTTACCCGGCGTAATGCAGGCAAGTAGAGCCATTGGTCATCACTGGCTTGAGGATGAGCATGAGTGAGTAGCGCTGTTCCCTTTTGGTCACGAGGAGAAAGAAACAGCGTTAAGCTACGATCACCATCTTTAGTCATTTCCAGTGTGCTGACGGCTAATGATCGCTCTGCCCTCCGGCCCATGGCATCCAGCAGTATCATTTTCACATTCACTTGCATATCGCTATAACCAAGGTCCTGCATATCTGCAAGTCTGGCAATTTCGTAACCACGTTGTTTAGCTTCAGTCAAAGCTTGTGTTGCTTGTTCTGAGGTGGCCGTTGCTGCTAGTGCACTAATGGAGACCGTTAAACTACTGGCTAACACCGTGAGGCTTAATGTAAGCCAATAAATAGCTTGTTGATAAGAGGCTTTACGAATGAGATGCATGCTCTACTTCCTTGATAACTGAAGGTTGCGTTATTCGTTGATCCAGCAGGAACAGCAGTGGAGGTAGCAATAACAGATCAATGATCAGGGCAAAGATAATTGTGATGGCGGTTAATAAACCCAGTTGCGCATTGGGGGTGTAATGGCTGGCAGCCAGTACAGCAAAGCTGGCTGCCAGTACGATGCTGGTCGTCACAATTGCCACTCCACTGCTTGCCAGTGTGGTGCTGAGTGCAGCTGCAGGACTGAGACCTTGCTGTCGTCTAGCATGAAGATAGCGGTGTAATAAGTGAACCGTATCATCAACGACTAGCCCTAATGTGAGGCTGGCGACTACCGAGATGCTTAGCCCAACCTGCCCAGATAACCAGCCCCATAAACCAAATGCCATAGTAATTGGCAGCAGGTTAGTGAGCATACCCAAGCTGCCAACCTTCAGAGAGCGAAGTGCAGCGATAATGATGAAAGATATCAAGAAGAGAGCCACTAAGGTGCCGTAATACATGGCTGGGATATTATTGAGGGCAATGTGGGCAAACATCATGTCGATACCAATGCCTTGGGTATCTGAAGGTAAGTTTTGTTGTGCTTTTACGATGCTAGGGGCTTGTTCTGCAAGCCAGCGCTGTACTCGTTGATCAAAAGCCAGAATAGCAGCGGAGTCTGTTAGCCAAAGCCGAACGGTCATCCGGGTTGCATCATGATTGAAACTGATTCGGTTATTCAGATCATGCCCATAAGGTAAGGACAGCTCGTAAAGCAGCTGATATTGAGCAATTAGCTCAGCTTTTTCGGGAATGTGGTACATAGCAGGATTATCGCCATGCAGAGCTTGGTTCAGACGCTTAATGATGTCGCTATAGGTCTCAACGTGTGCCACTTCGGGCTGCTGTCTAAGCCAGTGACTGAAACTGGCTAGAGATTGTAGATAACTGGGCTGAAAGATGCCCTCTGCTTTCGCTGCGGGCAAAATGTAGTCGATACGATGGAGACCTGTTAGGTGCTGGTCGATAGCTTCAGCGTTTTGCCGAAACTCAAAACTGTTATCGAAGAAAGCAATGAAGGTCTCATTAATCTTATTTTGGCTTATACCCACGATGAGCAAGAGTGAGAATAAAAGGCTTGCCGCTAAAAAAAAGTAGGGGTGCTGGGTCAGCTTTTCTGCCAGATAAGGCATAAAGCGACTAACAACCGATTGCTTTGGCGAAACGGGAATAGGTTTGATCAGCAACCAGGCAGGCAGCATCACTAGGGCTAATAAAAGAGCAGCACCAACCCCTATCGCGACGACATTACCTAAGTCATGAAAGGCAGGAGAAGAGCTGAAATTCATCCCTAAAAAGCCAATTATCGTGGTGACACTGGTTAAGATGACTGGTCGGCTGGTGAGGCGTAATGTTTCGATGATAGCAGCTGAATGACTGAGTGATTGCCGGCGGTGATACATAAAGCCGTTTAGTAAGTGAATACAGTCGGCAACAGCAATAATCATAATCATGCTGGGGGCAAATGCTGTTACAGGAGAAATAACAGGGTTAAACCAGCCCTTGATACCAAACGCTATGGTTACAGAGAGTGTGACTATACTGAGCACCAGCAGCATTGCCCGTGTACTACGCAGCAATATCACAAGAATAATAATGAGTACCCCATAGCTTAGCGGGATAAGCGTCAATAGATCCTGCTCAGTGGCAACAGCAAAAACCTCATCCGCAAAAACTGAACCACTGGCAAAGAAGTGCAGCTGAGGGTAGCGCTGCTCGAAATCTGCTAATAACTTACGAATGAACGAAGTAACCTGGCGGGTCTCAGCAATGGGGTTATCGGGTAAGTGCAAGCCAACACTGACGGCAGCCATGGTTTTGTCATTACTGAGTAGGAGCTGATTAACTGCAGGTTCTTGCTGGAGACGCTGCAGGGCAGTTTCTATTTCTGTGGCAGAAAGTGAGGATGGGTTGTCCAGTAATGGTGCAACCCTAATATCATCCCCTTGCGCTTGAATAAACTTGTAGTTGGTGACAGAAGTGACACGTTGTGAAAAGGGAATTTGCCAGGCAGACTCGGTTAACTGATGGAGTGCTTGTAAGGCTTCAGCGGTGACTGCATTGGCTTTGGGGTCTTTATGCTGAATAACCAGATAGGCATTTTGGGTTTTACCATACTGACTTTCTAAGTTTTTTAGAGCCAAACGGTATGGGTCATCGTCAGCGTAGTAAACTTGATAGTCAATTGAGATCCATAGTTTGGATAATCCACTGCAGGTGATTGCAACTAAAAGTAGGCAGAGACAGAACGCTGTTTTGGGGTAGCCTACAAGCCAGCGAATAAGCATATTCTGTAGCATGTCACTTTCCCCTTAAAACTGGCTGCTTTTGAGCTGTTTGTGATACAGCCAACGCTTAATGGCCAGTGCTGTAAGAGGTCCTGCAACAAGAATTATGACGCAGGTGCTAAGGGGATAGCCAAGCATTAAGCCACAGAACAAGCTGATACCAATGGTTGAGTCCAGTTGATCAAGGGCAATAAATAATCCACGATACGCACTGTTTTGGTCGGCAGCACCACCAGGCGGAATGTTACAGCGCCGCTTTAGCCAGGAGTTAGGAAGTTCTGCCAGGGTATAAGCCAGGCCAAGGCCACAGCCAACCAAAGCAAAAGTAAGGCTATTCCAAGGTGGGTTAAGGCCAAGCAACGCCCAGAGTAGGTAGCTTAGCCAGGCTGCTAGTCCGGTATAGGCAGACATAAGTAGCACACCCCGCCAGGTTTTATTAGCCCCAAACCATTTAGCATGAATAGGCTGGGTAAGACTTGGCAGGTGTTGCTGTTTTACACTCCACATATGGCCAACACCCCCTACTATCACTGGTAGTATGAGCTGCAGCGGCCATAACAGCAGAGCTGAAAGCGTCAGCTGTTGTTGATAAGTGGTTAGGGTTTGGTGCTGGTAAATATCCAGCAGCAGCAGAATCAGTGCACTTCCCCCTAATACCGCCAGCATCAGCTTTGGACTGCTGAACTTATGAAAGGTAAAGCGGCTGACCATCGCCAGTGACATGGCCAGGAGTAATAGGGTGAGTAAGTCGAATAAAAGACCCTGGCCACACCAGAGGTACAGAGGGTAAACCACTAACAGTAACAGTACGCTCCAAAAAACCGGTAAACCCAGATAAGCCAGTGACTGTTCGGTATTTTTCACATTGCCTATTTCATTGAAAACGGCGAGGCGAACAATACCCGCAGCAATGAAAGTGATGAGCGCTATGACTTGAAGTGGTTCAGTAAACCCCAGCAGATAGAGGAACAGCATTGGGGCAACTAGGTAGTCTAATGTATCAACAAAGCCATCAAGGTAGCGGCCAAATGGTCGTTCTGTTTTAAAGTGGCGAGCAAGCAGACCATCAAAGGCATCACACAACATAGCCAAACACATACAGCTTAGTGCAAGGGCGAAGTGTCCGGATAGCATGAAACCAATACTCAAACTGATCCAGACCACACCGGATAAGGTTAGCCAGTCAACGATATTGAGACGAACCAGGAAAAAAGAATGAGGGCTATCCATGTGTATAACTCCCTTAGCTACACTAGCTCAGTTGTTGGCGTAAGAGTTGGCGGTCTACTTTGCTATGATGCCGACGATCAAATGGCAGTTGGTTCATCCAGCTGAGTCTGGGTAGTGGCACCTCAAGCTGGTGGCAGATGCGTTGAACTTCGTCAGCAATGTGTTGCCGATTGGCTTTGGCCGAGGCAACTAAAGCTAGGGTAGCTTTGCCTCGGCAAGCAACCAGTATGCCGTTAATAACCCCTGGCAGCATTTCCACGCGACACTCAAGTGGGTAGGGGTAAATTGTCATGTCGGCCAGCTCGATGATGTCTTTGATACGGCCGGTTAGCCACAGCCGGCCACGGCCATCGAAATAACCTGTATCACCGGTACGATGCCAAACTTGACCATCAGCTGTCGGAACTTTGAGTGATTGAGTTAGTTCTTCGTTATCCACATATTGCTTAATGACATGAGGCCCTTTAACCAGTACTTCACCAATAACTCCAGGTGGTAGTTTTCGCGCTAATAGCGTTCCCTCATCCAGCCCTTTTGCAGAATCCATGGTGGGGACAATAAGCACTTCAGCAACGGAAGCAGGTTTACCCACCAGATAACCATTGGGGGAGCTTTCATTAATCACTTCATCGATAGAGACACTGGTGATAGGCTCAGCTTCAGTTGCCCCATAAATCACTTCAATGCGCGCGTTAGGAAAGGCCAACTTCATTTGTCGACAGAGCCTGACAGAAACACTACAGCCGCCAATCGCAATGTAATTAATCTCAGTCCAGGTTTGCTCTTTGGCGAGTAAGTGTCGTGTCAGTATCTCGACCAGCCTAGGAAAGCCAATGATCCGTGTGACATTTTGCTGCTTTGCCTTTTGCATTAGTTGCTGCAGTTGATTTGGTGTGAGCCGGTTACCGTTGAGGTTCACAAATAACGTGCTGACACCACTACTGAGAAAGTGCAAAGCCATTACTGGCAGCTGAGTCATAACAGTGGTACCAGGCTGGTCACGCCACAATCGTTGTAAGGCTTGATGTTGGGTTATCAGGCTTTGATGGGTACGGGCAGCACCTTTAGGTAAGCCTGTACTGCCAGAGGTGTAGGTGATAAGTGCATTATCATTATCTGAACAGTCGAGGAATGGGTTGGTATGGGCTTGCTGGGCAGTTTGTTGAGGGCTTGTTTGTAGCAGCTCTTCAATACTCACTGCAGGGATTTGCCAAAGTGTAGGCATTAGCCAACGCCAGCGAAGTAAACGGCGTTCTCCTACTATGGCTCGACAGTGGCTTTTTCGCAGGGTTTGTCCAATACGTTTACTGCCCATTTTAGGGTCAACAAATACGGCAATGAGACCCAGGCTGAGCAATGCGATTAATAGTGCATAAAGGTTGATGCTGGGTCTGAGTAAAACAACCACTCGGTCTTTTGGTTTAAACCCATACTGGGTAAGGGCTTGCTGGAGCTGTTGAACGTGTTGATTAAGCTGTCCATAGCTGATGGCTTTATTACTTTTCTTGGTTTCGTCCAGCTTATTCAACAACAGTAAAGCAGTTTGCTCTGGGTACATCGCCATCACTTGCAATGGTAGCTGTGCAGCATTTGTTATCTTGTTGTGAGCGATAGTGGGTACTGCTGACATAGCCTTACTCCTTGGTCGTCATGCAGGGGATATCTGATAGGGGTTAAGTGGCTTACAGAACAAACCATATTGATGGGTTTCGCAGTCTGGTCCATCACACAGCAAGCTGGCAAGTTTTGCTGAGTCATTGTCATCTCTGATAAGCGCTGCTCCCATACCCTGGTAGCGCTGTCGGATGGCATGAGCAGCGGTCAGGCATAGCCAGGCAGCAATACCTCGGTGCTGATGACTTGGTAAAACGCCTGTGGTTTTAATCAAACATGTAGGTTTTTTCAGCAGTGGGGTGTGCTGATAGTAATTCAGTTGTTGTTGAGTGAGTGGCTGTCTGTCTGGGTGCTGGTGTTGATAGCCCTGACTCAGAATGGGACCATAATCGGGAGTGCATACTACAAAACCAACTACGTCTCCTCTTTTTTTATCTGTCGCTAACCAAGATGAATAGGGACATAGCCGATTGGCCAAGGGTTGTAAAATATGGGATTTAAACAGCTGTGGGTTTATTGAGGTATAGGCTAGGTTATGGGAGAAAGTATGCTCAACTAATGGGTATAGCTTATCCTGTAGCAGGTGTAAGCACTCACTATCAAGTGGACTAAGCTGAAAACCTGGTGTTAAGCGCTGATCGAGTTTGCTTCGTAGCTGCTCATTTCGCTGAGCATTAAACTCAAGCTGATGGGTAAACTTACTGTGGTAAGTGGTGTGAGGTCTAAAACCAAGCTGTGTGAGCAAGGATGGGTAATAATCAGGGTTCCAAGGTTCACTCGGAAAATAAGTAGTATCGAAATGAGACAAGCGCAGTCGATACCGGCCAAAGGTAGAGAAGTTGATAGGACCTAAAAGCTGCGTAGCACCTTGCGCTTTAGCCCAGGTTTCTAGCTGCTCAAATAGTGCCTGATTAGCATTAAGCTGCTCTGTAGTTTCCCAAAAACCAAAGTAAGCTGTTGGCTTTCCATCGATAACTTGTTGTGGGTGATAGAAGCCTGCCAAACGGCTTGCATTGGGTAGGACGCCAAGCCAAGCCTGTCCCGCCTGAAAAAAAGGGTTCTGAGTAGAAAATAGCTGTTGTATATAGTCTTGTTGCTCAGGAATCCAGTTCGAATCCTTTTGGTAGATATGGCAAGGCAGACTAAGGAAGGCCTCTGGAAGAGGTTGATCTGCTGACCAAGGTTCCGCGTGGAGTGTCTGCCCTGGCATCACAAAAGTAGGGCTATCCGTTAAGCTGAAAGGTGGTACCTGGCTATTAGAGGTGGAAGTTAACGCTTCTGTTGTAGTGTTGATCATGCTGACATCTCCTCTAGCACGTCCTTGGTTTTACTGTCCCGCTGTTTTGTATCCTGAGAGGTTGGGCTGAGTTCAGCATCTGTTTGCTTGGTAGCTTGAGGGTTTTCCTGAAGTTGGATGCTACCCGTTGTGCCATTCATCGTGACCCACTGACCTGTTTCAAGCTGCTGGGTAAGGCCTGGAATATTAACAATGGCAGGTATCCCCAGCTCTCGGGCAACAACCGCAGAGTGAGATAATGTCGAGCCACGTTCGACTAATATGCCTGCTGCAGTCGGGAACAGTGGTGCCCAGCCTGGGTCAGTGCGAACAGTACAGAGGATATGACCTTGCAAATCCAAGTCATCATCTGGGCTGAATATTTTTTTGATTGGAGCAGTAACCTCTCCAGGGTAGCAACCAATACCGTTTAATTCCTGGGCTTCTGAAGTTGTTTTGTTGTTATGAGTCGATAAACAGTCAGAAGTGGCTGCTGGCTTAAATGCGTTATGCAGGTAAACCGGTCCAATCGTTTGAAAATGGTGAGGCAGGTCCTGCTGCTGGTATTGGCTATATTCGGCTTTTCGTGTCGAAACAAGGGACTGCCACTCAGTTTGTACAGCCGTTCCTTGCATGTATTGTTCTAACTCAGTGACGGTCAGATAAAAAATATCTTCAGGCTCTGCAAGCACACCATAAAAGGCAAGCTGCTGGCCAACTTCCCGGTAAATATCGCGTATTAAACCTATGGCTCGGGTTCTTGCAAGACGCATACTTTCTCGATTTTTTACGGCTTTTCGCCATAACTTTAATAGTTTCCAAATGCGGTGATAATGACAGCGGTATTTTCCTAAAGGCAGTAACATGAGCTGTTGACGGACTGTAGCTTCCGCCTGGGTGCGCAGATCGCGTTCAGTTTTACCTAAGGTGGATAAACTAAGGTTAGGGTGAGCGATGTAGTTTTTTAGCAGTGCCACCAGGAAGCGAGGGTCTTGGCGAAGAGTGGTTGACTCTAGTTTAAGCTCTCCCATGCACCGGTCACCAAATGCTTCAATATAGTTTTGGCAGCGTTGATAAAACTCAGGGTAACGGTACTGAATCGCAGGCATCACCTCATCATTTGCTAATCCGCTAAGCAGTCGAGCTAGTCCTGGTTTGTTACGGATATAATCACATAACTTCATGAGGTGCTTGGTGGGCTCCGTGCTGGCCAGTGTTTCACCAGCAAGCAAATTATTTTGCAGAGCCTCAGCATTGTCGATTCCCAGCGCTTGTAGCTGACGATGCAAGCGGCCGTTAGTCATCATTACCATAAAGTCATTGATAATAGGTGTTTGCCAGTTATCTAGCAGTTGACGTTGTAACCACTCTGCTTGTGCCATCAGCTCAGCAATAGACTGGGTGTGCAGTTGAGCACGATTAACTTGCTGATAAATACTTTCAAAATGAGACTCAAAATTCCTGACCCGTCGATCCATGGTCATAAAGCCCCAGCATAACCGGCTTAAGGCATGAAGACTGTCTGGTAAGCGGACGAGGCGTTGTCGCCAGTTGTCTGGCTGGCCTTCAATAAAATCCACAGGGTCTTGCAGGCCCATCATCCGCTCCATGTCGGATTTATTGGTTTTAAAGCCTGGCAGAATCTGTAGGGCGGCATACCAATGGTTAATATTGTAATAAACCCGGCCTTGTATCAGTCCCAGCATATGACTTAGTGCAGGCTGTAGGGCTTGCAGTTTGCGTTTTGATACGCCTAATAACTGAAAGGTTTGCTGATAAACAGTGTGATAGGCTCTTAATGCGAAGGTAAAAGTGAGTGGTAGCGTGATACCACAATAGCTTTCCTGAATATTGGAGTTATCCCAAACTTGCCGCTGACCAATGGGGTTTTCTGGTGCAGGCAGGGATGTGACTGGTCTTGTTTGCAGCCAATAAAGCTGATCGTTGACAAAGGTCCACTCTAAGTCTTGCGGACGACCCAGTTGACGAGCAATCTGAAACCCCTGCTGCTTAATGCGCTGAATTTGTTGAGAAGACAGGCAAGGCTTTGTTTGTAAGGTTTCAGCAACAGGCAGGCGCTCGGTACCCTGGCCTGAATTTTCAGCATAGACAATTTGAAACTGTTTTTGATGAATCTGAGGCTTAACCTCTTCACTGAATAAATCGACGGTAAATTCATCACAGTCCGCAGTACCTGCAACTACGCCTTCAGCTAAGCCATAACAAGCAGATATCAGTCCGTGCTTACGACTACCGTTTATTGGGTGAGCTGTAAAGAAAACACCAGAACACTCACCCTCTACCATGGTTTGTACGATGACAGCCAGTGTGGTTTGCGAAAGTGCTCGTTGGTGTTGCTGGCGATAGCGGACGGCTCTCTCCCCAAAGCCACTGGCCATGACCTTAATAACGGCTTGTGCAATATCAGGGTAGCTTTCCAGACAAATATAAGAGTCCAGCTGCCCTGCGAAAGATAAGGTGGTCGAATCTTCATCCGCAGCAGAAGAGCGAACCGCTAATCGGCCTTTGGGTAACTCAGCTAAAGCATGCTTGAGTTTTGCCGCAAGATGAGGTGCTAGATTGGATGCTGATAGCTGCTGGCATAGATAGGCGCATTGTTTACGTTGCTCTGCAGGAGAGAGTTGATCAAGCGTGCGAACCTTATCAGTGAGCTGGCAATAGGCTAGCTGTTGTTCAAAGGATGCGGTGGTTAATACTATCCAGGGTGGTACTTGATATTGATGGCGAGTCATCCAGGCCAGGTTATAAGCTTTACCCCCCAGAAAGCATTTATTAGCACTACATGCTGTTTGAGCATCCATCACCAGTTGATCATAGGCTGTGTCAGTCAACATGATGCTGCCCCCCAAGTTGAGTGGTAGTGGACTCCAGGGCATTGATCATGGCTAAGGTTGTTGCTGTCAGGCGGGCCATGAATGGGTAATCTTGCAGGGTATTTGCCAGCCAGTAATGAGCAAGGCGGTTAACAGTAAAGTCCAATAGGCTGTAGTGAAAGCCCATATGCCACTGAGTTTTGTCCAAAGAAGTGTTTGCTGCTTTTGCTAATTGCTGTCGGTGGTACTCGCTGAATTTGGATAAATAAGCGGGGGTTACTTGCTCAGGTTTTAAAGTAAATGCTAATAGCTCAACGCAGTCACGTTGCGGTAAATGCCAGGTGGCTAACTCCCAGTCCCAGGCGCATAGCTTTAGCTGGTTACTGGTTTGGCGAAACGCCAAATTACGCGGGTTAAAGTCGCCATGGATAAGCGTTTTTGGTTGTCGGTCCAGAATACCCCACCACATAGGCAGGTTTTCCAGAATAAGCTGCAGTTGTTGCTGGTCTTGTTCAGAAAACCATTCAGGAAACTCGCTAAGACCATGGTTTTGCAGCAAACGCCATAGGGGCTGAAGCTGTACCATTGTTGTCTGGTTCATTGAGCAGATATTGAACTGATCAAAAACCTGTCGCTCTTGCCCCAAAAACAAGCTATGAAACTCAGCTATGCCTGTGATTGCTGCCATAATATGCGACTCATGCCAGCCTGCCAGATCATCAACCGTATTCATCAGTGTTAATGAATCCAGCCACTCCAGTGCTAATAAGAAAATTTCTCGTGACTGGTTTTGGTACTGGCCAAAGCACTGGGGAGCAATACTTGTAAAACGAGAGTCGTTCAGCTGATAAAGCTGCATCTCCCGTTGATGGCAGCCTTTGAAAAAAGTTGTGCCGCCAGCACGTTTGATTTCTTCTGCTAAGCGTGGGTCACAGAACTGAGCGAGGGTGCGCAGTGTATGAATCGCCTCTTCATCAGTAGGCTTAATTTTTAACATAACCTGGAGTGGTTGATGCTGGTGCTGGAAGTACAGCTTGGCAGGTAATAAGCCCAGAAACTTGGTGGTATGTTCTGCCGTTAACCGGCAAACGATACTTTCTGCATGACAGGGAGCTTCGCTAATTTCTATATGCTCCAGAGTGTTAAAGCGTTCTCCCATGTGTTCTTGAAAAAATGCAGGCGTTAGCTCTTCTTTACGTAAAAATTTTATTGGGCGGTTTCTACCTAAACGGTCGTGGGCTGCAGCAAATTGACCGCTGGCAATGGCTGATAGGGTGGATAAATCCAGTGATAAACAAAAGCCTGCGATAATTTCTGCAAAGCGGGCTGAACGATGGCTTCCAGCACAGTTCAGTAATGCAAGACACTCTTGCTGCTGAGGAAGACCTGTACCACCTCCGACAGTACCTACCACTAAACCGGGTAGTAATAGACAGGCATAGATTCCTTGTTCCGTTTGTTCAATATGAAAATGAGCCAGACTAGACTCATGAACGCACGCTATATCTTGCCCTGTTGCAGTAAAAATAGCGGCAATGATATTGGCTACGTTGGCATTAACGCCTGGAATACCTGCTTGAATACTGCCTGTGATACCTGCTTGATAAGCTGAAACTAATTCTTTGGCAGAAACTTTTAATATTTGCTGTAAGATATTTTCTGGAATATGGGCTTCAGCAATAACACGGGTACCGCGTCCAGATAAAAAGCTTTGATAAGATGTTTTTTTATCACTGGCCAAATTGGCTTCAATAAAAAACTGTTCGATTGTATGGCGTTGTTGATATTCTTGCAAAATCCATTGACATGCATGCCAAGTACAACTGGTTGTCATATTTTGCCCAGAGGCGTCACCAGTTTGGTAAATAAAATTTAAATGAATCATACGCCCGAGAATTAAAGGTTTTAGTTCTATTAATTCAGCATGTCGAGAGCGTTGTCGTGTTTTTTCCTTAATGGTAATAAAGTGTTTTCTTAGCCATTCTGAAAAATGTAAGGCACTTGCCAGACAGTCAAACTTAAAAAAAGGTGTACGGATCATTCGTTGTGACAATACTGCAGTATTCACACCGCCACTTTTAGATAGTGCGGTAGCACCGCGAGTTGCGGAGGCAACAAGAGCGCCTTCTGTGGTTGCTAGTGGAGTGTAAATAGTGCCGGTTACATGCTGTCCATTAAATAAAAGTGGGCCTGCAAGCCCTATGGGAACTTCTACAGAGCCAACAAAATTTTCAATATTAAATCGTAATTGATCAGCTCTTAAGGAGGTTTTGTCTACACCACTAAGTAACTGCCCCGATTTTTCTCTCAGGAAATCTAAACGAGTTTGTCTTGCTTCTTCACTGTAACGACCACGAGCAGGAATTCGTTCTAATGAATCAGTACCTGATAGCGATAAAGCTTCGTCTGTCGTTTTTGGTATTACAATTTTGGGGGCAGTCATACATCCTTTCCTGCTATTTATACCCTGTTTCAAGAAATTATTTTTTTGACAAAAAGCTATATGGTTTTGGTGTAACTTAATGCGCTTGTAATTGTAGATTATGCATGATTATACCCTTCACGAATGATTTCTAGGTTTTGTTATCTTCAATCCTCACCCCAATCACCTATTAATATAGGCTCATGGGGTTTCATCACTCGATGGACGCCCCTAAAAACCCTTCGTTTTGGGTATATGTCAGCATCTCATGGTTTCGCATAGTACTATTACAAAGCTTATTTAATGTATATAGCTTGTTGTATAGTTAATTGCTGAGGTTACCTGTTAATATATTATTAAGTTAACCAATCAGGCTTGAAATTATAATCATCCATAAAGTACAGAGGATATGAATACCTACGGTAGCTTCATTGTATCGACGTGCTTGAATACTAGGTGAGTTTAAAAAGCGAGTAAGAAACCATAAGCTTAGTAACAAGGTGCTAGTAATAATAGTATAAAGCCACCAACTGCTTGTTAAGAAATAATAAATTAACAGCATAGCAAAGAGGCTGACTGAAAATACGCAACAGACAACCAGGGTGAGCGCGCGTGGTATACCGAGCACTGATGAATAAGTCGGAATATTTTCACTCTCTTCTTCATCAGGTTTTATTTTGCGAACAAATTCGAATGCAAAACCTGCGAAGAAAAAGAAGAGCATAATAAGTAAAATTAAATTTATGTTGATGCTGTTATGGCCTGCTAGAAAGTAAAACCACAAGCCAATAAGTGGCATAATTAACATATGAGAAAAACTATAGCTAAGGAGATGCTGATTTAGCCACTTTGAACTAAAAAATTCAAACGTCATGAGGGTTAGCCAACCAAGCATTAATAACCATGACTGTAAAGTGTATACAGTATTATTTTCAACAGATAAGCTTGATAAACCTGTAATAGCGAAAGCAATAATACCAATCACTTTTAGGTGAGATAGGCGAATATACCCTTGTTGAAGAACTCGCTCGGCGTGAAATGCGTTATCTATTTTATAATCTTTATGTTCATCTAAAATACGCAATAATAAAAAAATACTTACAGCGGCAAAACAGTTGGCTATATCATGCCATATTGGTATTGCGTCAGATGAGCTGTGTTTGACAATGGCTGAGACTGCCAGGTAGAGTGAAATTGCTAATAAGGCGTTGGCTAATGGAAAGCGCTCTTTTGCCCAGGCATGTATTCGATAAACCAAAGGAGAGTCATGAGAAAGTGTGCTTGCCTGTGCCATGTAAAGATCTCCTGTTTCCCTACGATAAATGAATGGAGATTACTCCTGTTGTTTCAGCATGTGTCCCCCTCCTCGAGTGCCTTTTATTTTATAAAGCTATTTGAGTACGTTGCCCAAAGCTTATTTTTATCATATACCCTTCACGAACCATTTTTAGGGTTTGTTGTCAGCGCTCTTCACCCCTAATATTTTTTATATGACAATAAACCATATTCACGTTTACTGATATTATTGTCTTATATATTTTCGGCTTACCCTAAGCTAGTTTAAGTTGTGTTATACACAATAATGGTCTTGAAGAGTGATGAGCGAAAATACTTATCACACTGGCGATGCATCAATACGGCTAAATGATGATACTAAAGTACAACCCTGATCAACATATTATGACTTAAGATCCAATTCTCATTATATGAATATTTAAAATGTATACAACATGTTTGTTATTGTTTTTTTTGTGTTAATTATTTTGTTAGACAAAGCTCTTGTATGTAATTATCTGAAATTTTTTTGGATCCTGAATTTTATGGAGAGTATAAGCATTGTACAGAATTTAATAGGTCAGGTTGGACCCATCAAAAATACTTCGTTGTGGGTATTTTTCATAAAGCAGTGATGATTTGACTAAATGATTGTCTAACAAGTAAGGGAAGTGAGTTTGAGTGCAGATAAGAGATAATTATGCTGCATTTTCCATCAAGAGCTGAGGGGTAAAATGACAGGTAAATGTACTACCTTTACCTAATTCACTGATGATTTCAAGATGACCATAATGTCGCAATAGAACATGTTTAACGATAGCGAGTCCCAGTCCAGTTCCTCCCGTCATCTTAGAGCGACTGGCATCGGCTCGATAAAAGCGTTCAGTCAAACGAGGAATATGCTTAGGGTCGATACCAACACCATCATCCATCACTGACAAGTGAGCACCTTTTTCGTCTTCCCACCAGTGAACATCAATAGCACCTTTGGCTGGTGTGTATTTAACGGCATTGAAAATTAAATTTGAAAACGCACTGTGTAGCTCACGTTCGTATCCCATTAAAATTGCATTTGGGCTACAGACAAAACTAATTCTATGTTGCTTTTCCCCACTAAGTGCTTTGGCATCATTAATGATGTTAGTGAGCAGTGTTGCTATATTAACTTCTTGTGGATCACTGATTTTATCGCTGGTTTCCAAGCGTGATAACAGCAGTAAATCACTTACCAGGTTTTCCATTCGATCAGACTGCTGTTGCATTTGCTGAATTGCACGAAGCCAGCGCTCGGGAAGACTGTCAGCATTATCGGCAAAAGTTTCCAAATAACCGCGGATAACGGTTAGTGGTGTACGTAATTCATGGGATACATTAGCGACAAAGTCTTTGCGCATTTGCTCAAGGTTATGCAGGCGTGTGATATCACGAGCTAACAGTAAACGATCATTTCGACCAAACAGTGTAATGGTAAAGAGCAAATGGATTTGCTCAGTGATGGGCGAGGGTATTTCTAACGGATCTGCATAGCGCTTTTCTTCAAAGTATTTACCAAAGGCAGGATCACGTATTAGGTTCGTGATGAGCTGACCTCGATCTACAGGTGAGCGAAATCCTAATAGCTTTTCCGCAGCATGGTTCCACCACTCTAAGTTGCCATGGCTGTCAATCATCACTACAGCATCTGATAGTGCTGCTGTTGAGTCTTGGACTCTGTCAATCACTGCTTGTAAGCGCGCACGGGACTTTTGATGACTTCGTTGTAGCCGGTAAATAGCATCAAAAATATCGCCCCAGATACCACGACTTTCTGGAGGTTCATTATTGGTGAGCTCACTTTCCTGAAGCCAGTGGTTTAATTTATAAACCTGTAACAAGGTCCAGAAGAGGTAACTACTTAAGGCTACAACTAGGGTCCAAGCAAGCTCATCAATGGCAAGCCCAAAGATGACTACAATGACTGCCCCAAAAAACAATCGTTGTGGCATGGTTTTCCAATCTTTGCTGACTAACCTTTGGTGGAAAAACGATAACCTGTGCCACGCACCGTTTGAATCAAGCGGTCATGGCCATTGCCTAGAGCTTTACGCAGGCGGCGGATATGGACATCAACAGTACGTTCCTCAACATACACATTGCCACCCCAGACTTGGTCAAGCAGTTGACTGCGGGTATAGGCACGTTCTTGATGAGTCATAAAAAATTGGAGCAGGCGGTATTCAGTGGGACCCATATCAGTAGGCTTGCCATTGATGGTCACTCGATGACTGACAGGATCAAGTTCAAGTCCTTCAACGCGTATGGGCTCTTGTGGTTCTTGAGCGCCTGAACGACGTAAAACTGCTTTTAGGCGAGCGACGAGTTCACGTGGTGAGAAAGGCTTAGTGATGTAATCATCTGCCCCAACCTCTAGACCTTGTATTTTGTTATCTTCTTCTCCTTTCGCGGTTAGCATAATGATAGGAATGCCAGCCGTCATTTCGTCCCTTCGTAAGCGCCGAGCCAATTCTATTCCGCTAGTACCTGGTAACATCCAGTCCAGCAGAATGAGGTCTGGCTTTTTGTCAATGATAATACCGTGCGCATCTTGTGTATTGTCTGCTTCCAGACATTCATAGCCAGCCATTTCGAGGGCGACTGCAATCATTTCCCTGATTGGGGCTTCATCATCAACAATAAGTATTTTTTTGCCAACCATGTTCAAGCCTTCTCTTCGCTCTACGGGTCAGCAACTCATTACACAGACTGTTTGTTACAATTAAATGACAAATAAAAGGCTATTGATTGAAACCTTTTAGGCATTTAGCAGATATGCCAAATGGTCCTAACTGTTACCAAAAAGCAGTCATAGTGCCCAGGAAAATGAGTAATCCGACCCAGTGATTATTCAAGAACGCAAGAAAACAACGCTCTCTGTTACGTCCATGTGTCAAATAGTGCTGGTAAATAAATAGCAAACTTGCAGCAATTAGACCAGTATAGAATGGCCAGTCAAGCTGTTGGATAATGCCTACAATCACCATCAACAGTAATGCAAGTAGCTGTAAAATAGCAATTATCAGGTTATCCGCCTGGCCAAATAAAATTGCAGTGGACTTGATGCCAATTTGCAAATCATCATCACGATCAACCATAGCGTACTGGGTATCATAGGCTACTGTCCATGACAAATTCGCGGCATAAAGTAACCAGGTAGTCACTGATAGCTCTCCGGTCTGTGCGGAAAATGTCATTGGAATACTCCAAGAGAACGCTGCTCCCAACACAACTTGTGGGAAGTGTGTATAACGCTTCATGAAGGGGTAGCAGGTTGCAAGTGCAAGTGCACCAAAAGATAGCAGTACAGTATAAGTGTTCGTTTGCAGAACCAGCAGAAAAGAAAATAGTACTAAAACAAAAAATAGCCAAATTGCTTCTTTCGCTGAGGCTTTACCTGTAATTAATGGGCGTAGTTGTGTTCGTTTAACATGCCCATCAAAGTGACGGTCAGCGAAGTCATTAATAACACAGCCTGCACTGCGCATTAAAAAAACACCTAATGAAAATATAATGATCAGGCTTGTATTGGGTAATCCCTGTGCAGCAATCCAGAGGCTCCAAAGGGTCGGCCAAAGTAAAAGGTAGGTACCAATCGGGCGGTTGAGCCGCATGAGCTGACTGTAAGCCCATAGGCGGGGCCATTGTTGCTGGATTACACGCATATTGACGTTGTTTTAATGGTCGTTTGAAGGCGATGAGGTGGTAAGTATATCACTTGCAGCTGGCTTGCCAATTTGTTCGTTTTCGATGCTGTGAAGCAAAAAGGGTAAAAAATATTCAGTGATCATGAGTGGCTTTTGACTCAATAAAAATCTGGATCGTCGTCCCCACACTTGTTCTGAAGGTAACGGTAAGTCGTGCTGAATAGGTAAATCAGCGGTTTTTAATGTTGTCAGCTCAAATTGTGGTAAGCGTATAATGTTGGCATTACCAAATAAAAAATGGCCAAGGGGCTGCTCTTTGATAGTAAGCAAGTCCTGGTAATTACCACTCAGTGTTTCTTTGGGAATGACAGTCCTTGCCAGTATGCAAGGTTGCTGTCTGACAAACAGTGTAATTTCACGGATGTTGGTTAACGTATCTGGGGTAATACCCAAATACTGTTGCTCTTCTTTAGTTGCTGTGAGCCATTGTTGTCTATGCAGGTGAACAGATACCTTGCTATTGAAGTGTTTTGCTAATTGTTCTGTTAATGAGCCTGGGTGAGTCAGCCAGTGTTTAAGGTGAGGGCATAACGGATCGTGAGCAGGCCACTTATGGGTAGGCTGCCAGCAGTGTTCACTGAAAAGCTGCATGTTGGAATAGCGGTTAAGGTTCATAATTCACAGCAGGATGCTTGAAACGGTTTGATGTTGCAAGGTGCAAACAACAGAAAAATAACTTTCATGTTAGTGATGGTCAATAGCATGACAACAGAGTCATGTGTTGCGTATGGAACCACTATACACCATACGTTATGCTGGCATTAGCCATCAATAATGGTTTAGTGAGGAAATCGAGTGAGCATGGAAGCATTTCGTAAGTGGCAGTGTACAGTCTGTGGCTTTATCTATGATGAAGCTGATGGCTGGCCTGATGATGACATTCCCCCTGGAACCCGCTGGGAAGATGTACCTGAAGAATGGATTTGTCCTGATTGTGGTGTATGCAAACAAGACTTTGAAATGATTCTTCTTGAATAATGTTGGACTGAGTTTGACTTTAAAAATTTATAAAGCAACAGGTCATGTGTGTCATGGAACCCCTCATTATAATTGGTACTGGGTTAGCGGGTTATACCCTTGCAAAAGAATATAGAAAGCATGATTCATATTCACCGCTTACATTGATCACGACTGATGATGGTCGTTATTACTCTAAGCCAATGCTGTCTATTGGTATGAGCCGAAAACAAATTGATACGGCAGATGCTCAGGAAATGGCCGAGCAGTTAAATGCCACTATCCTGACAAATACCCGTGTGACTGCAATTGATCCTCAGCATCACCTGATCAAGATAGGCAATGACGAACTTCGTTATCGCCAGCTTGTTTTAGCGTGGGGTGCCGATGTACTCCAGCTTGATGTTCAAGGTGACGGTACGGAGGAGATATACTCTGTTAACAACTTGCAGTCTTATGAGATTTTTCGCAAGGCAGTATCAGGTAAAAAACGTGTTGCTATCATTGGTAGTGGTTTAGTGGGCTGCGAGTTTGCCAATGATTTGATAGCGGCTGAACATCATGTGGAGTTGATCTCTCAAAGCCATAGCTTAATGCCTAAGTTGTTACCAGCTGATGTGGCTGCACCGTTGCAAAGTTGTTTGCAAACACTTGGTGTACGCTTTCATTTTGGCGTTGGTTTAGAAGAAGTAAACCGTATAGAGAACGGACTGGAACTGACCCTGACCAATGGCAAGCTTATTCATACGGATGTGGTGTTATCAGCAATAGGTATCAAACCTCACATCACAATGGCGCTTGAAGCCGGGCTTGAGGTTAATGAGGGTATTCAAGTTAATCATTTATTGGAAACTTCTGCACCTGATGTATTTGCTTTGGGAGACTGTGCAGAAGTAGAAGGACATGTCCTGTTGTATGTCATGCCGCTTATGGCATGTGCCAAAACATTAGCACGTACTTTAGCAGGGCATCCTACGCCATTACGTTATGGACCTATGCCCGTGGGTGTTAAAACGCCTATTTGCCCTGTTGTGGTTTGTCCACCACCTCGAGGATGTACTGGGCAATGGCAGATTCATGCCGAAGGTTTAGATGTTAGGGCGTGTTTTGTTAAGGATGAAAAACTATTCGGGTATGCGTTAACAGGACGCTATGTGAAAGAAAAATATGCGTTAAATAAACAGTTAACAATAAACTAATGGGTGCTATCAAAAGGGCATTAGCAAAAGGCCGGTATCAAAAAATAAATAATACTTATAAAAAAATTATGAGGGACAGAGTGTGCATAAGCCAGAATTAATTTCTGCAATTGCTGATCATGCATCAATGACGAAGGAACAAGCTTCTCATGTATTAACTGCAATACTGGATGAAATACAATTGGCACTCAGTCGTGAGGGTGATGTTGTGCTCATTGGCTTTGGTACTTTTTCCAGGCAACATCGAAAGGCACGGATAGGCAAAAACCCGCAAACAGGACAGCCAAAAGAAATTCCAGCAACCAATACTGTGAGTTTTAAAGCAGGTAAAAAACTAAAAGAAATAGTGAATGGGTGAAGTAAGATGATAAAGCTGAAATTGTTGTTATGGGTTATGGGATTATTGATGGGACGAGCCAGTAAACGCAATGAAAAATTACGAAAAAAATTAGATGATAAACAATTAACGGTGCAATTTCAGACAGATGATCGGCGTGTTGCTCGTCACTTTATTATAGAAAATCAGAAAATTTTGAGCCGGTCAGGCGTAGCCGATCAGCATGACTTCGCCATTTCTTTCAAAGATGCAGGAACGGGGCTTGCGGTATTAACTGCAAAAAACGCTCAGCTTGCTTTTATGCAAGCCATTCAAGAAAAGCAATTAATTGTGACGGGTGATCTAAGCCAAGTAATGTGGTTTCAAGGGATTGCTAAATACTGGTTACCTCGATAATTACGCTGATTTAAAAAATTGACTGAGTTGTTCGATTTCGCTTTCGCACTCAACAATTGATGCAACAGCATTAGCTGCATTTGCAGGGTTTAACTCTAAATACTCATATAATTGAGGAATAATGCCTTCGTCAGGCGCATCACCAATGCCGTGCTGACGCAATAGTCGGCCAGTAATATTTAATAAGTGTGGATATTCTTGATGAGTACCAGAATACTCAGCCTCATTCTGGTAGCGAATGGCTGTGCAAACCTCTTCAGGCATATCCCATATTTGCATTAACCAACCGCCAATCTGGTCACGAGATACACCAATAATATGCCGTTCAATATCAACATGGTTAATATGTGGATTCGCTTCTATATGGCGGCAAATAAGCGAAAAATAAGGTGGAAAAACATAAGCTAACACTAAATAACCAAAATTATGGAGTAATCCACATAGATAAGAGAGTCCGAGTTCAGGACGTTTTTTTAACGGAATTTGGCGTACTAAGGATTCGACCGATGTGGCAGTAAAAGCAGCCTGGTGCCAATACGGCGTGAAGCCATGGGGGTGATCTTTAGGGGGTTGTAAAGCTTTACCCAACGATAGGCCAATTGCCAGGTTAATCACCAAGTCAAAACCCAGTACTCTGACAATAGCATCTTCGATGGAGCGTACTCGACCAGGGGCCGCATAGTAAGGAGAAGAGGCCCAGCTTACGACTTGGGCTGCCAGGCTGGGATCACGTTCCACAATGTCAACAAGATCTTTCACAGCTGCATTTGGATCAACACGAAGTTGAATAATACGTTGTGCTGTTTCTGGTAGAGGTGGAATTTCAATGGTTTGCTCTAGTCTTTGCTTTATTCGAAGAGAGGTAAAGTTTTCTACAGCTAAGGTTAATTCTTTAACATCAGTATTTGTATCTGTAGTAAGTGGCCGGTTTGGAATTTTTTCTGTTACCTGCATTGGCGTGGCGTTTTGCAAAATTTGCTTGAAATCCGCCATTCTTATCTTGATAAAGTGGCCTAACTGACCTGACTCTAAGTAAAGCTCATTATGGTCAAATAAACGATCATCAACAATGGTTGGAAATCCAGTGAGCTGTGGAATACCGGGCAGCGCATCAACCCCTTGGCTTTGCAAAATATGCTGTAGATTTTCCGGAGCAATAGCTGTGAGGTTTCGACCTAAGCGCTCATTTAAAGTGTTTAAGTCAATGAGGTGATCATGAGGAAAGATAAGTTGTAATTTCCCCTCATTATCCTCTAACACAACTGACACAGCGACGTTTGGTGGTAGGGTGTTAGCTGGCCTCATAATTTGCTCATGTCCTGTAATACCATATGAAATATGCTCGCTTTCCAGCAATTTTTGTACTTGCTCAGGAATAGGCATTGGACTAGTACCTTTCCGACTAAACGATTAAATCTTTCAATTAGTGTAGTCAAAGAGCTACTGGTCGTAGTAAAGAATGGCAAAAAACTATGAAACCATTTTGCATTCAACAATAAATAAGCGGAAAAAAATAATTGAATGCTCTGTTACTTAAAAAGTAGAAAAAAATTAAAAACAGAAACCCCAGAGTAAAACTCTGGGGATAAGTTTAAAAGTAGGATGGAGGGGGAGGTGGTGGTGGCAAGTCATCATCTGAATCTGGCCAGTCTGGATCATCACCGTCACCGGGTGGTTGTGGTGGCACTGGGATGCCTGGGTCATCATCATCGCCATCACCGGGTGGTTGTGGTGGCACTGGGATGCTTGGGTCATCATCATCGCCATCACCGGGTGGTTGTGGTGGCACTGGGATACCTGGGTCATCATCATCGCCATCACCGGGTGGTTGCGGTGGTACAGGGATATCTGGGTCATCACCATCGCCATCACCAGGTGGTTGCGGTGGCACTGGGATGTCTGGATCATTAGGGTCATCTGGCCAACCTGGCCCATCAGGATCGTTGGGGTCACTTGGATCATTAGGATCTGGCCAGTCAGGCCCATCAGGATCGTTGGGGTCACTTGGATCATTTGGGTCCGGCGAATCAGGATCGTTTGGATCGGGCCAGCCAGGACCATCAGGGTCATTAGGGTCACTTGGATCGTTAGGATCTGGCTTGTTAGGGTCGTCAGGATCACTCGGATCAGGTGTACCTGGATCTGGGTTAGGGTTAGTATCCAGATCAACGTATTTTTTAATCCAGTCATTATAATTCGCGACTTTGGTATAAACGCCAGGGTAGCCTGGACGAGCACAGCCAGAACCAAAGCTAACAACGCCAACTTGGTATAAGGTGTTATACCATTTCACAAAAAGTGGTCCGCCGCTATCACCTTGACATGAGTCTTTTCCACCCTGGCGATAGCCCGCACAAACCATGTTATCTGTCAGTCCATAATAAGCCTGCTGACATTCTTGTTGAGAGACAATCGGTACATCAACCTCGCGTAACTTGTTCGGAAGTGCTCTTCTGAAGTTTGCTTGTGTGCTACCCCAGCCAGCAACAGTAGAAGTTGCACCTGGTTGTGCTGCTGAATGATGGATATTAGTATCAGCAAGCTTTATTGTGCTGACATCAGCTTTGATAGGGCGACTTAATTTTACTAATGCAATGTCATTATCTGATGAGCGACTGTTATATCTAGGATGTGAAATAAACCGCTCAATAGGAATAACTTCACCTTGCCGACTATTGGTTCGGTCAAAGCGTCCCACTGTTACGTTTCTGACTCCCTTACAGTGGGCTGCAGTTAGAACCCATTCCTTGTTAAGAATGCTGCCACCACAACCACCAAGCCATGCCATAAATTTTCGTTCTGCAAAATTTGACTCTCGTCCACCGACTATTTCCTGTGTCGGTTTTGAATTTTTTGCCTGTTGGTAGTTGGGATTGATAACAAGCTGTTCGGGTGCGGCATGAACGACACTTGCTACTGCAATAAATAATGTGGATAAGGACAGTTGAATTGTCTTTATAGGGGGTGACTTATCTTTCATTGGCTAAGCCCTGTTAATGGGTGTAAATCTCGCTTTTCAAATTGGGTGTTTACTCTTTGTAATGTGGATTCCTTTATAAATGTGCTTTTTTAAAGGTGTCCATATATTTACCGGTAACACTATTACCGGAATAAAGTCACAATAATTTGGTGAAAATACAAAGAGTATTGTTGGTACTTATAATTAATTTGTTTTTTTAGATTAATTTTATTTAAAGTGAGAAAATAGTAACTGTTACACCAAAGAAGAATATTTTTAATAAAGGCGAGGTTAATTTTGTTTTTTTAGTTTGCTCTCATAGTAGATATGTATAAGAGTAGAATTTTATTATGTGGTTTTTATCCCGGTATACTCTTCGCGACATTTTATTTATATGCAACTTATATGTAACCTGATTTATACCCTTGCGTAGTTTATTACTTCTTGATCTAACCAGCGCTCAATAATGGTATCGACGCGCTCAGGATAATGAGTTAATAATAATTGGGCGATGTGTTGCACTGTGGGTAATAGTGCTTGGTCACGCAGAATATCAGCAATTTTTAAGTTGGCGACACCTGTTTGACGTGTACCCAATACTTCTCCGGGACCTCTTAACTGTAAGTCTTTTTCGGAAATTAAAAAGCCATCATTGGTTTCGCGCATAATACTTAAACGTTCACGACTTTGATGTGATAGAGGGTGGTGGTACAACAACACACAATGACTGGCAACTGAGCCACGGCCAACGCGGCCACGTAATTGATGTAGTTGGGCAAGCCCTAAACGTTCTGGGTTTTCAATAATCATTAAGCTGGCGTTGGGAACATTAACACCGACTTCTATAACAGTTGTGGCGACTAATAAATCAAGGTTACCCTCTTTAAATGCTGCCATTACCGCGGCCTTTTCATTGGCTTTCATTCGGCCATGAATTAATCCAACCCGAATTCCTGGTAATTGTTCTTTAAGAAGCTCAGCCGTTTCTTCTGCCGCTTGACTTTCTATTGCCTCAGACGTTTCGATCAACGTGCAAACCCAGTAAACCTGTCGTCCTTCTTGGATTGCATGCTGCACTCGTTGTATAACCATGGGTCTACGAGTATCAGGTATCGCGACAGTATTGACGGGCGTTCTACCTGGGGGCAATTCATCAATGACAGAGCAATTTAAATCAGCATAAGCACTCATAGCGAGGGTTCTGGGAATGGGGGTTGCAGTCATAATAAGCTGGTGAGGAGTATACTGATTACTTTCGCCTTTTTGCGTCAAGGCTAAACGTTGATGAACACCAAAGCGATGTTGTTCATCAATAATAACCAGTGCCAGCTGATGAAATAAAACATGCTCTTGAAAAAGTGCATGTGTGCCTACCACCAGTTGTGCTTGACCAGATTGAATGGCTTCAAGTGCAGTGTTTCGCTCTTTAGTAGACATTTTTCCAGTAAGCCAACAGACGCTGATACCAAGTGGCGTGAACCAGTTCGAGAAGTTTTCCAGATGCTGCTCAGCCAGTATTTCTGTAGGAGCCATAATGGCAGCTTGTTGACCATTGGCGATGGCATGTAACGCTGCAAGTGCTGCGACTACTGTTTTGCCTGATCCAACATCACCTTGCACTAAACGCAACATAGGGTGATGGTGAGCCAAATCAGTGGCTATTTCATCATATACTTTCTGTTGAGCTTGGGTCAGTGCAAAGGGCAGGCAGCTTAAAAAGCCTGGAATATACTGGGTATCGGCGGGCAATGGTGAACTTTTAAATTGTCGTTTAGTAAAACGTAATTTCAATAAATTCAAATGGTGAGCCAACAGCTCTTCTAGGCATAAGCGCTGTTGAGCTGGATGACTACCTTGTTCAAGTTGACTGATATTGGTGGACGGTGGTGGGTTGTGCAGCACTGTTATTGCTTGGCTCAAAGGCATTAGCTGAGGAGGGAGAACCGCTTCATCAGGTAATAACTCTTTAAGTTGTGGTAGGTATTTGAGTGCTTGCTGACAATACTGACGTATTTTTTTTTGCGTTAACCCCTCTGTTGCCGGGTAAACGGGTGTTAATGCTGCCATGTTCGCAGAGGGAGAGAGTGAGGCGGTAGATGTATTAATAAATTCATATTCAGGATGGATTAATTCTAACCCGTGTTGTCCACGTCGAACTTCTCCAAAACACTGCATAAGCCGGCCTGATTGAAACTGCTGTTTTTGAGCAGCAGCAAAATGAAAGAAGCGAAGCTGTAGACTGCAGCCAGAATCATCCTTTATTTTTACAATTAAACTTCGACGCTTACCGGGTGTTAAATGCGCACTTTGGATGGTGCCCTGTATAACGACTTCAGCGCTGTGCTGAAGTTGGTTAATAGGGGTTATCTGTGTTCTATCTTGATAACGCAAGGGTAAATGGAGGAGCAAATCCTGAATAGTGCTTATTCCTAACCGTTGTAGTTTAGCCGCTGTGCTGCTACCTATACCGGAAAGTGCACTGATGGGTACTTGATGTAGTGGTGGTTGTGAGGAGGTGCTTTCCATTATTGATTACGTTAACTAAATGGATGCTTTTCCTTTATTCCTTTCTTTATCTGAAGGTGATGCACCACTCGTGGTGACAGCGTCATCTGTTGCTTTACATTCACCTTTGACAGCACACTGACGAATAGCTTGCGACAGTACATCAATGGCTTTAGGACGCGGAAAGCTAACACGCCAGGCTAGAGCAATAGTCCGAAAAGGTGCTGGCGAGGTGAAAGATCGGGTGGTCAAAATACCGTCAGCGTAGTGACTGTTGTCAGCAGCGGATAAGGGCAGAACAGTAATGCCCATCCCAGAAGCCACCATATGCCGTATGGTCTCAAGTGAACTAGCCTCAATATCAGTTTGTAAGCCTTCAGTGTGACTAACACGTTTTTGTGTCAAGGCGGGACAGGCTTCGAGGATTTGGTCACGGAAGCAATGGCCTTCACCAAGTAGCAATAGCTTATTTTCGGCTAACTGATCTCGTGAGATTTCCTGTTGCTTGGTTAAAGCATGCTCGGCAGGCAATAACACTGTGAATGGTTCATCAAATAAGGATAGTGTAACGACATCTGGTTCAGTAAACGGTAGGGCAATGATAATGACATCAAGCTCACCTTTACGTAATTTTTGGCGCAGTACTGCTGTAAAGTTTTCCTCAATATAAAGCGGCATAGAGGGCGTTAGTTCATGGAGCTGCGGTATTAAATGTGGAAATAAATAAGGGCCTACCGTGTAAATCGCACCAATGCGAAGAGGCGTGGTGAGCTGGTCTTTACCGGCAGTGGATATCTCTTTAATTGTGGCGGCTTCTTCAAGTACTTTTTGGGCTTGCTCTACTATACGTTCACCTATAGGTGTTACACGTACGGCATTTTTTGTACGTTCAAAAATCGCAATGCCTAGTTCGTCTTCTAGTTTTTTAACGCCCACACTTAATGTGGGTTGACTAACAAAACAGCGTTCAGCTGCACGTCCAAAGTGCTGCTCTTGAGCAAGGGTCACAATGTAGCGGAGTTCTGTTAGTGTCATAGCGCTTACTGTACTTGATCTAATTTATATTCACATTACTGACAACTTAGTGTAGTCATAACGTTTTTTTATCCACAGAAACAGAAAAAAAGAAAAGTACTTTTCTTTTGTCATCGAGCTGTGGAAAGTCATACACTACAAATATTTGATTGATAAAATTAATTAGCTACTTATCTATAGTAGGTAATTTTAAGCTATTTGGACCTGATATGCATCGTAAATCTATCATAATTGTGGGCTGTGGCGACCTTGGCACTCGTTTAGGTATCCAGCTAAGTGAACAAGGGCATGAGGTTTATGGGCTTCGACGTACAAAAAATGCATTACCTTCGTTGCTGAAGACTGTTTCGTGTGATGTCAGTTGTATGACATCACTTGCATCATGCTGGCCAGCAAGAACCTTTGATTATGTCGTCTATTGCTTGGCTGCTTGTGCTTACACTGAGGAAGGCTATGAATCAGCCTATGTGACTGGTTTACACAATGTATTAAAACAGTTGCAGGGTAACCCTCCTAAGCGAGTTTTCTTTATTTCTAGTACCAGTGTGTATGAGCAACGTGTTGGCGAAGTTGTAACTGAAGTAACGCCTATCAGCCCTAAACATTTTGCTGGGGTGGTTATGCAGAAAGCTGAACAGTTGCTTGAGAAGGTTTCTTATCCTACAACAGTTGTGCGTTTTGCAGGTATTTATGGCCCTGGTCGTGAGCGGTTGATAAAAAAAGTACAGTCAGGTGAAGTATGTTCTGAAGACACGAATCCCATCAGCAACCGGATTCATATTGAAGACTGTGTTGGTTTGTTAATGCATTTAATTAAACTCGACTGTATGGACCAGCCTTTACAGGATTGTTATATAGGTGTGGATAATCAGCCTGTGCCGCTACGTGAGGTAACGCTTTGGCTGGCTAAGCAGCTCGGCGTTACACCAAGCAAGGACGTTGCTATGGGACGAGGTGGAAGTAAGCGATGTAGTAACCAGAGAGTGCTTGATAGTGGTTATCAGTTCAAGTATCCAAGCTATAAAGAAGGTTACCAAGCGTTGCTATAACTAGGAATGCCAACAAACTATCATTTGGAGGCCCTATTTGGTAGATGTTTCCCCATCAAAATAAGACTGCCAGATAGCGTCGTATGTACCATTGTTGCGAATAGCAATTAAGCCAGCATTAAACCGGTCACGAAGCTCTTCTGTTCGAAACGCTGCTTGGTAAACAGATGTTCTAGGGAAAATTTGATGAATATTGTATTCAAACTTATCGGTGTCTGGCAGTTTTAGCCAGTACCAGCGAAAAATGTTTCTATCAATAATAAGAGCATCAGCTCTATTTGTGAGTAGCATACTGATTTGTTGAGTTTGAGCATTTACTTCATGGTAGGTTGTGGGTATTTGGTGGTTTTGATGAATGAGGTTTTGTAGCTCAGGACCGAGTAAGTGAGATGCACCTTGCCAGCTACTAATACGTAATCCTGCTAAGTCAGCAACATTGTTGGCAATAATATGGTTTTCTGTTTTAGTCACCAGTACATTAAAAAAAACTAAGTAAGGTGTTGAGTAAAATAAACCATCATTTGCTTTTGTGGTAAGTGATGAAGCCCCATCAAGCCGCTTTTTGACTTGTTGATAAAGTGTTTTCCTCGGAAATAACCGTATCACAACTTCTGTGTTTTGGGTGGCAAATGCCGCTTTTACCAGATCAATTTCCAAGCCACTTTCTTCATTGATGACATAAGGGGGTTTATCTTGACCAAACCCGATATGCACCATCTCAAAGGCTTGAAGGTTAGTATTAAATAACGCACAGCCAAAAGTATTAATGATAAAACCTATGAGTAGCTTGCTGGATAAACTCCTCAGTTTTCTCAAGTAACGGCTTTGCATGTGGAGACTAACAAAGGTAACAAATGATTTTAAATAGAGTAGTCTGCACTTGCAGAATAAGCTAAATGGCAAATATTGAAGGGAGTGAGAGGCTTATATTGGAAGGATACTGCTGCTGTTGCGAGCAGCAGTAAAAAAAGATTACTCAACCAGTTCCATAATACCGTCCATTTCTACCATCACTCCTTTAGGTAGTTCAGCAACGCCAATAGCCGCACGGGCTGGATAAGGTGCTTGGAAGTACTTAGCCATAATTTCATTTACGGTGGCAAAGTTGCTCAGGTCTGTCATGAAGATATTGAGTTTGACAATATCATTGAGTGAGCCACCTGCGGCTTCAGTAACGGCTTGCAAATTTTCAAAAACCTGTGTTGCTTGAGCTGCAAAGTCATCGTTACTTACGACTTCCATTGTGGTTGGATCGAGTGGAATCTGACCAGACAAATACACGGTGGTGCCCACTTTAATTGCTTGCGAGTATGTACCAATGGCCGCTGGAGCTTTTTCTGTAGTGATGACTTGCTTGTTGCTCATGGAAAATCCTTCTGTTTAAACCTAAAGGTAATAATGGAAAACAAGAGGTCAATTACCCTTTTATTCGAATGATAGAAGAGACCCCTTTAATAGTTCGAAGACGCTTGATCGTTCTGGCTAGGTGCACTCGATCACGTACGCTAATAAGTAAGTGAATTACGCTAAAGCGCGCATCGCGCTCTTCCATGCTGATTTTTTCGATACTGGCATCTGTCGCATTTACCGTTGTGGCAAGTGTAGCGACAATACCTCGTTGGTGTTCCAATTCTACTCTCAACTCAACAGAAAACTCACCGGAAACATTTTTATCCCAGGCTACTTCAAGGCACTTCTCTGGGTTGTGCCTGATATCGCTGATATTGCGACAGGATTCTGTATGAATCACCATGCCACGACCAGCACTGACATGGCCTACAACGGGGTCTCCAGGAATAGGGTGGCAGCACTTGGCGAACGAGACAACCATTCCTTCGGTACCGCGTATTGTCAGTGGCTGACTACTCGTATGCGTTACTGTTTCTTCTTCGGGAGGCGCAACTTCACTCACCAGGTGTCGTGCCACCAAATAGCTCATGCGATTACCTAAGCCAATTTCTTCCAATAATTGACTAAATGATGGCAGCTTTAACTGGGAAAGTGCATTTTGCTTTTGGTCGTCTGATAGCTTTTCAACAGTATGGTTGTATCCTGATAGTGCTTTATTCAGTAAACGCTTACCAAGCTCAACAGACTCTGAGTGACGTTGATTTTTCAAAAAGTGACGGATATTAGACCGTGCTTTACCAGTTACGACAAAATTCAGCCAGGCAGGGTTTGGCCGTGCACCTGGAGCGGTGATGATTTCTATGGTCTGCCCACTTTGTAAAGGTTGGCTGAGGGAAGCTAGCTGACGATCAATACGACAGGCTACGCATGTACTGCCAACATCGGTATGAACAGCATAGGCAAAGTCAACAGGAGTACAACCTTTGGGTAGCTCCATGATGTTGCCTTTAGGCGTAAACACATAAATTTCATCGGGGAATAAGTCAATTTTAACGTTTTCAATAAACTCTAAAGAGTCCCCAGCATTTTTTTGTAGCTCAAGGACTCCTTTTAACCACTGCCGGGTACGGGCATGGCTGCCAAGCAGGGCCTCTTCACCGGATTTATACAACCAGTGAGCGGCAATACCCTTATTGGCCATATCATCCATTTCTTGAGTTCGGATTTGAATCTCAATAGGTACGCCATGCATACCAAACAAAGTAGTATGTAATGACTGGTAGCCGTTAGCCTTAGGAATGGCTATGTAGTCCTTAAAGCGACCAGGAAATGGCTTATAAAGATTATGTACGACACCTAGTGCGCGATAGCAGCTATCCACGGTATCAACAATAATACGGAAGGCGTATACATCCATTATTTCAGAGAACGACTTCCGCTGGTTACGCATTTTTTTATAAATGCTGTAGAGGTGTTTTTCTCGTCCGAGTACTCGGCCACGCAGCCCATGATCCTCTAAGTGTTTAGCGATAGCCTGTTGAATTTTATGAACAATTTCCTTGCGATTGCCTCGGGCTTTGACGACAGCCTCTCTAATTAATCCTGCCCGCATTGGGTACATGGCAGAAAAGCCCAACTCTTCAAATTCTACTCGGATATTATTCATACCCAGGCGATTGGAGATAGGTGCGTAAATTTCCAGGGTTTCTTTGGCAATACGTCGTCGTTTATCTGGGCGTAACACTCCCAGAGTGCGCATATTATGTAAGCGGTCAGCGAGTTTAACCAATATGACGCGAATATCCTTAGCCATGGCTAAAGCCATTTTCTGGAAATTTTCTGCCTGTTGTTCTGCTTTGGACTCAAATGGAATCTGGGTAAGTTTGCTGACGCCATCCACCAGCTGTGCGACGGTATCACCAAACTGTTCTGAAATAGCGTCTTTATCAACACTCGTATCTTCTAAGACATCATGCAACATGGCAGCCATCAGGCTGTGATGATCCATATGCATTTCAGCTAATATAGTTGCAACCGCCAGGGGATGGGTGATGTAAGGTTCTCCACTGCGGCGCCGTTGACCATCATGTGCTTGTTCTGCATAAAAATAGGCGCGACGAACCTGATTAACCTGCTGTGGTGAAAGGTAAGACTGAAGCTTTTGCGCTAAGTTTAAAATGTTCGACAAGGCCCGCCTCCTGTGATCAAACTGCATCCATAATGGAATGTGTTTCTGGGTGTTGGAAGCGGGGTAAGTTCCTTCAGCAATTTTTGGGGAAAGTTGATTTCAGCGATAGAAATCAACTGTTTGATATATGCTCGCGCCCTGAGCTGAAATGCACAGGCAAAACACCCTAAAAATAATCCGTGAAGGGTATACATCTGGGTTATCCCAATTAAGCACCTCCTGAAAGTGAAAAGGCTACATCCTGATCATCTTCTTTCGGTTCATCTAAAATACTAGGACTCACATAGCCAGCAGCAATTTCCCGTAGTGCCATAACTGTGGGTTTATCGTCTTCCCAATCCAGCTTGGGATCTTTTCCACCTGTAGCTAACTGGCGTGCACGTTTAGTGGCAACCATCACCAGTTGAAAGCGGTTATCAACATTATCTAAGCAGTCTTCTACAGTCACTCGAGCCATTAAGAATCTCCATAAGCGAGGTAATTCAGTATTTCAGGCGGTCTGAAGGACCCGACAGTTTACTGAATCACCATTGTCTATGACAAGAGTTTTTGCAATAGCTGTTCATGTTTGAGCTGTTGTTTGTCTACTTTTAATCTTTGACTTTTTACAATGGTCTCAAGTTCGCTAAGTGCTTGCGAAAACTCATCGTTAATAATCAGATAGTCATATTCTACAAAGTGAGCCATTTCACTCTCAGCTTCAGCCATACGTCTGGCAATCACTTCATCATTATCCTGTCCACGTGTATTTAAGCGTTCCAACAGCGCTTCACGACTGGGCGGCATAATAAAAATACACAACGCATCAGGTCGTAAACGGCGAACTTGTTGGGCTCCCTGCCAGTCTATTTCCAGAATAATGTCAGTACCGCTTGCTAATTGCTCATTGACCCACTGTTCAGAGGTGCCATAGTAATTGCCGAATACCTCCGCATGCTCTAGAAAAGCACCATCAGCGAGCATTTGCTGAAACTCTGCTTGAGTGATGAAGTTGTAATTAACGCCATCCTCTTCACCTGGCCGTTTAGCACGCGTGGTATAGGAAACGGATACACGAATCTGGGGGACGCTCTTAACCAAGGCTGCAACCAAGCTGCTTTTACCAGCACCAGACGGCGCAGAGATGATATACAGGGAACCTTGAGTGTTCATGATACTCCTAAAGTCGTGTCACTTTTTAATGCCTCGAATACCCAAAACAAGTTAGGCGTTACGTTTGCTATCGGTATAAAGCTAGCAAATAACCGCGTCAGGTTGGTTGCATTTGCCTGAAATTTTAACCTTACTCTCGATAGGCTACTTTATAAGTCTAGTGTCTAATTATGCAAGATTTTAATTATTAATGGTATATATGGTCATAACGTTGGTTTGATTGTACTAAAATACATACAACAGTTGGTAATCTAAGTGGTATTCAACAAAATTTGTTGTATTTCCCTTCTATTTTTTTAAGCTCGCTTCAAGCACATCAATATATGTATTTTTACCTATAATTGAGAAAGGTATACCTAAAACGAAGGGTATCGCCAAGCATCTCAGTATTACCATAGGTAGATTTGATGTCACTAGCGGCAAACGAAACGATTTTCTATCTTAAGATTCCTTCATTAACAGACACTTTGAATGTTACCTCATTTATTGGGCATGAAGGAGTTTCTCAACTATTTCATTACTCAATAAATGCCGTAAGCATTAATGATAATATTGATCCAGTTAGCATGTTGCTTCAGCCTGTCACTTTAACAATAGTAGGAGAAGATTTTGAGCGACAGGTAAATGGCATTATTAATCAGTTTGCTCAGGGAAAAACAGCGGATAAATATACAGAATACTCATTCGATTTTATTCCAAAGCTATGGTATCTGACGAAAAGAACTGATTGCCGAATATTTCAGGCATTAACTATTCCAGAAATTATAAAGCAAGTACTGGAGGTGGCTGAATTTATTGAGAAAGATGACTTTATTCAAAAGCTGACCGGTAACTATCAGCCACATGATTATATTGTCCAGTACAATGAAACAGACTTTAATTTTATATCCCGCCTGTTAGAACAAGAGGGAATTTTTTATTTTTTTGAACACCAAGTTGATAGTCACTGTTTAGTATTATCCGATCATAATGCTGCTTTTGGGCCTATTGAAGGTGAGTCTGTAGAATTTCATGGAAAAACAGGTTTAGTGCCAGATTATGAAGTTGTTGATGAATTACACTACACCTGCCAACGTACTATCGGTAAAGTTGAGCTGGATGACTATAACTTTACCAAACCAAATCTGGATTTATACGTCACAGCCAGTCAAGGTGATGAGTCACTTGTTGATTATCAATTTCCTGGTGGTTACCAGTTGCCTGAGCAAGGACAGCGTTATGCTCAACTCCGCTTAGAGGCATTTAATACTTTTGCTGAAAAGATCAATGCACAGAGTACCTGCCGTCGTTTGCTCCCCGGCTATGTGGTCGATTTGGAGCGTCACCCCAGAACCTCACTTAATCAATCGTACATTATCTGTCAGGTAATGCATGAGGGAGAGCAGCCTCAGGGGCAAGATGAGTATGCGACATCTGAAGAGGGTAGCTGGTATCGAAACCATGGTCTGTGGATTCCAAAAACAGTACCTTTTCGCCCTCCGCTAAAAGCAAAAGCACCCAAAATGCCAGGTAAACAGTCTGCTGTAGTGACAGGGCCGAAAGGTGAAGAAATCTACACTGAGCGTTTTGGTCGTATAAAGGCTCAATTTCATTGGGATCGACTGGGCCAGCATAATGAGCATTCATCTCGTTGGATGAGGGTGATGCAAACCTGGGCTGGAAAGCAGTGGGGGGCTTTGTTAATACCTCGTATTGGGCAGGAAGTCACCATTGATTATTTACATGGAGATGTTAACCAGCCTGTAGTGACAGGTGTCGTCTACAATGGACGCAAAAATCCTCCATACCCATTGCCTAAGCATAAAACTCGTTCAGGATTTCGTACAGACTCCACTATCGGTAGTGGTGGGTACAATGAGTTAAGTTTTGAAGATAAACAAGGCGCTGAGCAAATACGCATTCATGGAGAGAAAGACAGTGATCTTCGTGTCAAGAATGACAGTCGTGAAGAAGTAGTGGAAATGCGACATCATGAAATTGTTGATAATCATTATTTAAAAATAAAACAAGACAATCACCTGAAAGTCGATCAGCAGCATGAAAGAGTGGTGAAAGGAGACATTCACCACCGAGTAGGTGATACTCAACACAGTCAAATAGATGGTGATCATCTACTGGATGCGGGACAGGAGTGGCAAGTAACAAGCGGCCATAAAATTGTTATTGAATCAGATCGAGAGGTAGTTTTTTACGCTGGTGGAAGTTTTATAAAAATTGATCACAGTGGTGTATATATTAATGGCCCAAGTTATAATTTGGGGGGTGGCTCTGCAAGTGGTGCACAGCAAGCCATGGCAACTACTCCTGCAGCTCCTATGGAAGCAGATAAAGATTTCTCCGGTAATTATTCACTTAATCGTGCCAAGCTCTCTGGGCAAAAAGCAAAACACTTTCAAGGTGAAGGTCTAAAGAAGATAGAGCCAGAGATTTATGATGAAGAATCTAAGCAACGTTGGATAAAAATACGAGTTGTTGATGAAAAAAATGAACCATATAAAGGTGTTTATTATCAACTGCTTAGTTCAAATCAAAAGCAATTATTCGAAGACTTTATTCCTGCCGATGGCGTTATTTATAAAACTAAACTGGTTGATACACGTTATAAGTTAATACTAAAGGTCTGGGATTTAATTTGTGCCCGCCGCTTGAAAAAAGAGGCAGGTACAGAACCAGTACGTAAATGGTTAGAGAATAGACCTGCTTCATGGCAATACCAGTTTCATGCCTATCCTGAAAATATAAAAAATGCATTATTAGCAGATATCGATGATGGTGGGAGATTAGTTGACGAAGAACCGTTTATTAGTAAAACAGCTGAAGAATACTTTGGTCATTTGTATTTGGATATTAACGAGCTAAAAGTATGTCAAAGGCACTGTATTGAAATAGAGTCATTGGTGTCTTATGTGCCAATATTGGTGGATAGTCGAGACTATCATTATGTGAATGCCTATAACATGGGTATGGGATGTTTATGGGTATATTCTGACTGGGCAATTAACGAAGAGGAAAGTAAAGTAGGCTCATTGCAGGATGTAATAACAAAATGTGCACGACACGAAACAATAGAGTTAGTCAATACGCAGCAATATAATTTTTTATTGGAAACCGTTCCATTTGCTGATCGCATGATCTTTCCTCGTTTATTTATAAATAAATATGTTGGCTCTGAAGCATTAATCCTTTGCCAAGGAAAGAGGGTGTTAATCCTAGTTAGAGGAACAGAAGGTGGGGAGTGGAATGTTGATGATCTTGAGGAGTTATGGCAGCAGCCAATAAATGAAGAATTAGCGCTAAAAATAGCACCTGGTATTGCTGCACGTTATTTATTAAATATTAATCAAGAAGAGTTAGTCGTTGAGTCAATAAATATAATTGCTAAGTCTCAAGGTTTTAAGGATGTAATAACAGATGGAGATGCAGAGCAAGTACCATTTGCTCCTGCTCAGTCTCAAAAAGATAAATTTTTAGATGACTGGGTTCCTCTTATTGATAGTGGTGCACCAAGAGTTCATCGTGGATTTAATAATTTTGTCAATGCTATTTGGAAATATATTAAGCAGTATTTATTAATCCATAAAGAGCAAATTCATTTTTATTTTATTGGTGGACACAGTCTAGGTGGAGCAGCAGCAACACTTATAGCGGCGATTATACAGGAGACAAAATTATTTAATCAGCCTGTATTATATACTTATGGCAGTCCTAGAGTGGGTACTAAACGGTTTGTAGAGCGTTATCAATCTATCCCTCATTTTCGCCATGTGAATAATAGAGATATAGTACCAATGGTTCCTTTTCAACGTATTAGTGGAGGGCTATCTGATATAATCAATTTTGCTGGAAGGCAAAAATTAATTTTACAGCACTTTGTAATTAATAGTATAAGTAGTCCTTTTTCAATTTCGACTGTGGCCTTATCCAGTATGGCGTTAACTACAGCATCAACAGGGAAAACAATACTTGATGTGAGAGACTTAGATGAAGACCATTATTTGCATCATGGACAGTTACAGCAAATATTAACTATTGGTAATAGCCACTTTATTATTGGGCTGCAAAGTTTAGGTTTAACCCATCAAGGTTTAGCAACATTAATGTATTACCTGGCACATCAGCAATATGGACAGGATTTGCGTATTGATGGTGATAATTTGGCTGAGGAGAGCATAAATGCTGCAAATAAGTTTTTTGGTCAGGGAGCTGGTTCTCACTTTTTAGTTATGAGTGAGGATACTTTAAAAAAACTAAATTTAGATCCATTGGATGAACTTTTTGAGTCAGGTAAAAATCATAGTATGGCTGGTGGTTATATACCTAATATGAAGTATGCCTTACAAAAACTTCTCAAACAAGATGAGAGTTACAAGCAAGATCTAGTATTAGCAATAGATAGTTTGGAGCAAAGTAAAAAAGTTCTAGCTAATTTTATCAATAAAATAAAAAATGTAGCAGAAGAAAGTATTAGTTCATTGCGTGCATCAATGCGAAGTCCGCATACGCTTGATTCTCGTAAAGAGATACGCAATGATCTGAAGGAGAAAAAGCAGTTATTAGCTTCAGAAATGAGTTACTACAGAACTCAAATCTATAGAATTGACTCTGATATTGCATTGTTTAATAAACTGTTAAATGGAAGTATCCCCCAAAATATGCTTGAAGTGCCGAATGTTAATAAGGATAAGCTTTATGATCAGCTCAGGTAATCTTAATAAACTGAAAATATTTTGGTGGGGGTTTGTGATAATTAGTATTTTAATGTCTTGTATAGTAGGTTGGTTTGGGGAATCGATAAAGTTTAGGTGGACTAAAGGTATACCGGATGATTATTATCGAAATGGAAATATTTATATTGGTAAATTAGATGAAAAAATATGGGGTATTGACTTAAAAAATAATTTATTAACAGTTAAAGGCAAAAAAACAAAAGGTTGGTATGTAAAAGCATATGTAAAGTGGTCATCTTCTGGGAGAAAGTGTTTGGCTCGTAAAGATTTGAGTGAAAATCCAAAAATGATCCCTAGGCGATATGAGGTTGAATATTATGGAATAGATTTAGGAAAGGAGTATATTATTAGTGTTCCTCAACAAGTTGATCATAATATCAATCGTTGTAGTGACACTATTTATAGCTTAAGTATTAGATTTTATGATAGGGATATTAGCGCAGGAGGCTTTACAATCAACTATTTCGATCGAGAATTTGAGAGTGGTCAAAAGTTTGGTTACCCAAATCCAAATCGGGTAAGCTACTGTTGGAAAGAGCCTGTGTATGACAATAGTAGTGATGTGTATGTTGGATTTTGTAAAACTGAAGAAAATGCTTCTTCCCCACATTATGTATATCATGACCAAATAAGGCCCTACACTATAAATTTAGATTTTTACTTTCTGGATGAAGAGCCTTCTGATAAATAAGTATAAACTTTTAACTGTATCTTTATATAAACCACTTTTTAAAGACTTTTCTTCCCAGAACCACATTCGAACACGCTGTGAATACCATTCTTAGAGGCCTGATTGCCGCGTCCTACGGCAAACAGTTCGATGAAAATTATCCTGTCTTTGTTGAGTGTTCCGCTCATCATAAAAAATAAGTTGATATGGTATAACGTTTTATAAATGATCTGTTAAAATTATAGCTGTGTTTAGTTTTAACTGTTAGATAGGAATCTGTTTATTGCTAAACCTACTAGTTCGGGATATTCTTTATGCGCCTCGTGTTGGGTGAATGGAATATTCATAAAGCTGGCATTGGCTAACCTATCAATGAGTGTATGTGCTTCAGATAGGGAAAATAAAAAGTCATTATCACCGCGCATTACAAATGTTGGGCACTTAATTTGAGTAACTTGATCATTTGGATAGCCTGTACACGATATATCTAACCACAAGTTTTTTACTGAGTCTAGTAATCGACTTAAGTCAGGTTTAGGGTTAGATTTATTGTATCGAGCCACCTCTTCAGGGAAATGAGTTATCCAAAACTCGGCAGTTAGTCCTCTTAAAAGTTCAGTGGATGGATCGTTCGGTTCTAAGCGCCACTGCGAGCCTAATGTAACCAGTTGCAAGACTTTACTATTATGTTCAGCTGCTAACCTGTAACCCACTATGCCTCCGTCGCTAAAACCAAATATCGAAAACTTATTTATTCCCAAATATGTCAGCAAAGACTCTATATCCTTTTGATAGCGACCGTAGCTTAGATTCTCTGATCCAAGGAACGACTTACCATGACCACGAAAGTCTACTGCAATAATCATGTAGTCTGATGGGATGTAACTCAGAATGCAGTCAAAATCGTATATGCAACCAAGTCCTCCGTGTAATAAAACAAGTGGTTTGCCCTTTAAATTTCCAGTTACTTCATAGTAAATACTAGAACCATCTACATCTAAATAACAGCCATTTTTGCTCATTTGTTACTCCTACATAATTAATGTTAAGGGTGCAAAGGAGTTTCAGCTTATTAACATTACATCAATCTCTATCAAATCAGATAAGTCTTTCGAATAATTCAGTGTACTGGTTGCAAACTGTGGTTGGAAAGCTCATGTTGAACTGTTTGCCGCATGGATGCGGCAATCAAGCCTCCAAGGATGGATTTACGGCATGTTCAACAAGAGTTATCCAGCCATTGTTTGCCTCTGGCTTTTCGAAGAATATTACCATTATCAAGTCAGGTATGTATAAGAGAAGATCAAAGGTTATCGTTAGACCTAACTTGTAGCGCCTGATTTTTCTGTGTAGTGACATTTTTAGGTGTCATATACGACCAAAGTATTATATACAAACTAAAATAGCCATGATAAATATGTAGCTAGCAGTGTATAGCAGTTTAATTACGTCGTAGAGTGTGAATATGCAGAAGCAACTAATGGTTTTCACCATTATCCGGTGCTTATATTAGAATCAAATAAACTAAAGGATTTCCGTTGTCAGTAGTGTTATTCTGGCTTTCGGTTAATCAGCCCAGTCAATGGTTGTATACAACGTTTTATTGCTATTTCATTTTTTAAATGAGTTAGGGCCTGTTAACACTATTTGAATATCACTGTTATGACGGTAAAAGCACTCATCTAGGCGCGAAGTTTAGTTGTTCTAAATGAACAATGAGCAACAACGAGTAGTGCTTTTACCGTCATAACCCTTCGGGCCGTGATTATTTTTCCGCCTAGCGGTGTTACAAGTCATTTATGTAGAATGACTACACGGCATTCCTTGTGCCTAGCTAGGCGAAAAAATAGTCTACGGCAGTGGTGATTCAAATAGTGTTAACAGGCCCAAATAAGCCGCGAAAAATGGAAGTGAAAATAAAAGCATCTAAAACGTTGCTAGCATGTGCAACTTGATAGTGAACAAGGTTTAATTTATGGATTCTATGAAAGACAAATATGATATATTACCCGTAATACTCTTGCTGTCGTTATTTGCGGGGTGTATTGAAGTTGATATGTCGATACCAAGCTTTCCTGACATTGCTGCTGAACTAAATACAAACTTTAGCTTGGTACAAATGACTATAGCTCTCAACTTTTTGGGTTTTGTGTTAGGCGCATTATTTTACGGACCACTGTCTGACAGTTTCGGGCGTAGAAACGTTATTCTGTCGGGTTCTGTTGTGATGCTTATTGGTGCTTTGGGCTGTGTCTTCTCTACAAGTATTGAGTTTTTGCTATTATCCCGATTGATACAGGGAATAGGTGCGTGTGCGCCAGTTGTTGTTGTTTTTGCAATCATTTCAGATAAATATGAAGGCGTGAAAATGTATAGTCTTTTTGGACTAGTAAATGCATTCATGTCGATTGCTATGGCTATTGCGCCACTTGTAGGTGGATGGGTGAACTATTATTTGGGATGGAGAGGCAATTACGCAATTGTCGCACTGATTACTTTTGTATCTCTTATAGCACTCTTTATATTTTTACCTGAGACAAAAAAAGAAAAGGCTCCAATCAATTTACGTTTTCTTACTGAAAGCTATTCCAAGCTAGTATTTAGTAGTAAATTTGTAATATCTTCGCTTGTACCCTCGTTGCTGTTTGCGGCATATATGGTTTTTGTAGCGTCAAGTGCCTTTTTGTATAGAGAAACATTTGATCTATCTGTTGCTCAGTTTGTTGCTCACTTCTTTTGTGTTGTCGTCTCATTCTCTATCACTAGCTTACTATCAGGAAGGTTAATTACTATTTTAGGTGGAGAATCTCAAACTGAGAAAATTGGTATTTTTGTGGCTATATTCAGTATGCTTATGCTCGCTGTTCTGGGTAATAATCCTTTAATGCTAACACTATTTATGAGTACGTTCTGTATTGGTTTTGCCTTGTTGTATCCAATCGTCTTTGGCCGCTCAATGAGCATTTTTCCGCAGATATCTGGGGTCGCCTCTTCATTTAATATGAGTACTCGTTCGTTACTGGTTGTGGCTGCTACCAGCTTAAGTAGTTATTTGTATAATGGAGAGCCTCAGCAGATGGCTTATATTATGTTAGGTATTGCAGTGGTTGCATTTGTGTTATCAATGATGTTTTATCTTCAAAAGGATAAGGTTTCACTCGCAGACTCTATTTAATTAACAAATAAAAAGTAGTCTATGCTCTTCATGATTTTTAACGTGGAAGCTGTTGTGCATAAATTTTATTCGTGAAGGGCATCTATATTTAAGATAAAGAGTATATTACAGTGTATTGAATAGTAAAGTACCACCTTTATTATTCAATACGTCTGTGTAACGCGCATTATTCCTCTGCTTGATGTCCTACAGTATTAAAAATGAAAGTGAAAAAATTATGGCATTAGAAACCAGTGTTGGGAATACACAAAGCTTTGGCTTGTCATCAAAATATGTTGAGAAGTGGGAAAAGCGATCATCTATACGAACTCGCCCAGAAAAGAAAATTGATTTTGAGCTTGATGGTTTCTTTTTTCCTGAGGATAAACAGCCTGTTTTATTAGATGGAAGACTTAAGGATATCAGTATAGAAAATAAGTCAGAGTTACTGATTAGATCTTTATTTAAATATCTGAATGATATTGTTACGTTAGAAATAAAGCTAATAAACTCTGCTTGCAATAAAATTATCTATAATGATCTACCTGTTGCTTATCCTGAGCAGATAAAAATGAATGCTTATACGGTTATTATAGATGAGTACTACCATGTTTATGTTGCCAGAGACTTAATTAATCAGTTAAAGGCCAGATATCCCTATCTGACAGAAGATGCTCTACCTGATTCTGACTCGTTTTGTGCTGTTAATGAAATTATGAAGCGACTGGATGCGGAGCATCATGATTTATTTGAAATAATTGCTGTATGTATATTTGAGACTACTTTAGTTAAAGAATTGGTTGAATTTTTTAAGTCAGAATCGGTTCACCCATCGATTAAGAACTATGTAAATGATCACATGAATGACGAATCACGTCATTATATTTACTTCCTGGAGCTTCTGCAGTATACGTGGGATAGATTACCTGATAAGGCAAGAAGAGATATTGGTAGTAATATCGCTGATTTCGTGAAAATGTATTTGAATATTGAGTCCGAAAAAGAATTTAATCTGAGTTATCTTGACAGTATTATTGCTGATCATGAAGAGAATAAGCAGACAGTAAATGCTATTTATAAAGGCTTTGAGGTAACACCTGATGTTCCCATTGTGAAAAATGTAATAAGTGCATTAAAAAGAACCGGGTTGCTAGATGACGAAAATGTTAAGTCTGGATTTACTAACATTGGGTGGATTATTTAGGTAGTATGGTTGACTTATGGAAAAGATAATTTCACATAAAACTCATTCGGAAGTTTCTATATCCCCTGATACACAATCAATAATTGATGCAATAAAGAATAGGGTAAGAAATAACTCGCTCAATTTAATTTTGCCTCTTGAGGATACGCTTGCGCTTGTTGATGAGTTGGCTGAGTTTGATCTAGGGCGGTTTCTGCTTCATAACCGAGGTTTAAATGGTTATTGGACGTCTTATATTTTTACTCAACAGTGTGACTCAGAAAAAGAACATCCATTAAAAAAATGGTTGATGGAAGACTCTCTATTAAGCCAGGCACGTGAACGATTCCATCGATTTAAGTGTTTGCTTAAAAGTGAAATTTCAACGGCTAAAACTTTTGCTTCTATACCATGTGGCGTGATGGATGACTTGCTGGATCAAGATTATAGCCATCAGTCTGGAATCAAAATAAAAGGTATCGATCTTGATCCTGAATCTATTTCTCATGCTAAGGAAAAAGCAAAAAGAGTAGGGTTATCGAACTTATGTGATTTTGAAATTAGGGATGCTTGGGATCTTGATTATGAAAGTGTGTTTGATGTTATTACCAGTAATGGTCTTAACATGTATGAATCAGTGCCAGAAAGGTTGATAGCATTATACAGTAACTTTGCAAAAGCGCTTAAGCCGGGCGGGCGTTTATATATTAGTTTTCTTACCCCTCCTCCGCAAATTGGGGATGCTGAATGGGAAAAATACGGAATTCCTGAAGAAGACTTAAAGCGTGAGTTTTCTATTTTTGGTGATATTTTACAAGCGACTTATCTGAACTTTGTAAGCGAGGAAGAAATTAGGCATCAAATGCAGGAGGCTGGACTGCAGGTTACCGATGTATTTTATAACGAACGTGGTGTGTTACCTGTTTTGAAAGCAGTCAAGCCAAGTTGAAGGGTAGTTTAGATGAATATATTAAATGTTGTCACTAAAGCCTGTGTAGATGAAGTAAGTAAGAACGTAATTGGTTATCTCGCAGATGCTGGTCATCAAGTTTTTCTGATAGCTTCACATGATGAAGAGCAAAGCTTTTGGTTGGCTCAAGAGCATCATAATATTCATCTTATTAATGAGAATGATATAAGCCATTATAAAATAGATTACGAGTTTTGCTATGCTGTTGAAACCTCTTTTTCTGATGCAAACCAAGTAAAGCTGGCACTATGTGATAAAGAGGGTAATGACGTTCAGTTTTTCTCAATAGTGAACCAAAAAAATAATGATAAGTGCATATTGGCTAATTGTAGTTTAGCTAAATCATGCTCAGACTTTCAGTTTATTCAAGCACAAATCGCTGAGGTTTTTATTGATGGCTTTATTCACTTAAGTAGAAATGACTCTTTGTCAGAGCTTGAAGCTTACAGTTTTTCAAACGATGTTGACCTTTGGTTTAATGCAGTGACAGCAAATTTAGCGGGTAAACGCTATTTTGATGAATTACAAAAAAAGCATGAAACTTTTGTTATCAGCCCAGAGGTACATAGCACTGAGATCTGTGACGTCGATAATGAAACCCTTGTTTTTACCTATAAATGGAGTCATGCGGATCAATCATTGTTTTTGCTTTTTATGCAATATATTTTTAATGCTGAAAAAGCAGCTCTATATGGCTTCTATACTAAAAATGAACAAGGCTTTTCAAGACAGTATACCTTGTTACAAGGTTCAGAATATTATGCTGATTTAGAAAAGATAGTCACTCATGAACAATCTCCAGCTACTTTTATAGATAAGGACTATATTTATTCAGAGCTACTATTTCCAAGTGTTGGGATATGTGAAGTTAATGACGAGCTAATAGATGATAGTTTATTGTTAATTCAAACGGTGGATGACTCTCATCAAGTTAAGCTTATCTACAAAAAGAATATTCCTTTGTTTTCTGTGATGTCTCATTATGTTGAGGCATTTTTAGCACGTATTGATGATTTTAAATCAGGCACAATTGATTGGAATAACTTCTGTCAACTACCAGAGGCATTGATTCAGCATTACTATCTGGACTGTAACTCCGAGCAAATACTCTATCCCCAAAATACAATTACTGCTCTATTCGAAGAGCAGGTAACTCTTAATCCTGATAAATTAGCTTTAATTGTGGGTGATACTGAGCTGACATATGATCAGCTTAATATGAAAGCAAATGGGTTAGCACATTACCTGAAGGAACACTTTTCAGTAGCTGAAGGTGAGAGGGTTGCTGTACTGCTCCCAAGAGATGAGTCATTACTGATTAGTCTGCTCGCTATCCTTAAGTTAGGTTGTGCATATGTTCCTTTAGATTCAACTTCTCCACTATTGAGAACCCAGGCAATACTGAATGATGCCAAGCCTAGTCTGGTATTAACCAGAAATGATATGCCAGAGGCTTCATTACCTAATGGCATCACAGCGTTATCAATAACAAATGATTTATTGGCAACAATAGAAAAATATTGTAATCCGCCAGAGTTATTAAATTCTGGCGATGTTAATGCGCTCGCTTATGTTATTTACACCTCGGGTACCACAGGTGTACCTAAAGGTGTTGCTGTCAGACATCGTAATTTTGTTAATGTTGCCTATGACTTTTGTCATCGCACGCATTTGTCTCCTGAGTCTCGCATGCTGGCACTTACCACATTGGCATTTGACATCTCCACGTTGGAGTTGTTTATGCCCTTAATGTTTGGTGCATCTGTTGTGCTTGCAGAACAACGAGCGTTATTAGATGCACGTATATTGAAGCAATATTTAACCGAGTTTGATATTACACATATGCAAGCCACCCCATCTTTTTGGCGGCAGGCTGTTGCTGAACTGGGACAAGAAAAGTTTAATATTATTGCATTGTGTGGTGGTGAGGCTGTTCCTTTAGACGTCGCTAAAGGTTTGGTCAAAATGACGCAAAAAGCATGGAATGTCTATGGCCCTACCGAAACAACAGTATGGTCAACCGCATACTGCTTGAATGAAATCACTAATAAAGTATTGATTGGAAAACCTTTAGCAAATACGCAATGTTATGTACTTAATGATGAGCAAAAGCCTGTAGCACCAGGTGTAGTGGGTGAACTCTACATAGCCGGTGATGGTGTTGCACAAGGGTACTTCAATAACCCTGAACTGACAGCAAAAGCATTTATTGCTAACCCATTTGTTCATTTGGGCAATAATCATAGCGCTACTATGTATCGGACAGGTGACAAAGTTCGTTATTTATCATGTGGTAATATTGAATATTTAAGCCGAGCAGACTTTCAAGTTAAGTTACGTGGGCATCGTATCGAGCTGGGTGATATTGAGTCGGCTATTAAACACTATCCAGGAATAGAGCAGGCTGTTGTTCAGTTACAAAAAGACCAGGAAAGTGACGTTGAGCCTTTTCTGGTTGCTTATTATACCGCTAAGGAACCCATTGGGGTCGATCATTTAAAGGATTGGTTAAAAAATTATTTGCCTGAATATATGATCCCTGTCGATTTTATGTTCCTTGCTTCTATACCATTAAATATTAATGGAAAGGTAGATTGCAAGGCTTTACCTGCGATAAACCTAGTGCATAACAATCGATTTATTGCACCCGAAACACAGACTCAGCGTATATTGTGTCAGCTGTTTGGTTCAGCGCTAGGAGTAAATAAGAATAATATTGGTTTAACAGATGATTTTTTTGCTTTAGGTGGAAATAGCTTATCGGCAATTAAGTTGGTTAACTTAATCAATACTGAATTTCGCTGTGACATAAAAATTAAAGATATTTTTGAACAAAAAAATGTATCCAGCCTAACACCTTTGGTTAATGCTGGTAAGGGTGATTTTCTGTATCGTGATTTTATTATTAAATCGTCAGATATTACGCATCAATATCATCCATTTACCCTTAATAATGTTCAGCAAACTTACTATTTTGGCCGTTTCAAAAACTTTGAGTTAAGCAATGTATCGACTCATATTTATCATGAGTATGCATTTGGTTATATAGATCATGCCCGGTTAGAAAGTGCATTCAACCTGTTAATCAAACGCCATTTATCACTCAGAACTGTTTTTGAAAATGGAGAACAACGTTATTTAAACCAAGTTCCTCATTACCAAATTCGTTATCAGGAGTTTACTAATCACTCTGAGCTAGAAGTGATTCGCCAGGCGTTTTCCCATAAAGTTTATGCAGCAGACGTTTATCCACTATTTGACATATTGCTGTCTAAAGTAGGGGATAGCTACATTCTTCATGTGAGTTTTGATGCGATTATCATTGATATGAAGAGTTTTGAGATTCTATTTTCAGAGTGGATCACTTTATATCAAAATCCGCAGGCAGTGTTGCCCAAGCTATTAATCAACTACCGAGATTATCATACTCAATATGAGCGGATACGCCAGAGTGAGCTGTTCCATCAGGCTGAGCAGTACTGGCATGAAAAAACACAGCAAATGTCGTTAAAAATGGATTTGCCTTTAGCTGCAAACCCATCAAGTATTGAGAAGCCATACTTCAAACGAGTAACCCGGACTGTACCGCAAGCAACATGGCAATTAATTTTAGATAAGTGCCGCTGTAATGATATTAGTCCAACGGCATTGATTGCCGAGCTATTTTGTCGTGTGCTCTGTTTTTGGTCTGATCAAGAGAAAGTCACGCTTAACTTAACGCTGTTTAACCGACTGCCACTACATGCTCAAGTAGATGACATCATTGGTGATTTTACTGTTTTAAGTTTGTTTGATTATCAATTGCGTAATGATATCTCTGCCCGACAGCAGCTGGAGTTAGTGCATTCCCGGTTGTTGGAAGACGTTGATAACAACTTGTGTGATGGTATTGATGTGCAACGTATGCTCAAGCAAGCACGAAGTTTACCCTCTCACCAAGTAGTGGCACCGGTTGTATTAACCAGTGTTATTGGTATGAATGGTAAAGCCAGCATGTTTGACTTGCCATTGGATGAGAGTTACCAGGGTACTCAATACGCTATTTCTCAAACTTCTCAGGTTTGGTTAGACCACAAAGCGTATGAGACAGATGCAGGGTTTGTTGCAGAGTGGGACTATGTAGATCAGCTCTTTTCGCCACAAACAATTCAGGCAATGCACGACAGCTATTGTGCTTTAATCGAGCAAGTTGCACATCGCGACTGGGACTTAATGGCTTTGCCTTTTGTTAAATTACCGGACTGGCAAAAAGCACAAATTACCCACTGGAATAACACTCAGGCAAGCTACCCATCGAGGACATTGGTTGAACTGTTTGAAACATCACCCAGCTTAATAAATACCTCCAAAGCTACAGCCGTTGTTGACTCACAATTACAAACTAGTTTTACCTATGCTGAGATTCATGAGGCCTATTTGAACGTGGCCTCAGCCTTAATGGCTAGTGGAGAAACTCAAGGCCAATTAATTGCCATTTTAGCTGAAAAGGGCTATTGGCATGTCACTGCTACTTTGGGAATTATGAAAGCAGGGGCCGCGTATGTACCCCTGCATCCTGACTGGCCAATTGAGCGCTTGAATGACATTTTGGAACAATCTGGCTGCCATACCGTTATTGTGTCTAAATCACAGCATGCAAAGCTCAAACGTGAATCTTCACTTTTAAATGCAACGGTCTTGGAACTGGAAACACTTGTTCAAGAGAAAGGGCAATATGAGGATATTGTATGGCCAAGCGTTAAACCGACAGATTTGGCCTACGTTATCTTTACTTCAGGCTCAACGGGACGGCCAAAAGGTGTCGCTATAAGCCACCATGGTGCTTTTAATACGATTGAAGCGGTTAACCGACGTTTTAATATTAACGCCAGTGATACGGTTCTTGCTTTATCAGAACTGAGCTTCGATTTGTCTGTATACGACATATTCGGTGTACTCGGAGCTGGAGGAAAAATTGTTTTTCCATGCCAGGCAGATTGTAAAAAACCTGAGGTTTGGCTAGAGCTTGTTCATAGGCATCATGTCACGCTTTGGAATACTGTCCCGCAGCTGGCCGGTTTAGTCATTGATGAGTTTGAGTCTCGCACGGATATTTCAATGAATATTCGGCTTTTCCTGATGAGTGGAGACTGGATACAGCTTAATTTACCTAGCCGTATTAAAACACTTAATAATAAGACAGATGTCATTAGTTTGGGGGGCGCGACAGAAGGAAGTATCTGGTCAATCTGGTATCCAGTTGAACAAGTAGACCCAGAATGGACAAGTATTCCCTATGGAATAGCGATGCCAAACCAGACGATGTATGTGCTGGATAATCGGGGCGAACACTGTGCGTTTGGGGTTACTGGTGAAATTCATATTGGTGGGGATGGTGTTGCCCTTGAATACTGGAATGCACCTGAGTTAACCAAAGAGAGGTTTATTAACCATCCAGAGTTAGGCCGACTTTATAAAACAGGTGATCTAGGTCGCTGGTCAGAGCAAGGCTTCATTGAATTTTTAGGGCGCACTGACAATCAGGTTAAACTGAATGGTTATCGTGTTGAGCTAGAAGAAATTGCAGCACATATCAATAAGCTAGAAGGAATCTCGCAAGCACTGGTTCACTTACAGCAACAAGAGACCAGCCCTGCGTTAGTGGCTTACCTGATTCCAGAAAAAGAACAGCCTGTTCCTGTCTATACGGAAGATAAAGAGCTATTCATTCTTCAGCAAAGAGGCATTGTCCCCGTTGAAAATGCTGGTTTGGCATTATCACACTCACTGCAAAAAGATGATTATCTGCGTCGTAAAAGCTATCGGAAGTTCGATGACTGTGGCATTGATAGCCACAGGGTTAATACCCTGATTACATTACGCCAGAATCGCTCTTGGTCTTCAGCTACTGGCAATGCAGCGACTTGGCATGACTTACAGCGCATTCTCTCCGTATGTGCTGGGTTGGAACTTCCCAATCGAGTGCTTCCTAAATATCGCTACCCATCAGCAGGGAGTACCTACAGTGTCCAGGCTTACGTGGGTCTCAATGATAAGGTTGATGCGACTCGTGACGGGTATTATTACTATCATCCCACACGTCACTCACTTTATGAGTTACCTGATGTGGAGCGGCCCAATGGTGTCGCTTCAGTCAACTTCATTGATCTAGTCATTAACTGGGAGGCAATCCGGCCTCTTTATCATGACCGTGCAAAAGCGCTCGCACTTCTGGAAGCCGGACATATGCTGGCTTTACTTGCGGATCAGTGTGAGCAACTGGAAGTAGGTTATCACGTAGCATTTTTTGAGCCGGATGTATCAGCGACTAAGTCATTAGTATGCCGGTTAGTACTATGTGCTCCTCTGAATCAGCCAACACAACAAGCAGATACTAAGCTATCACTCTATAACCGGGAGGGTGCTTATTTCCGTAGCACGACAGGCAGTAATCTGTTCGACATCGAGCAACAGCCTGTACTGGTCAAGGCTTCTGATGTTCATGCCATTGTAAGTGGTGCCCAAGGGTTAATTCATCTTGAAGGTCCTCAGAGCACATCTAACTATGTTTATGCTGGCTGGTTGTTTCAGCACCTAAGTGATGACTTAGTCAGTCATGATATTGGCTGCTGTATGCTCGGGTTAACACTGAGTGAAAATAACCTGTACACCATGGCGATAGGTGCTGTGCGGGAAGAAGATAAAGCTGTAAGTGATGTTCATGCGGAAGTCCAGCCTCTGAATGCTTTGGTACGCCAACACTTAGCACAATCATTACCCGATTACATGATTCCTCAGCACTTTGTGCTGCTCAATGAGTTACCTCTATCTGCAAATGGCAAAGTCGATGCCTCCCGCTTACCACAAGTCACCGTTGATACAAGCTTTCAGGGACCCGTCACTAAGTTGGAGCAGCAGTTCTGTGAAGTCTGGGCCAAGATACTGAAGTGTCAGCCCACCGATATTGATTGTGCAGAAAGTTTTTTCAATTGCGGAGGAAATTCACTTTTGGCGATGCGCTTGGTTCGTCGCCTTGATCAGCAGTTGGGCGTCCAGCTCAAACTGGAAGATATCTATAACAACAGCACCGTGATTGCAATGGCCGAACAAGCTGAATCACAAATGGAAAATCACGAGCGAGTAGTTGGAGTTCTGTAGTGACAATTATAAGCTTATTAAACGACCTAAAATGCCAGCATATTTTTCTTTGGGTGAATGAGGCTGGAGAGCTTAACTATTCATTCGATAAAAATCGGGGTTTTCCTGATGCGATTAAGCAGCAGGTTATTGCGCACAAAGCAGTACTGATTGAGCTGCTTAATGCTAATAAAATTAATAACGAAGAGCAGGCGAAAGCTTCGCCATTTCTGTCACTGCCTCGGGAAAGTTGGCCAGCCAAACTAGACTCGATACAGCAAGGCATGTATTTGCAGGGTCAGATCGACAGCTTACCTTACACCTATACTATTCCACTGTTTATTGCCTTCAATGAACTGGATGCACAAAGAATGCAGCAGGCTATACAGCTGTTCTTAAAAAAGCATCCACTATTTTGCCAAAGTGTTGCTGATGACTTGCAGCGAGCGTTTCTTCCAGCTTCGTTGTTTCACTGCCCAGTGAGGGAAATATCTTCCTCTGAACTACAGCAGCATAAAGATAGCCTGGCCAAAACGGTGTTCCCTCTTGAAGAAGGACAGTTTACGTGTTTTGAGTTGCTCTATCTCGCGGACAAGAATACCTGGGTACTAGCCTGTATCCATCACCATATGCTGTCAGATGCCTACTCAGTCCCTGTGATAGCAGATGAACTGGCTGCGGCTTATGAAAACCCACAACGTTTTGCAGCAACCTTAAAACAGCCAACCTATCTCGATTACTCTGCTTATCAACAGGCTCAAGCGCTTGGGGAGGCTGAAACTCAATTCAAAGACAGGCTAATTGCCGAGCTTAATGAAGCAGAGGTGCCTCAGTTAAGGCAATGTTACTCAGCTACTGGCTCAAATGCTGCTACCCACCTAACAGCGACGCTAACTGAAGAGGAGTATCAGTACCTTACTGATTTATGTGGTAAGCATGAATTAACACTTTATCCACTCCTGTTTACCCACTTCATCCATTCAATCGCGGTATACACCGGTCAAAACGAGTCATTTCCTGTGGGAATGACACTTGCTAACCGGCCAGAGGCATTTCAGGCTGCCATTGGACCATTTATTAATACGTTGCCTGTTGTTCCTGCTCTCAACAGAAAAGAGAGTGTTTTAGCCAATGCGAAGACTTTGCATCATACCGTTATCCAATACCAGCAAATGAATAATCTCAACATTGAGCAACTGGTGGAGGGTATTCAGGGGGGCGCGCCAAGGCTGGCTGAACTGGTTCAGGTGCTGTTTACCCTGCATAACTTTGATGAGTATTCAGCACAAACTCAAAACACTGAATATCAAATTCAACCTTATGCAGACCTGGCGGAAAAGTTCGGCATCTCACTGATTGCAGGTGTGCAATCCTCCTGTATGTCATTCACATTGACCTATGCTGCAGAAAAGTACGAGCAGGCACAAATCGAAGCCATATTTAATAGCTTTGTGGATTCGCTAAAACAGCACGATGAAGGTGTGTGGTTGTCTCCACTGAGCCAGTTGTTACCTATTTCAAATCGAGTAGAACATCAGCTACTCCAGCATTGGAACGATACACGTTGTGACTTTTCTGATCAGACCCATGTCGCGGCTATTTTGGAGCATCAGGTTGAACAAACACCTCACAACTTAGCGGTAGCAGATGCCAAGCAGCGGCTGACTTATCAGCAATTGAATGAGCGCGCTAATCAGCTTGCTCACTACCTTATAGCGCAAGGGGTTGTCCAAAGTAGCCTGGTTGCATTAAGCCTGGAGCGAAGTGTAGATACTGTCATCAGTATCTGGGCAGTACTGAAAACTGGTGCCGCGTATATTCCGCTTGAGCCAGACTTTCCGCAGGATCGAGTGGAATATATCCTCAGTGACAGTCAGGCTGCCGTGATCTTGGCTCACAGTAAGCACGCAGACAGCCTCGTTGATTATAAAGAGCGTTTGCTGCTACTCGACACTCCCGAAACTCACCGCCTGCTTGCTGATCAGCAAACTCAAAACCTGTCTGTTGCGGTGAATCCTACCGACTTAGCTTATGTCATTTATACCTCAGGCACGACAGGCAAGCCTAAAGGTGTTATGTGTGAGCACCGTGGGTTGGTTAATCGTATAGAGTGGATGCAAAAGAACTATCCACTGGCTGCGGATGATCGTGTTCTGCAAAAGACACCCTATGTATTTGATGTGTCTGTTTGGGAGTTGCTCTGGGCTAACTGGTATGGCGCTGCGATCATTATGGCGGAGCCTGATGGCCACAAAGATGCGGATTATTTGATTGAGTTGATCGAGCGAGAAAAAATTTCAACACTGCACTTTGTACCCTCAATGTTAAGTGCCTTCACCCAGACCCTGGGCGCTCGACCTAACGCACTCGCACGTTTGGTCTCATTGAAATATATGTTCTGTAGTGGTGAGGCGTTGCACTTATCTCAGGTGAAGGACATAAAAGCCTTATTGCCTGATGTCCAGCTTCATAATCTTTATGGGCCAACCGAAGCTTCAATTGATGTGCTGTTTTTCGATTGTAATGATCCGGCATTATCAAAAGTGCTGATTGGTAAGCCAATCGATAATATCCAGGCTCTCGTTTTAGATGAAAATTTACGATTGCTCCCACCTGGGGCGGTAGGTGAGTTACATCTGGCTGGTGTTGGACTGGCTAGAGGTTATCTTAATAATCCTGCACTTACTGCAGAAAAGTTTGTAGAAAACCCTTACCAGAGCACGGAAGATAAACAACACGGAATCAATGGACGACTTTATAAAACGGGTGACCTGGTATACCAGCAACCAGATGGCTCTGTGGTTTATTTGGGGCGGAATGATTTCCAGGTCAAAATTCGTGGCTTTCGAATTGAGCTGGGTGACATCACAACGAACCTAGAGTTGCATCCTCTCGTCTCTCAAGCAGCGGTAACTGTGGTGAAGGACACGCAGCCCTGGCTGGTTGGTTATATCGTTGCAGCAGATGAATGTAGCGATGAAATGCTCAAGTCGCACCTATTGGCAGCCTTGCCTGAGTACATGGTTCCAGAGTCCTTTGTCCGTTTAGATGCGCTACCCGTAACAGTCAATGGCAAGCTGAATGTAAAAGCATTACCAATCCCGGAACGCACACTCACAGATAATGTGGTTGCCCCGAAAAACCAGCTGGAAGCCTCTGTGCGAGACATTGTTGCAGCACTGTTAGGGCTGGAACCTCAGCAGTTGGGATGTAGCTCCAACTTATACCAGCTCGGGTTAGATAGCATTATGGCCATTCGGCTGGTCAGCCAGCTTCGCCAAGCGTCACTGTTGGACTTGTCAGTAAAGGATGTGTTTGCGCTAAAAACGATAAGTGCACTCTGTCAGTTAGCAGGCAAAGAACGATCAAGCATTACCTATCAAGTAGAAGAAGGGGTGTTAAGTGGCGAGGTGCCCTTACTGCCTATTCAGTGCTGGTTCTTTACGCGTCAATTTAATCAACCTGAGCACTGGAACCAAGCGTTTTGCATAGATGTGCCGTTGTTAGAGCAGAATGCTTTGCAACATGCTGTGTCTGAGCTAGTAAAGCACCATGACGCCTTGCGACTGCATTACACCGATACCCCTGAAGGTCAATATCCACGCCAGTTCTATGGTGAGCAGCAGCCAGTTAACGTCATAAAAGTGAATCTGGATGAGCATACTGATGCGCAAGCGTTGAGTGAGTTAATGACCAGTTGGCAAAGCAGTTTTGATCTCACCTCAGGCTCTTTATTTCAGTTTGTCTATATGGAGGGACTCAAACCAGATCGAGGACTGCTGTTCTGTGCTTTCCACCACTTGATCATGGATAGCGTCAGCTGGGGCATTATTGTTCATGACCTGCAGGTGTTATATCAAGGCAAGAAGCTTCCGCAGAAAGGCAGTAGCTATCGACAGTGGAGCCAGTGTATTGAACAGTATCCACATCAACACCCTGAAGAATTAAGGTATTGGCAAGCATTAATGGAAGATTACCGTGTCCCGCAAGGTTTTCTTTCCAATAAACAGCCATTTACTTCAAGCCAGATTAAACTGCCTCAATCATTGACCCAGTCGCTGCTTGGAGAGTGCCATAAAGCATTTAATACGCAGATTAATGATGTACTGATTGCAGCGGCAGACACCGCATTAACCGAAGTGTTAGCGGGCGAAGTCACCCATATCTCTCTAGAAGGCCATGGCCGAGAAGTCATTGCAGAGGTCATTGATAGTCCACTGGATATTGAGCGGACAGTGGGCTGGTTTACCAGTTTATCTCCCTACAAACTGCAATCCTGCCAGAATCTGCAAACAACCTTGATAGGTTGTAAAGAGCAACTGCGGGCGATGCCTGGTAAGGGGGTGGGCTATGGTGCCTGGGCACAAAGCAGCGATCTGCCCATACCATCAGTGTGTTTTAACTACTTGGGGCAGCTAGATACCTTGGTACAGCCTACGTCAGAGCATACTGAGCAGTGGCATCTGGTAGTGACAGAAACAGGACAAACGATAGGACATCCTGAAGACTGGCCTTTTAGCATCACCATTTTTGGCTTTGTTGTTGATGGGCAGTTGCATATTGAAGTTAAATCCTGCCTGACTGAAGCGGTTAATCAGAAGCTCCTGAACTGTTACCAGACAGCATTGGTTGCGCTGGTTGACTTGTGTGCCAACCAAAAGACGACAGAATACTCGGCGAGTGATTTTAAGTTTATCTCGGGAGAGGCTGATTTAGCACAGTTGCCTTTATCAGCTAAAGGGGAAAGCACGCAAGACTTTGCCATGACGGAAATCCAAAAAGCTTATTTGCTTGGACGTATGGGGCAGTATGAAATTGGCAATGTGGCAAATCATATATACAACGAGTATGTTTACAGCTCACTGGATATTAACCGGCTGGAAAATGCAATCAACGAGCTGATTAGCCTGTGTCCAGTGTTACGCACAGTGTTTGATGAAAACATCATGCGCCAGCGCTACTTACCAACAAGTGAGGTTGGGCATTACTGTGTGCATACCAACTACTTTGATGTTAATAAGAGCGATGCCACTCTGGCAGATGTTCGCCATAGGCTGTCTCACACGGTCTATGATGTTTCCTGCTTTCCGCTGTTTACCTTTGAAGTCAGTCAGTTTAAAGACTGTTATGTGCTGCATGTCAGCATTGATTTAATTCTGTTGGATGTGCAAAGCCGGCTGATGATGTATTCCTTACTCGACAGGCTATATCGTGGTGAGGATATTACGGCCAGTTTGCCAAAGGTTAACTTCAAAGATTATCAGGACTATGTCGTGCACCTGCCAAACTCTGTTTGGTATGAAAAGGATAAAGCATATTGGGCTGAAAAGTTACAAACCCTGCCTTTGCGCCCCAATTTACCGCTTAAGCAAGAGCCTATGAACGTCACTCAGCCGACGTTTTCCGAGCATACGCTTTATCTGGAGCCTGAAATTTGGCAGCAGTTTAAGAAAAAGACTCAAGACTATCAGGTGTCTTACTCTTCTGTACTGCTTGCACTATACGGTTACCTGATTGCGCGTTTTTCAGGTAATGACGAGTTCTTAATTACCCTGACACTGTTTAACCGTTATCCAGTTTGTGAGCGTGTTGATGAGATCTTGGGTGACTTTACATCAACTAACCTATTTCACTTCAAGGATGCTGGCAGTCAGCTACTTGAAACCATCACCTGTACTCATGACCGCATGTGGGATGATGTCAATCATGCACTTTATAACGGTATTCAAGTACAGCGAGAGCTGGTGAAACGACACCAGCTTGATGCGAATGCTGCTACATCACCTATTGTCTTTACTGGTGTTATTGGACAGCAGACTGATCGCTGGGAGAAACGGTCATTTCTTGTCGAGAGTGAGCTAAGGGAACAGCGTTACTGGTGTGCGCAGACATCCCAAGCATGGATTGATTTGCAGGCGGTCGAGTCTGGTGATCGATTCATGAGTAAGTGGCTGTATGTCGATCAGCTTTTTGAGCCGGATTTTATCCCCCATTTAAATCACTGCTATTGCGAGCTGATCACCCACTTGGCTACACAAGAATGGGCTAGGAGTGTGCCCCGTGGCTATTTACCGCCAGAGGATGAGCGCTGTATTGCACTGATCAACAGTGCCAACCAGCCGGTGAGTGAAGAAACTCTGGTCAGCTTGTTTGAAAAGCAGGCCAGGGAGGCACACCGTATTGCAGTTTATGATGAGCGTTTAGGACAAAGTTATACCTACGCCCAGTTACAGCAGGATAGTGAGCGTTTAGCCAGTCACTGTGTAGCAATGGAGGGAGAGTTAATAGCCGTTTTGGCAGATAAGGGATACGCCCAGCTGTGTGCTTGTTTGGCGATAATGAAGGCCGGTAAAGGTTATTTGCCACTGCATGTTGACTGGCCTGAAGAGAGAATGAATGGTGTGTTGGCACAGGCTGAGGCAGATCATCTTTTAATCACAGAGCTTCAAGCTCAGCGTGATTTTAAGCTGATGCAAAGCATCTCAAGCCTTTGCATTGAGACGGCTTTGGCCGATGAGTTCTGTAGCGCCAAAGTGAGCTTACCCGAGGTTAAGCCAGATGATGTTGCTTATGTCATTTTTACTTCGGGCTCTACTGGCAAGCCTAAAGGCGTGACGATCAGTCATCGGGGTGCAGTGAATACCATTGTTGCGGTGAATGAGCAGTATAACGTCACTGCCGATGATGCTTTATTTGCGCTGTCTGAGCTCAGTTTTGACTTGTCAGTTTATGACTTGTTCGGTGCACTCGCTGTAGGTGCCAAAGTTGTTTTTCCTGATCAGCAACATGTGAAGACCCCTGACTGCTGGTTACCGTTGATACAGCAGGAAAAGGTCAGCATTTGGAATACTGTTCCCCAGCTTGCGGGTCTGTTGGAAGAAGCTGCCTCTGCAACCAATACTCCGCTGCCATCGCTGCGACTGTTCATGATGAGTGGCGATTGGATTCCACTCAACCTCCTCGATAGGCTCGCTTTTACATTCCCGGCAGCCAAGCAACTCAGCTTAGGGGGTGCTACAGAAGGGAGTATTTGGTCAATTTGGTACCCGATTGAATCTCGTCAGTCTGATTGGGCTTCAGTGCCTTATGGCAAGGCAATGCCGAACCAAACCATGAGTGTTCTGGATAATCAGTTGCAGCCCTGCCCGGTGGGGGTGACTGGTGAAATCTATATTGGTGGGTTAGGCGTGGCGCTAAGTTACTGGAAAAATGAGGCGTTGACCGGTGAGCGCTTCATAGAGCATCCAGACTTAGGGCGGATTTATAAAACCGGTGACTTGGGTCGTGTTGAGTCTGATGGCAATATTATTTTCCAGGGACGCAATGATTTTCAGGTCAAGGTGCGCGGCCATCGTATTGAGCTTGGTGAGATCGAAGCAGTGATTACTCAGTTTGAGGGGGTTGAGCAGTCGCTTGTCCTCACTCAGCCTGTAGATGGAGAAAACTCAGCGGTAAATCTCGTGGGTTATTATGTGACGAAAGCTCAGGTGGATGAGCTGGCACTCCGCCAGGCGCTTGCGTCGCGCCTACCAGAGTATATGGTGCCGCCTTTCCTCATTGCTCTGGACTCACTTCCGCTAACGGCCAATGGCAAGCTAGACCGGGCCGCATTGCCTATGCCAAATACCCATACGTCAAATCAACACTGTCAGCCAAGTAACTCGATAGAAGCTAAGCTTTGTCAGCTTTGGGCGGGTGTGCTGAACATTTCCCAAGAGCGGCTGGGGATTCATGATGATATCTTTTCTCTGGGTTGTGACAGTGTCATGGCGATTCAGATGGTGGGTCGTCTGCGCCGTGAAATGCAGGTTGAGCTTGGGCTAAGGGAGCTGTTTACTTATCGTTCAGTAGCTACCTTGGCTGAGTTTGTCTCGGACAAACTGCAAAACTCAAACGCTGATGTTGCTGAGCCTCAAACCGAACAGCCCCCACTAACCGGGGAGGTGCCTTTACTTCCTATTCAACAGTGGTTTTTTTCAAACGAATGGACGGTAGCGAGCCATTGGAATCAAACGGCCATGTTAGTGACGCCACCACTGTCCTTTTCTCGTCTTGAGCAAGCTGTCAGTCAAGTGGTAGCGCACCATGATGCCTTTGCACTGCGTTTTACGGTAAATGACTGCGGTGAGTGGGTTCAGCATTATCAACCCGACTCTGCAAAACCGGCCTGTCATCGAGTGGATATTAGAGAGCTGTCGGTCAAAGAACATGAGCCTGGGTTTGATGCCTGCTTGAAAGAGGCACTCGCTAACCTTCATAGCCAGTTTGACTTGGCAAACGGTCCATTGAGTGTGTTTGCTTATCTTGATGGTTTCAGTGATGGACAAGGTCGGCTCTTTATGGCCTGGCATCACTTAATTATTGATACCGTTAGTCAGTCGGTTTTGATTGAGGATTTATATCAGGCCTATCTGAGGCAGCCACTCGGGTCCAAGAGTAGCAGTTATCGACAGTGGAGTGAGCTGGTCAATAGCCTGTCCCTTACTGATGAGGAGATGTTATTTTGGCAAAGTCAGTTGCCTGGGCCAGAAGCAGCGTTACTGGCCTCGTCCAAAGGTAGTGAATCAACAGAATATCGTTTACAGCTAAGCAGTGACACCACAGATTCTTTGCTTGAGCGGACTCGTCCCTTGGGTATGCAACCCCAAGACTGCCTGGCTTGGACGCTCAGCCGTTTTCTTCAACAGTACACGGGGCAGCAATCCCACTCGTTATGGTTAGAGGGGCATGGACGACAGCATGAGCATGAAACGCTTGATGTTTCCCGCACTATGGGCTGGTTTACCAGTCGCTACCCTGTTCGTTTAACCGCGAAAACCAATGGCCGTGAACAGTTAATAGACACAAAAAATCAGTTAAGACGTTGTGCTGAAAAAGGGTTGAGTTATGGTGCTGCTTTTTCGATGCCCTGTACCTCTTTAGATGGGGTGAGCCTTAACTATTTAGGCAGGATTGAGTCTACTGAGTCTTCTCCATGGCAATTGGCCTTAGCGTATAGCGAGCTATCTAGCCACACAGAAAACCCATCACTTCATCTACTGGAAGTCGTCAGTTGGCTGGCAAATGGTCAGTTACAGCTGTTAGTAAAATCCAGCCTCAGAGATATAACAGCACAGAACGTGGCGGAAGCACTTTCTGCGCAACTGGATATGCTGCTAGCTGAATTGGGAGATGAGCAACGCACTTGGTTGACAGAATCTGATGTTAACTTTGTGGTGTCTCAAAATTATCTCGATCAACTGCAGAAGCACCAAGAAGTTGAGCAGGTATTTAGGGCAAATAGCCTGCAGCAGGGGATGATACATCACAGCCTGGCCTATGGTGACCAGGATGCCTCATATCGTATTGCTGTACGTTGGGATTACCACGCTCAGGTTGAGCCTCAGCTCTTTCACCAAGCCTGGCAGTTGTTGCAAAAGCAGCTTGCCTGTTTGCGCTCCCGGTTTGACTGGCGGGGAGAGATTGTTCAGGTGGTTGACCGAGAAATGGGTTTTCCCTGGGCTTATCATGACTTCAGTGACATGAATGCTAGCGACCGTGAGCAGGCGTTAGCGCAGCTTCAGCAACAGGATCGACAGTGCAATTATGACCTTAGTGCTGGCGGGCTTTTCAGAGTTTGTTTGGTGAAGCTGGATCAGCATCACTATTGCTGCTTGTTTAATGTACATCATGCCATTCTTGATGGGTGGAGCAGCCCTATTTTAATGGCTCATTTACATGACATTTATGATGCCTTGCAGAAAGACGCCCCCTTACCTTTAGTTTCTGATGCTTTCAGTGCCGTACAAAACTACATACAGCAACAACAAAATGCCGATAAAGACTATTGGAGTGAGTATTTAAGTGATGTTGAAGAGGCTATGCCATTATCTTCGCTGCTGCATCCAGAGGTTTCACCGGCAGAGTATCGACAACAGCGTCAGGTTAAATCATTACAGCGACTTAGTCTCAAACTGAGCAATGCAGAACTGTCCTCTTTGAGTGGGCTGGCACAAAAGTACGGTATTACGGTGAACTCCGTGTTCCTGTTTGCCTGGCACAAGCTTTTATCATTGTATTCTGGGGCGGCACAAACGGTTGTCGGTACTGTCATTGCGGGCAGAATGTTACCTGTAGCGGGCATTGAGCATGCTGTTGGCATGTTTCTCAATACCCTGCCCATTAAGCACCAGCATGATACGGGCACCAGCATCCTCGCGCAGATAAGTGCACTACAGGATGCCGTGGGAGAAGCCAATAGCCGCAGTTTAGTCAGTTTGGCAGACTTACAGCAGGGTGGAAGCAGGCTGTTTGACTCACTGTATGTTTTTGAAAACTATCCTGACCCAAGTTTGCAGGACGACCTTGACCGCCTACATCATCAATTCGTCTCCCGAGAGGAACATCGGGACTACCCATTGGCACTGCAGGTTGAAGAGCAGGCAGACGCAATCAATATCTATCTGGACTTTGCGACTGAGTGGTTCAGCCCAACGAAGATGCAACAGGCTTTAAATGTGTTGCAGCAGATAGTAACGCAGGTGCTGGCTGATCCTGATGAACAGCAATTGCAGTTTGCGCCATCCATAATGGCAGGCGAAAAACTGCAAAACATGGTTCCAGCAATCCCAACGCGTAATCTGGCGGCAGCGATTGGGCATTATGCTTGCCATCAGCCAGATGCGCCTGCCCTATGTCACTCTGGTGAAGTACTCAGCTACATACAACTGCATCAGCAAGTATTGGCAGTGGCATACTGTCTTCATACGGAATACGCCATAAGCTCAGGACAGAGAGTTGCGCTATTAATGCCAAGAGATGCGTTAGCATTAACGGTCATTCTCGCTATAGGGAGGCTTGGCGCAACCTATGTGCCCCTGTCTTATGACTATCCTGCAGAGCGAATTGAGTATATTTTGCAGGATTGCCAGGCTGACTGTTTGGTTACTGATGGTTTGCATGACCAGCTATTACCAAATGTATCTATTCCGACACTTGTCCTGGACAGCGCCAAACAGGCATTACTCAATGTTCCAGCGAATTTAGCTGAGCCGGAGATCAAGCCACAAGATACCGCCTATATCCTGTATACATCTGGCACCACAGGCCAGCCTAAAGGTGTTGCGTTATCCAATAGTGCGTTTATGGCAACGTTACATGGGCTATGGCAGGCTCACTTCCCGAATAAGACTAGGCTGAATACCTTCAGCATGACCAACATGGTGTTTGATATTTTCGGGGCAGAGTTTGGTTTGCCATTCCTATCGGGAGGTACGTTGACACTGGGTGATTACAGGGAAAGTCCTATTAACTGTCAGTCACTCGACTTTATTCAAACCACGCCAAGTATGCTTGAGTTTACGTTGCCATCATTCGAGCAAACCACAAAGTGTACGCTGCTGGTGGGGGGGGAAGCCTTATCTCATCACTTGGCCCAACGTGCATTGGCTAAGTTTTCGCGGGTGATTAATGTTTATGGGCCAACAGAAACCTGCATCTGGTCTACCAGTAAAACCTATTTAGCGGGACAAGACACAGGCGTTATCAGTATTGGTCGGCCTTTGCCCGGAGAGCGTTGCACTGTGTTAGGACTGCAGGGTGAGCCTGTACCGTCAGGCGCATGTGGTGAACTTTATATCGGCGGTACAGGTGTCGCGCAGGGGTATGTGAATAAGCCTGAGTTAAACGAAAGCAGGTTTATACGTTTGCCCTTTGCAGACGGGACTTGGTATCGAACAGGGGATACGGTCAGGCAGCTGGATGATGGCAGCTTGCTGTTTATGGGGCGCCAGGATGGGCAAATTAAAGTCATGGGGCACCGTATTGAAAAAGCGGATATTGAGCAGGCGATGCTGGCTCATCCGCAGATACAGCAAGTCACTGTTCAGCTGGTAAATAGTTCAGCAGGGTCCAGCAATGCTCAGGTGTTGGTAGGTTATTATGTGTCGTCGGCTGCTGATATGAATTCGCTTACCCTGGCACAGTGGCTGAAGCAAAAGCTGCCTGATTATATGGTTCCTGAGCAGTTTATTGCACTGGAAGCTTTACCTATGTCGGTAAATGGTAAGCTGAATTCCAAGGCGCTGCCTGCACCAACCTTTGATAGCCCGGCAACCGATGATGAAGCATTCAAGGCTGAAAGTGAGCCACTAGTACAGGTGTTGCAGTCTATCTGGTGTCAGCTGCTGCAACGACAGTCAGTGGGGCTTCAGGATAAGTTTTTTGAGTTAGGCGGAAACTCAATACTCCTTACCCGTATGCATGGGTTATTACCTGCAAATGTGCAGTCTACAGTGTCATTGATTGATCTGTTTAAGCTGCCGACCATTGCCAGCATTGTGCACTATGTTGAACAGCAGGCTAGCACAGAGAAGCCAGCAGAGGTTGTGCCAAAAGCACAATCTATTGCACATACCGATATTGCAATAATCGGTATGTCGGGCCGCTTTCCGCAATCTGAAACCCTGGCTGAATTTTGGGAGCATCTGAAAGCAGGCAAAGAGCTTGTGTCGCGTTACTCCGTTGAAGAACTGCAGGGACTAGTACCTGAGTCGCAGCTTAGTAACCCCAACTATGTATTGGCACAAAGTAAACTAGAAGGCATTGAGTGCTTTGATGCGGGCTTCTTTGGGCTAACAGCCAAAGAAGCCATGATGATGGACCCGCAACATCGCGTATTCCTTGAGTGTGTTTGGCATGCTTTTGAAAATGCTAATTATGACCCGTTAACCATCACGGATGATGTGGGTGTGTATGCCAGTGTTGGGAATAATCATTACGAGTCAGACTATGTGCTGCCATCGATGAAGCATGCTGACCTGGTTGATCACTATCAGGTGATGATTAGTAATCAGTCGCACTTTTTGGCAACCAGAGTCGCTTACACCCTAAACCTTACAGGGCCTGCAATGACCGTGCAGACGGCTTGCTCCTCCTCGCTGGTGGCCGTGCACCAGGCCTGCCGCGCAATACAAGCTGGTGATTGCCAGATGGCTATTGCAGGAGGTATTTCGTTGGGCCAGCTTGAGAAGCAAGGCTACCTTTATCAGCCAGGAATGATTTTCTCAGCGGATGGTCATTGTCGTCCTTTTGATAGTGAGTCCACGGGTACGATTGAGGGGCAAGGTGTTGGCGTTGTATTACTCAAGCCGCTTGCTCAAGCACTGGAACACGGTGACAGTGTAATTGCTGTTATTAAGGGCAGCGCAATCAATAACGATGGTAATCATAAAGCGGGGTTCACCGCGCCGAGTGAAGACCGTCAGGCTGCCGTTATTCAGCAAGCAATGGCCAATGCGCAGGTTTCTGCTGATGACCTGTCTTACATAGAAGCGCATGGTACGGGTACCAAGTTAGGAGACCCTATTGAAATTGCAGGCTTATCTCAGGCACTTTCTGGCAGAACATCTAAACAGCCCTGCGCAATTGGCGCGTTGAAGAGTAATCTTGGGCACCTTGATGTTGCGGCTGGAATTGCAGGACTCATAAAAGTCGCTTTATGTTTACAGCATAAAACCCTGGTGCCAACAGTCCACTTCCAGCAGGAAAATGCTGAACTGAAGCTGGCTACACGAGGCTTTAAAGTGCAGCAAACGACAGAGGAATGGACGCAAGATCAAGGCAGTGGGCTAAGAACAGCGGGGGTCAGTGCTTTTGGTATTGGTGGAACCAATGCCCATGTGATTTTACAAGAGGCTCCTGAAATGAGCCCTTCTCTACAGGAAAACGTTACAGGTAGACCCCTACTACTTTGCTTGTCAGCACCCGATGAGGAAGGTTTGCGCCGTCAATCTAAAGCAATGGCCACGTTTGTGCGTGGTGCACAAACAGAGCAATTGGTGCGTGCGGGCTATACGCTAATGCACTCCCGGAGCCGATTTGATTGCCAGAGGGTGGTGACGGGCAACAATAGTAAGGAGTTGGCAGAGGCTTTAGTCGCACAGCCCCAGATCATCCATAAACCTGGTCGAGCACCGTCAGTGGTCTTTATGTTCCCAGGGCAGGGAGCGCAATATAAAGGCATGACTCAGTGGTTATTTGATAATGAGCCAGCTTTCCGTTTTTGGGTAGAGCAGTGCTTGGATATTGTTGCTCCAATGCTAGGGAGCGAGGTCTCACGTGAGGATCTGCTGGCTGCCAGCGAGCGCATCAATGACACAGCGATTACTCACCCAGCGCTGTTTATCTGTGAGTTTGCATTGGCAAAATGGCTGATGGATAAAGGCGTTTCCCCTGCAGCAATGATAGGCCATAGTCTTGGTGAGTATGTCGCAGCTTGCTGTGCAGGCGTTCTATCGCTGACAGATGCGCTATCTCTGGTGATTAAGCGTGGGCAGTTGTTAGCATCGCTGCCCCAAGGTCGAATGGTATCGGTGCGTTGTACCTATGAGGAGATTCGACCCTTTGTTGAGACTCACCAGTTGGATTTTGCAGCTATTAATGAGGCGCAGTCATGTGTGATATCTGGTGCGCCTGACAAGGTAGCGGCTTTGGAAGCCGAATTAAACCAACAGGGAATTACCTACCGTAGCGTGAAAGTCTCCAGAGCTTTCCACTCTGCTATGCTTGATCCCATTTTGGATGATTTTGCACAGTTGGTTGGCTCAGTGCAGCTGAACCCTCCAGTGTTGCCTTATATTTCGAATTTGAGTGGTGACTGGATTAAGCCAGAGCAAACATGTTCTGTGGCGTATTGGGTAGAACATCTTCGCCAAACCGTGATGTTTGAAGCGGGTCTTTCGACACTGTTCAGCAGCAAGCAGTTTTCTGACATGGTGCTGGTTGAAGTAGGACCTGGTACGATTTTGAGTGGGCTGGCAAAACGTCACCAAGGTCTCAAGCCTATGCATCATGTCATTCAGGGTTTGGCTGAGCGCTCCCCCTATCAACATTTGATGTCGATGGTTGGGCAACTGTTCTGCCTTTCTGCCCCAGTTGATCTGCAAAAGTTCTGGCAGTTATCCCCAGAAAACAGAATTAAACTACCAGGCTATGCTTTTGCGCGTGATCATTACTGGATAGGTGAAAATAAGGCTAAAACCGTTGTTCCTGAGGCTATAACGCAGGAAAACACCATCAGTTCTGATAAAGCGCTTAATGAGCAAGTCAGCGATATTTGCTGCCATGTGCTTGGGCTTGAGACAGTAAATCCTGATGCAGATTTCTTTGAGCTTGGAGGCGATTCACTCACGGCTGTTCAATACAGTTCCAGAGTGACAAATCAGTTTGGTGTCGCCATTGAGTTTATGCAGTTACCAAGATTGACTGTTAATGCCATTGTTACTGCGCTTAATGCTGCTATGCAAAAAGATCAGTCAGAAGAACAGGATACAATTGTCTTATTGCAAAAAGGGAAGCCGTCCCATCCCCCGATCATACTCATTCACCCTATTGGTGGAGATATTTATTTTTATTGGGATCTCGCAAAAGCTTTACCTGAAGACTATCCCGTATACGCCATTCGTTCTCCAATGCTCACCAGTGATGTTCACTTTAGTCGTTTGGAAGATATGGCAGAAAGTTATCTGCAAGGGGTTATCTCTTGCGTTAGTAAAAAACAAACACCGATATTTGCAGGGTCTTCTTTTGGTGGCATTGTCGCTTACGAAATGACTCAGCAGTATAAACATAGGTATGGCGTCAATGCACCTGTCATAATGGTAGATAGCCCATGTTACGGGAATTTACCTGATGGCATGTCTGGCGCTGAAATTCTTGATTATTTGTTGACCTTTGGTATGGCAGAAATCAATGTGGATAATGCCGTATATGCAGCACTTGAGACCTTGGAAGATAAGGTTGAGTACCTGGGGAAAATAAGCCAAGGTACAGCCTATGAATCCATTCTCTCCGCAGCGTTTTTACCGCGTTATTTGCGTGTTTGGGAATGTAATAATGGATTAATGCAAAAATACCAACCATCAAAATCGGTAAGTGATATTTTATTTTTCGCGCATACTGACGTTATTCCGAGTTTTCCTGCGCATCAAGATCGCTTTTGGAAAAAACTTGGTCACACGTCCTTTAAGGTGATACCTGTTGCTGGAAATCATTTGACGATGAATGGACCGAAAAACTCTGCTTTTCTCGCTGAGAGTATCGCGGATTGGTATGAAAGTGAGATATGCCATGTGGTTTGAAAAAAAACGTAGTCATTGTACTGGGGAAAAAAATCATACGCTCTTGTTTTTTCCGTACTCAGGAGGAAGCTCAGATGTATTTGATGAGCTTTTGAGTCATATACAAGAAGATATAGACTGTTATGTTTTTCAGCTCCCTGGGATGGGAAAAAGGCTGTTGGAACCGCTGAGAAATGATGTCGAAAATATTGTGAGTGAAGCAGTAAGTGAAATATGTGATATTGTAAAACAAAATAGTTTTTCATTATATGGACATAGCACGGGAGGCTTATTTGCTTTCCTCTTTGCGCAGTCTTTACTAAGCATGGGCTTACGTTCCAATAAAGTGTTTATTGCTGCAGAAGCTGCACCTCATATACCTGAGTTTTTGGAAGATCCTGCTTCATACAATGATGAAGAGATTTATCGACAGTTAAAGGGGTACGGAAAACTAGACGATGAGTGTCTTCAAGACGATGATTTTAAAGCGTTCTATTATCCTATTATGAGAAATGAATTCTCGATTAATTATAGGTTAAAGCACATGATAACCCGTGAAAAATCTGAGCATGAGCTAGTGCTTGTTCATGGTAAGCAAGATAATCATGTCAGTTATGAGAACTTGCAAGCCTGGCAGGAATATACCCATGTTTTAGTGGATAGCCATCAGGTAGACGGAGGGCATTTTTTTGAGGGTGATATCAATAAGTTGGTCGCAAAAATTGTTTCATCCAGTTTATGATTTTTTTGCTTTTTAAATTTTTATATGAGACTGCCTTAGAGGATATCAAGCACAAGGTTAAAAGTTGATTATACGTCTAAGGTCTTATATATTGACCATACAGCATTATATGGTTTACGAAATGAAATTAATAAGAAGGCAAAGCTCTGTGCAGATACACGATGAAGTGTTGCTCAGAGCCTAAATAACGAAATCTTCATCAGACATACTCTCAGCGAAGCGTAATATGCCCATAACAAAGGGTATACAATGGTGCGTAATTTCTCGTAGGGAGTTTATTGTCTGTGAAAAATTGTAAAAGGCCGGTGATGACACCTCATCACCGGCCTTTTTTATATCCGATAGTTAGATATAAATTAAATTGCAAAATCCTTGGGCCGGTACTTAGTTACCGGCTTTTTTTATGGTTTAAAAAATATGAGCTTACTAATAGTAAAAGACCTGACATACCAAATTGCAGAAAAACGTCTTTATCAACAGGCTAATTTTTCGCTGCACCATGGTGAACATCTTGGCGTAACGGGAGAGAATGGGGTAGGGAAAAGTACTTTGCTTAAACTACTGCGTTCTGAGCTTTTACCTGATCAAGGTGAAATCCTTTGGCAACCAGACATTATGATTGGCTATCTGGATCAGCACACGACCTTTGATCCTGAACTAACCATATTTCAATTTCTATCAAGCGCCTTTGAGGCATTATTTGAAGCAGAAAAAGTTTTGAATAACCTTTATGCACAGATGGCTACAGATACATCTTCTGCAGTGCTTAACCGTGCTGCGGAGTTGCAGTCTCTGCTAGAAAAAGAGCAGTTTTATAGTTTGAATTATCGTATTGAGCAAATTGCTGCAGGATTAGGAATTGATGTTTTGGGGATGGCCAGCAAGATGGGTAGTTTGAGTGGAGGACAGCGCCATAAAGTAATGCTAGCTAAATTATTACTTCAGCAACCTGAGGTTTTGCTGTTAGATGAACCCACAAACTTTTTGGATACTGCGCATGTAGAGTGGTTAGCTAACTTCTTGGCTAATTATGCTGGCGCTTTTTTAGTGGTTTCTCATGATATTAGCTTTTTGGACTCTATTGCGAATGGAATCTGCGATATAGATTATCAACAAATTAAAAAATATAAAGGTCATTATTCCAAAGCAATGTCTCAGAAAGAGCAGGAGCGTCTTCAGTTGCAAAGCCAATATGATGCTCAGCAGCGCCAAATACAAAAACTGGAAAATTACATTGCAAAAAATGGTGCTGGTGTGAATGCAAAGATTGCAAATGGTCGAAAAAAACAGTTAGCTAAAATCGATAGAATTGAAATAAACCAGCAAAAACAAATTTATTCTTTTACTTTTAAACACTCCCCACTCAATGCGCAGACTGTCATTGTGAGTCGAAAATTAGGTATTGGTTATACCTACTCATTATTGCCAGATCTGAACTTATATATTCAGCGCGGCGAGAAGATTGCGGTGGCAGGTTTTAATGGGGTGGGCAAATCTACGTTACTTAAGTCGTTAATTGGCGAGATTCCACTGCTTTCCGGACAGCTTGATATAGCTAAATCAATTAAATGGGGATACTTTGCTCAAGAGTTATATTGGCCTTACCCTGAATCTACGCCAGTACAGGTGGTATGCTCTGCAAATACTACGCTTACCAATAAAACAGCTCGAAAATATCTGGCTGAGTTTGGAGTGGCTGGTAGTAAAGCGGTACAACCTATACATACTCTAAGCGGTGGAGAACAAACCAAGGTGAAGCTGTGTTGCTTGGCGGTTGAAGAAAGCAATGTGCTGGTATTGGACGAACCGACAACACACCTGGATATAGAAATGAAACAAGCCTTGAAAGAAGCTCTGATTTGCTATCCGGGAACCGTTATTTTGGTGTCTCATGAACGGGAGTTTATTCAAGGCTGGCCGGACCGCGTAATTGATATTTCTTGTAAAGCGTTGGTTTAGCTGACGGTGAGGAGTAAACAACACGTTAAGTGCTTTGGACTGCTAGTATAAGAAAAAGCCGCTAGACAGGTCTTGTCTAGGGCCTGTTAACACTACTTGAATATCACTGTTATGACGGTAAAAGCACTAATCTAGGCGCGAAGAGTGAAGTTTAGTGGTTCTAAATGAACAATGAGCAACAACGAGTAGTGCTTTTACCGTCATAACCCTTCGGGCCGTGATTATTTTTCCACCTAGCAGTGTTACAAGTCATTTATGTAGAATGACTACACAGCATTCCTTGTGCCTTGCTAGGCGAAAAAATAGTCTACGGCAGTGGTGATTCAAATAGTGTTAACAGGCCCTAGCAGGCTAGAAGTTAATTAAGCAACGCTTGTATCTTTCGGCCTCTACCCATTGGCATTAAGCGTTGAAGCCACTACAATAGCGCGTTTTGCGGATAAGTCTCTTAGTCATGAAGTTTCCAGGCAAGCGCAAAGTTAAACACTACTTTCCCGTGGGCACGCCACGTCCCTTTTCCCCTGAGCGTGATCTTATTGCTGAAGCGGTCTATCCCTTGGTTGGTGTTGAGCAGACCTTGGTCGATATTGAAGCCCATGTCACCTACGAGTTTATGGAAAAGTATGGCATTCAGCCTGGCACCTCCGTTTTGCCGGCCCCTGACGTTGGTGAAGCAATCCTGGCTGACTTAACCAATCAAGGACTTATCCGTAATCAGCAAGCGGGTAGTACCATTGGTAATACATTACATAACTTTTCTATCTTGGCAGATGCGCCCGCTATTCAGCTAGGTGTCATGGCTGATCCCATTCATGTGGGTTCACCTGCTTATCACTTCCTTAGAACGACCAGTACCCGCGTTAACTTAGACTATATGCAACCAGTACGGAGTATTGGTCGTGCTTTGACCTTAATCACCCCAGACAGTGAGCGTAGCTTTGTTATTTTGCCTGGGGATATGGACTTGCTTAAAGCTGAGTCTATACCTGAAGAAGCCTTTGAGCGTGCTTCAGCGGTTGTGTTTAATGCTTATCTATTTCGTACGCGTGAGCATGGCACTATCTATGAGGCCATGGAAAAAAGTATTGAGCTTGCCAAAGCCAGAAACCTGCCTGTAGGCCTAACGCTCGGTACTCATTTTATGGTTTCTGAGTACCGTGATGAAATCGAAGACTTTATCCGTGCTCATGTTAATCTGGTTGCTTGTAATGAAGATGAAGCTGAAGCACTAACAGGTGAGTCAGATCCATTAGGGGCTATAGATAAATTATTAGATATGGCTGATATGGTATTGTTGACTGCAGGACCAGCCGGTTTATATTTTGGTGGGTACACTGATAAACAATGTGCGCGAATTACAAAATATCCTTTAAAATCAGGCGTTATCCCTGAATACAACCGCTATGAATTCTCTCGGCCATTACTCAAAGAAAATTGCGAAGAACCCATTAAAGTAATTTCCCACATAAGTCCGTTTATGGGGGGCCCAGAACGTATTGTAAATACCAATGGTGCAGGTGATGGAGCGTTAGCGGCTTTATTACATGATATGGCAGCAAATCGTTTCCACAATAAAGTTATGCCCAGCTCAAGCAAGCACGACCGCAATTATATGACATATTCTTCTTTTGCGCAGGTTTGTAAATACGCAAACCGGGTAAGCTATGAAATCCTTGTACAAAGCTCACCACGTTTAGCGCATGGCTTACCAGAGCGGGAAGACAGCTTGGAAGAAGCATATTGGGATATGTAATTATTTATAAGTAGCTTTGTTTCAATTGATTTAAAAAAGCCAGGATATTTGTTCCTGGCTTTTTATTTCAGGTGCTCTTAAAAGGCTATTCTTATATACAATTACTTTGATGTATAAGTAATGTTAGAAACAGCCAGCTCACACCATATGTCGATGTCACTTGTTAATTTCAAGCGTGGTAGTGAATTTGTATAAAACTCACCCAACCACTTTTTCGCTAACAAGTGCGTTAAGTTCTTGTTGCAAGCGCTTTTTGGGTTTGTGTTCAGAACGAATTCTAGCAATATGCTTTTCCCATTCCTTTAGGCGATTATTATTTTTATACACGACATACATTTTACGTAAATAATCGATGGCACTTATATAAGACCTAGCGTTTACTTCTGCAATTAATGACTCAACAATTTGCTCCCAAATTGTTAATGCAATGTTGGGGTGGCTGTTGGCAACGGCTTCTGCAATATCTTTTTGAAAGCGGCTATAACGGCTGATATGACTGTTATAACCTTCTTTTTGGCTTTTTAAATAGAGGGCTACCACATCATCATTACGCTTTTCGTGAATGACTATTGAAATGAGTAAGTCGTAATCAGGAAAAATCTTTTTAAACTTTTGTTCTTGAGGGTAGAGCACCTCAGGTTTAGGTAATGGCCAGTCTCGTTTACGATTATTTTTGGCTGTCAAATCAGGTCGCTGACCCGTTTCTAAATAATTAATAATTTTATTGCGAATCTCATCCCAGCAGTCTATTTTTTCACAAGCTTTTTGTAAAACCTGATAGGTATCTAGAGAAGGCATATTAAAAAAACTTTGCGCATGGTAAGCAGCGATTAAATCATACTGACAATTTTTTTTGGCCATTTCACATAATTGCTTTTGCAGTTGGCTTGCTATTCCTGGCGAATCCTCCAATGTTTTATAAAAACCATCAATACACCACTGTCGGGCTTTTTCGGCTTCACCGATGCTTAGTAATTCATCGACAAGGTCTTGGTAATTTTCGCACTGCTCCACTTCTGTTTCCAGTAGAGATACTATTTTTGCTGACTGACCACTGGCTTTTAGGGCGTCAATAATTTTTTCTACTAATTGCTTACGATAATAACGTTTAGAAAAACTTCTGTTTGCGGATAACGTAGGCATTACGTCTAATTTTTTTATAAGACTATCAGCAACGTGTTGCCAGTCAGTCGGCGTATATCTTGAAAAATCGAATTGATTAGAGGCAATATCTAATACGCCAATATCGTCATTTAACTGCCGATCAATAAGCCACAGTAGCTGATCTACAGGGGATAGGCTCGTATCAGGCAGTGCTTGTACAATAATTTCCATGCATTCGCCAAGCTCACTTGCTGTTTCACCTTCGTCATTGGCATTTTGTGCCTGGTCATAACTCAGCTGCCACAGATACTCCCCTAGTTGCAGAACATCATCTGCATGACCTTGCTTTAATAGTGCTTTTAATTGAATGCGAACAGGGGCATAATCTGGAATATTACTGTCATTGTCCCAGTGGTTAGACCAGGCATCGATTCGACTTAGTTCTTTTATTTTTTTGCGTAGTAATGCAACCTGTTGCTTAACACCACTATGATTAAAGCGATGACTTTCTAAAATTGTTTTTCTTATTTCAGGATATCTATTCGTTATTTCTATTAAGAAATCACATAGCTCTTCATGGCTTTTTTTAATCAGTACTTGATGTATTTTTAATTCATAATTGGAGAGTGTTGTTTCGCTATTAATTTCAGAAAAAGATTCGTCATCTTCATTGTCGTCATCATAAATCTCATAATAGAGATCATCATCTTCGGTGAGTAATGGAAATTTTTTTGCACTTTTTAAATACTGTCCAGCTTTCAAAATCAATGCAATAGCATGTTTACAATTTGCATAGTAAGGACAGCTACAATCAGCACTTAAATGGTTTTCTTTATCTAGAAGTATACGGGTTACATAAAACTCAGTGCCTTCAACTTCAGCAACCAACTCATCTTGTTCGGTGATAAAAATATCACCCACATAACCAATATAGCTTTTACCACGCTTAACAATAGAAACACTTGCCCAGTCGTACAAATCATTAATGGTTAGCTTTGGGATAAACTGATGAATACTTGTCATTGCAACACTCTTAACTCGTCCATTTGCCATTACTGGAGACAATTTTAGGTAGTCGTAGGTCCACAACTATACTCTGAACATTAGGTAATGAACATCTGTAGTATTAAGCATTAATGGTTATTGGTAGCTTGAAGGGCGTTAGTAGCAACAAGGCTACAGGGTTGATTGCTTCTTGTGCTGTACTGATGCACACGATATTTTAAACAATAGTTATTTTAAAGGTGCTAGCTGGCCCATTAGGCTGAGTGCTATGAAGAAATGATTATTGAAAGATATTGAGTGATTCGCGAAGGGTATGAGGGAAAACACGACGGATAAGATTATTTACTTCGCCCGTATCAGAAGGCCGTCCATGGCCTCTGCCCCTCACACTGCTCCCGGCAGTTGCTCCGTAAACAATCTCACCCGTCGTTTTGCCAACATTGTGCTTTAGGATTGTAAGCTTTGCTTAAGAGAGAACTTTGGTTTAGAAATGTCCTTTAGCTTACAGGAAGGCTGTTTTTTTGAGTTTTGCATTAACAAAGTGGTGCAAATGTTTTTCTCGCAGTTTTTAGAAATAAGAGGCAGAGAGTGTCGTAGAAACGTTTGGGGCCTTTTGTCGAGTGATGTATCATTGGCCTTATGTAAACAGCATATACACTTGGTAATAGGCTTATAGGCATGACATCCATCAATCAAGAATCTATCAACAAGGCCTTATGGGCAGCCTGTGATACCTTCAGAGGTACCATCAGTGCCGATACCTATAAAGACTTTATTCTAACTATGCTGTTCTTGAAGTACATCAGTGATGTCTGGCAAGACCATTATGAAGCATACCAAAAAGAACATGGTGATGAGCCGGCGTTGATTGAAGAGCTAATGAAGCAGGAGCGCTTTGTGCTCCCCAAATCCGCCAGCTTTTACACACTCTGGGAACACCGCCACGAGCCTGGTAATGGTGAGCGCATTGACCAGGCACTGCATGCCATTGAAGAAGCGAATGGCAACAAATTAAAAGACGCCGGTAAGAGTGTATTCCAGGATATATCTTTTAACACTGACCGGCTCGGTGAAGAAAAACAAAAGAACACTATCTTACGCCACCTGCTGGAAGACTTTGCCAAACCTGAACTCAACCTGAAGCCCAGCCGGGTCGGTTCACTGGATGTCATTGGTAATGCCTACGAATACTTAATCAAAAACTTTGCTGCCAGCGGCGGACAAAAAGCTGGTGAGTTTTATACCCCACCTGAAGTATCTGAGCTGATTGCTGAGTTGCTTGACCCAAGACCCGGCGATACCATTTGCGACCCAGCCTGTGGTTCCGGCTCGTTATTAATGAAATGTGGCCGAAAAGTAAAAGAGCACCACAACAGCAAAAACTATGAACTCTACGGCCAGGAAGCGATTGGCTCAACCTGGTCATTAGCCAAAATGAACATGTTTTTGCACGGTGAAGACAACCACAAAGTTGAATGGGGCGATACCATCCGCAACCCTAAATTGCTGGATAAAAACGGTAATTTAATGCTGTTTGATATTGTTACTGCCAACCCGCCCTTCTCGCTAGATAAGTGGGGGCATGACGAAGCAGAGCACGATAAATTCAGCCGGTTCCGCCGAGGCATTCCACCTAAAACCAAAGGGGACTATGCCTTTATCCTGCATATGATCGAAACCCTCAACCCCACCAGTGGCCGAATGGGTGTAGTAGTCCCCCATGGCGTATTATTCCGCGGCAGCAGTGAAGGGAAAATCCGCAAGCAATTAATTGACGAAAATTTATTAGATGCCGTAATTGGCCTGCCAGAAAAATTATTTTACGGCACGGGTATACCCGCCGCTATTTTATTATTTGCTCGTGATAAACAAGATGATTCCGTCATGTTTATCGATGCCAGCCGAGAATTTAAAGCCGGCAAAAACCAAAACCTACTTACTCAAGACAATATCGATAAAATCGTTAATACCTATCGTGGTGGTGAAAATGTCGATAAATACGCCTACGTCGCCAGTTTAAAAGAAATTCAAGAAAACGATTACAACCTGAATATCCCTCGTTATGTAGATACCTTTGAAGAAGAGGAAGAAATTGATTTGATAGCTGTGCGACAACAGCGGGAACAATTAAAGGCTCAGTTGGCAGAGCTAGAAGTGGAAATGGCTGGGTATTTGGAGGAGCTTGGTTATGGTGCCTGATAGAATTACTAGTTCAGATGAAAGCACGCTCTTGAATTTGGGAGGTGCACAATGAAACTTCCTACCGGATGGGAGCTCAAGCGTATAGAAGAAATAGCTGACGTGAAAGGCGGTAAACGTCTTCCAAAAGGTTATTCTTTAGTAAAAGAAAATACTGGATTTCCTTACATACGAGTCACAGATATGAAAAATGGAACTGTGGACGAAAGTGGGATCTTGTATGTTCCAGTAAATATTGCCCCTAAAATTTCTCGCTACATCATAAACAAAGATGACGTCTTTATATCTGTGGCCGGTAATGGATTGGGTATTACAGGGATTATTCCTGAGTCGTTGGATGGGGCAAACTTAACTGAGAATGCGGATAAGTTGACGAATTTAAAAATCAACCAGAAGTTCTTATTCGAGGTTTTACGCTCCCCCATTATTCAAAACAAGGTGGAAGCTGAGAAGACACAAAATGCTCAACCAAAGTTAGCATTAACAAGAATCAAGGGCTTTGAAATCCCAGTTCCTCCACTTTCCGAACAAAAAAAAATAGCCAAAATCCTATCCACCTGGGACAAAGCCATTACCACCACAGAACAACTACTAACTAATAGCACACAACAGAAAAAAGCATTAATGCAGCAGTTGTTAACAGGTAAAAAGCGTTTGCCGGGGTTTAGTGGAGAGTGGGAAAAGCTACATTTTTCAGATATTGCAGATCTTAACAAAAAAAAATTCAACCCTCAAAATGAAAGTGAAGAGAAAGAATGCATAGAGCTTGAACATATATCTCAGGGCACATCTGCTTTACTTGGATCAACTACAACACATAAGGCTGTTAGTACAAAATCTGTATTTACAAAAGGCTGCATTCTTTTTGGAAAACTAAGACCCTATTTGAGAAAGTATTGGTTAGCAGATCGAGAAGGTGTTTGTTCTACAGAAATATGGGTTCTCAGCGTAAATAGGAACAAGTCAATTCCAGAATATTTACACCAACTAGTGCAAATGGACTTTTTTATAGACTCTACCAATGTAGCATCTGGTACTCATATGCCTCGAGCAGACTGGAATGTTGTAAAAGACCTCATAGTTTTTGCCCCTGAACTAGAAGAACAACAAAAAATCGCCACTATACTCTCAACCGCTGACAAAGAAATCGAAATCCTCCAACAAAAACTCGATTGCTTAAAACAAGAGAAAAAAGCCTTAATGCAGCAATTATTAACCGGTAAACGCCGAGTTAACGTTGACGAGTTGGAGGTTGCTTAAATGGATTGGTCGGTGGAGGAGGTTTATCAGGAATTAATAGCGCTGGATGAACACCCTCGCATCGAGGCAAAACGCGCCACGCATATTGGCGACTCTATTATGCAAACGGTTTGTGCATTTGCTAATGAGCCTGGTCTAGGTGGTGGGTTTTTATTACTGGGTATTTCTGAGCCAGATGAAACACACGACAATTATTGGGTAACAGGTGTTACTGATACCGATAAACTACTGAACGAATTACAGGGCAATTGTCGTACCCAATTTGACTGTGCGATACCAGTCCAAAGCCAACATACCGCTATTGAAGGACAGCTGGTGATTGGTGTATTTGTGCCTGAGTTAGACCCAGCCGCCAAACCTTGTGGTTTTATTGGCAAACATGGCAGTAAAAATAAACGTAAAACGGGGGTATGGCGCCGCGGCTTAAATGGTGATTATGAATGTTCTCAACTAGAATTAGCACCATTATTACTGGCTAAATCGGGGATAAGTTTTGAGCAGGTTATTTTAGCTGATGCAGAATGGAATGATTTAGACCCTTCTGCCATTGAGCTTTACCGGCAACTACGCTCCCGAGTGCGCCCTCAAGCCGAAGAGCTGCAAGCCGGTGATGAGGAAATGCTACGTGCATTAAGGCTGGTAGAAAAACGTAATGGCAATTATCTACCCAATGTAGCTGGGCTATTGTTATTGGCTAAACCGCTCTCTCTACGTCGTTTACTGCCTGTCGTTAGGGTGGATTATGTACGTATTCAAGGCACCCAATGGGTAGAAGACCCAGACCAGCGCTTTGCAACGACCCAAGACTTTCGCGAACCGATTATTCGGCTAATTACCCGGTTAGAAGCCACTATTTTGGATGATATGCCTCGTCACTTCATTTTAAAAGAAGGCGAAACGCAACGGGCAGACCAACCATTACTGCCTCACAAAGTGGTTCGAGAGGCCGTAGTCAATGCACTTATGCATCGTGACTACCAAGTAAATCAACCAACCTTGGTGGTGCGTTACAGTAACCGGCTGGAAATTCGCAATGCGGGTTACTCCTTAAAGCCAGAAACCATGCTGGGTGAAATGGGCTCGCAGCTCCGCAACCCGATTTTAGCCTCCGTATTATATGACCTAGACTTTGCCGAAACCAAAGGCACTGGCATTCGCACCATGCGCCGCTTATTAACCGAAGCAGGGCTTACTGTGCCCGTTTTTACCAATCACCAACTGGAAAACCAATTTACTGCCACCTACTTATTACACCAGTTAATGGATGCAGAACAGCTGGAGTGGTTAAAGCAATTTTCATCCTTGCAACTAACCGATGTAGAAGCAAAAGCACTGGTGCTGGCGAAGGAAACGGGAACGATTGATAATGCCACCCTCCGTTCAATAAGTGGTTTGGATACTTTAGGTGCAAGCCAAGTACTCCGTCGTTTAAGCCACCAACTAGCACTTCTTGATAAAGCAGGCGCAGGACCTTCAACCTATTACCAGCTGTCTAGCAAAGTATCGGCTGATACAAATACAAGTGAGCTCGAAGCAAATACAAGTGAGCTCGAAGCAAATACAAGTGAGCTTGAAGCAAATACAAGTGAGCTATCTGAATCACTACAAAATGCCATCAGCCATCTAGGCCCTAAAGCACGGAAAAATAAACTGTGGCCAGTCATTTTAGAATTATGTTCTTTAGGCCCACAGAGTGCCGAGCAACTGGCTACTTATTTAGGCAAGCAGGTTAATTGGCTTAAAACCAGTCATTTAACCCCATTACGAAAAGAAGGGCTGATTAACTACCTTTATCCGGATGTAATCAAACACCCTGAGCAAGCTTATCAAATTACTCCTAAAGGGAAAGAGTGGCTCAAGGATCACCCCATTTAAATTTGTAACTCATTATTGAGTTGATGACTTAATTGAATTAAATATAAAGCAGTAGCCGTATAAAACAAGGACTTACCATGCAAGTCGGCCCAAAATTTCAAGAAGAATACAGTGCCAAAATCCCTGCGTTAACATTGCTGAGCAAACTTGGCTGGACACTTTTATCCCCAGAACAAGCATTAAAAGTCCGTAACAATAATGCTAACGATGTCGTATTAAAAAGTATCCTCAAGCATGAACTGCAAAAACGTAGCTTTGTATTTAATGGTAAAAGCCACAGGTTAAGTGATAAAGCAATCGACAATATGATTGGCATCATTGCCAGTCCAGCGCTTAACGAAGGTTTAATAGCGGCGAATGAAAAGCTCTACAACCATTTGCTCTATGGTATTTCAGTCACAGAGTTTATTGATGGTAAAAAAGTAAACCCAACCATCCCCCTGATTGATTGGCATAATGTTGAAAACAACAGTTTTCTCTTTACTGAAGAATTCACTGTGTTACGCAGTAATGGCATAGAAAGTCGCCGACCTGATATTGTTTGTTTTGTGAATGGTATTCCTTTTGTTGTTATTGAAGCAAAACGCCCAGATAGCCAGGCCAAAAAAGGCCCAACTGTTGAAGAAGGGATTTCTCAATGCTTGCGTAATCAGCGCAATGATGAAGTGCCACATCTATTTGCCTACAGCCAAATATTGCTATCAATTAATGGAACTGATGGGCGTTACGGCACCTGTGGTACACCGGCAAAATTTTGGGCAACCTGGCGTGAAGAAGATATCAGTGAAACTGAAATGACAGGTTTGAAAAACCAAAAACTTACCACTGAACAAAAAATAGCTATTTTTAGTCATCGACCAGCGAAAGACACAGATTGGTATGAAACACTCATTGCTAGCGGCGAACTGATCGTAACAGGACAAGATAAATTACTTATTAGTTTATTAACGCCTAAGCGATTACTAGAAATGACCCGCTTCTTTACCTTGTTTGATAAAAAAAAAGGGAAAATAGTCGCCCGTTATCAACAGGTATTTGGCATTAAGCGCTTAATTGAGCGCATCAGTACTCATAATAATAAAGGCGGTCGTGAAGGTGGCGTGATTTGGCATACGACAGGCTCAGGCAAGTCGTTCACTATGGTGTTTTTAAGTAAAGCATTAATATTACATGACGCACTTAAGCAATGTCGTATTGTAGTCATAACCGACCGGAGAGATCTTGAGAGTCAACTCAGTAGTACTTTTATGTCCAGCGGAGAACTTGCGGCAAAAAAAGATAAAGCTGTTGCTATGGCAACATCAGGGCAACGCCTGGCGGAACAGATTGGTCAAGGTAATGAGCGTATTATTTTTTCATTAATTCAGAAGTTTAATAGCGCCACTCAGCTACCGGTTTGTAAAAATAATAGTGCTGATATTATTGTGTTGATCGATGAAGGTCATCGCAGTCAAGGCGGTGAAAACCATATTAAAATGAAGCAGGCATTACCTAATGCCGCATTTGTTGCATTTACAGGCACGCCACTATTAAAAGAAGACAAAACGACCAATAAATTTGGCCCCATCATTCACGCTTACACCATGCAACGTGCAGTGGAAGATCAGGCAGTTACACCTCTGCTTTATGAAGAACGTATCCCTGATCTCGATGTGAATGAGCGAGCAATTGACAGCTGGTTTGACCGTATCACTGAAGGTTTGACGAGCGAACAAAAGACAGACTTAAAGCAAAAATTTGCTAAAAAAGGACAAGTCTATCAATCTAAAGACAGACTGCGCTTAATCGCATTAGATATTGCCAATCATTTTGTGAGAAATATTGATGAGGGTTTAAAAGGCCAACTGGCCTGTGATAGTAAAGAATCAGCTATTAAGTATAAACAATATTTAGATGAGGCAGGGTTATTTGAAAGTGCAGTGGTGATGAGCCCACCGGATACTCGTGAAGGTAACACAACTGTTGATGAAGCTTCAATGCCAGAAATAACACAATGGTGGAAAGAGAATGTAGGTAATCAGGAAGAGCAAGCCTACACCAGACAAGTGATTGAGCGCTTTAATAAAGACGATGAGCTTAAAATATTGATTGTTGTGGATAAGCTGCTGACGGGTTTTGATGAGCCAAAAAACACAGTACTTTATATCGATAAACCACTTAAAGAACACAACCTCATCCAGGCTATAGCGCGAGTGAATCGTTTGCATCCACAAAAGAAGTTTGGCCTGTTAATTGATTATCGTGGTATTTTAGCGGAGCTTGATACCACTATCCAAAAATATCAGGACTTAGCATCTCGAACCCAAGGAGGCTATGATATTAATGACATTGCTGGCCTCTATAATCAAATGAATACTGAGTATAAGCGTTTGCCCCAGCTCTACAAAAAGCTTTGGAGTATTTTTAGTGGCGTTAAAAATAAAAGTCAAATTGAACAATTACGTCAGGTATTAATCCCAAAAATTGTTGAAAGGGATGGTGAGCTAGTTGATGCTAATTTAAAAGTACGTGATGACTTTTATGAGGCGCTTACCGAGTTTTCCAGTTGCCTGAAAGTGGCATTACAATCCGCCACCTTTTATGAAGATAAGAGTTTTACCGATGAAGATCGTCGCCACTATAAAGAAACAGTCAAGCAACTGTCTAATTTACGCCAAGTAGTCAAACGAGATACTGGTGAAACCGTTGACTATGATGAATATGACAGCCAGGTGAAAAAACTGTTAGATAAGCACGTAGTTGGAGTAGAGATAAAAGAGCCTGAGGGTGTTTATGTGGTTAATAAAATGGGTCAACAACAAAAACCAGAACAATGGAGCGAAGAAAAAACGCGTAATGAGACGGATATTATAAAAACACGAGTTACTAAAATGATTGAGCAGGATTTACGTGATGATCCTTATGCTCAGGAAGCATTCTCAAAGTTACTGCGTAGAGCGATTGAAGAAGCTGAACAGCAATTTCACCACCCACTCAAGCAGTATTTAATTTTTCATGAACTTGAAGAAAAAGCCAAAGCGCGTCAATTAGATGATATACCCAAGACACTGGCAGGAAATATCCATGCGCAAAAATATTTCGGCGTGTTTAAGAAAGTATTACCAGCAGCTTTTTCAGTACTAAGTGAAAATGAGCAACAGACTTGGGTTAATTTGGCCTTTAAAATAGAAACACTGGTCGAAAAGGCTGTTGAGGAAAATTCCATTAACCCACAAAATATAGAAGCGGCTATTCGTAAGCAATTATTACCTATATTATTTCAAGAATGCAAAACTATCGGTAGCGGTATAGACCAAGCAAAGGCTATAGTAGAGTGGGTGGTACAAATCACTCGTATTGGTATATCTGAAGCTTAACAACCTAAAGTGTCTTTAACACGAATGAGTGTAACGATTGAGTCCAGTCAAAAAACACCAGTGCTAGCGTTTCACTATGGCGACGAGCACATTGCTTTTGAGCGTACCTATCGCATGAGCAATGCCCAACGGGTATTAATTAAAGTACACCCTGATTGTAGTGTATTAGTTCATGCCCCCGCAGCAGCCAGTGATGAAGATGTATTAAACGCGGTTAAAAAGCGTGCTCGCTGGATTTACCAGCAATTGCGTGATTTTCGTGCTCAGCTCACTCATGTTGTTCCACGCCAGTATATTAGTGGTGAAAGTTATTACTATCTTGGTAAACAATACATGTTGAAAGTCACTGCAGATCCTGGTGCCAAACAACAAGTAAAGTTGTTACGTGGCAAGCTTGAAGTGACTGTTCGCCAAAAAAATCCAGAAAAAGTACGAGAGCTATTGGATATGTGGTACAAATCTCGTGCTCAAGAAGTATTTGCTAAACGTTTATGTGCCATTTTAGAGCAAGCCCTGTGGGTAACTGAGCAGCCTCCATTACGCCTTCGCATCATGAAAACCCAATGGGGCAGTTGCTCCCCCAACGGCCGCTTAACTCTTAACCCGCACTTGGTTAAAGCGCCTAGGGAGTGTATCGACTATGTTATTCTTCATGAGCTTTGCCATATAGCAGAGCATAACCATAGCCAACGATTTTACCGTTTAATGAGACAGGTGATGCCTAACTGGGAAAAGGTAAAATCAAGATTGGATGACATGGCAACTATGCTTCTCAATGGAGTTTGTTAGTAATTCCTATACCTTTTTGATGTTCTTTTCGTCACAATCTTTATAACATTTTGTTGCTTAATACTGAGCTTATTAAAATAGCAGTAGCATTTCACCAGCCTATGGAAGGAATAAACATGGCAGTTTGGTTAATTCGAGCCGGTTCAAGTGGCGAATTTGAGCAAAAATTCATTCAAGAGAATCGCGTGTACCTCACTTGGGATGAACTTAAGCAGAATTTAGCTGATTTACAGCAACGTTCAGAGTTACTGGCGGTGCTTGAAGGGTTATATAAAGATTCAAAACCTAAGCGCTTAATTAACTATGTGAGTCAACTTTGGCCGTTTGCACATAAGATGAATGTTGGCGACTATGTGATCTTGCCTTCAAAATCTCAACCGGTGATTTATGTTGGAAAAATAAACTCTGACTATCAGTTTAACCCTGCAGGTCCTGATCCATTTTTTCATTGGCGACAAGTGAATTGGATGGATGAACCTATCCCACGCTCGCACTTTTCCCAGGACTTATTAAATAGCTTTGGTGCCTTTATGACGATTTGTCGTATTCAGCGCAATAATGCAGAGCAACGGATTCTAGCAATGGAAGCTAATGGTTGGCAGGCTGAATCTACCCAACAAATTATTGCTCCAGGCAATACCGAAAAAGAACAAGATGCTGATGATGAAAGTGCTAATGTTGATTTGGAAGAACTTGCCCATAATCAAATTGTGCAGATGATTGAAGCAAAGTTTAAAGGCCATCATTTAACTCGCTTGGTTCGTGCTCTTTTAGAAGCACAAGGTTATACGACGTGGCAAAGCCCTGAAGGTTCGGATGGGGGCGTGGATATTTTAGCAAGTGATGGCCCCATGGGATTTGGGCATCAAAATATCTGTATTGAAGTAAAGTCCGGTAGTGAGCTGGTTGATCGACCTACTGTGGATAAGTTGCTTGGTGCTATGTCGAAATTTGGTGCGAATCAATGCATCTTTATTGCCTGGGGAGGCTTTCGACGAAATGTACAAAAAGAACTCGCGGGTAGTTTTTTCCGTATAAAGTTATGGAGCCAACAAGAGTTACTTGATCAATTATTTACTCATTACGAAAAATTGGATGAATCGATTAAAGCTGAGCTACCACTGAAGCGTGTTTGGATGGTTGCAACGGTTGAGTAGTGACATAGGTAAAAATTAGATTTTTTATACATGCGTTGGGTGCTTTTAGGCAATAAATGCAAATAAATTACACTTATTTCATTTAATCAGCAGGGCTTGTTTATAAGTAGCGCAGTTGTAACATTTAATAGCCAGCTTGTTTCATATAGAAAATATTGGCGCTAATAAGAGAACGATAAAATGAAAGTTGGACGTAATGATCCTTGCCCTTGCGGGAGTGGCAAAAAATATAAGCGCTGTTGTATGGATGCAGTTTCAAAACAGTATTCAGAAATTGCTGATGATATTTCACAAGCCATTGCTATGAATCCGACGCTGACAGAGGACGAGTTAAACCGCTTAGCTCAGCAAAAAATGGTAGAGCGTAATAATCGCCCCATTGATGATTTTTGTGGTTTGTCGCCGACACAAATGTCGAATTGGCTATATGCTCCCTTTAATGAACTAACTGACGTTAAGATAAGTGTACCTAGTGATTTGTCGGCTAGCCCTGTTATGCGTTATTTATCTGTGATGCTTGATGCTATGGTGGAGCAGGGAGGTTCAATTAAAGCAACAGCGAAAGGCAATCTACCAGCTAAGTTAGTGCAGCAAGCGAGCGCCTTACTGCCTGAATTTGCCGTGGCTGAATTTGAGACCATGCCCAGCATCAGTGATTATACTGGAAGTAACGAAGATAAATTTAATGCTTTGCATTATACCCGTGTCTTGGCCGAGTTAGCGGGCATTATTAACTTTGAGCGTGGGCGGTTTCACCTGAGTGATGGCATACTAAAACAATATCAGCAGCAAGGGATAGCAGGCTTCTTTCTGCCCCTTCTAGAAACAGTAGTTGAACAGTATAACTGGGGATATTTGGATGGTTGGTCTGATGATGTAAGCCTAAAATCATTTTGGTTGTTTATGCTCTGGCGATTGCAATCACATGGTTCATTGGAACGGTTAATTAAAGACGTTGAAACTGCGTTTCCCGATTTGGTTAAACAGGTGCCAAAGAGCAATTATAGTTCTCAACAAGATCTGTTAGGTGTTTTGATCGAGACTCGTTTCATTGAACGTTTTTTGCAGTATTGGGGCTTTGTGACCATGGACCCGAAAAGGTTTAATAACGGTGAGCCAGTGTCACCTAAGATTGCCATTTTGCCGTTGTTAACACAGAGCTTTAAATTTTTGGTTTAGATATTAATTGCTAGATTTGGATTGATCCTTACCTGGTTGAAAATATGAGCTTAAACACAATGGTTAGCGTACTCAATATCAAAAATATTTAATTAAAGTTAATTATTGGCAACTTACTTTTAGAAAAAGCCATTTTTGAATGACTATCTGGCCGGTTAGGGCAAAGGCTAAGGCACACAACATTTATTTTGGGATACAATAGTATCTATTATTGGGCTTTTACGACTATAATGGATACTATTATATCCATGTTTCTTGTGCTATGACTCGACTCTTATTGATAGATGATACTGATGTTCAGAAGGCTTTTGCTGCTCACCTGCGTGGTTTACGTGAACGTGCAAAGCTAACCCGCGATGCGTTGGCTGCACGTAGTAGTGTTCCTACCCCGACAATCAAAAAATTTGAATTAACTGGACAAATCTCATTTAGGCAGTTATTGCTTCTTTGGCAGAGTTTGGATGATCTTCAACGTTTGTATGCGCTAACACAAAGCACAGCAACTGACTCTGTCATGCCAACCACAATTGATGAGGTGCTCAAAGATGAGCTTTAAGCCAATTTCAAAGCTCACTGTATTGCGCACTTTAGCTACTGGAGAGGTTATAACCGTTGGTGTGTTAGCACAAAATCGACAAGGTGTTTTTTTTCAATATGACTCAGGTTACCTGAGTAGTTTTGGCTAACTTTTCTGCTATTGCCAAAGACTTTGGTGTACATCCTAGAACCATTAAGTTGATAGCTAAGCAGTTAGCAACCATTAGGGAGGAAAATAAAGGATTGTTGAAGCGTAGTTTTTTGTAAAGCTAAAAGATGTGGCTGCAATTCTTATCCGAAACTGAGGCTAAAAAGCCCTGCATTTATTTTATTTAATCAGCAGGGCTTTTTTGTAGACAATTATTAAACTAAAAAAAATTATTCAATATTCTGTACTTGCTCGCGAATTTGTTCGATCAGTACTTTTAAATTTACAGCACTTTGTGTGGCTGAGGTGCTGATAGATTTTGAGGCAAGGGTGTTGGCTTCGCGATTCATTTCCTGCATAAGGAAGTCCAGTCTACGACCAATAGCGCCTTTTTGTTTTTTGAAGGTGTGTTGCACCTCAGTCACGTGAGTTTGTAGTCGATCCATTTCTTCATCAACATCCGCCCGCTGGGTAATCATGACCATTTCTTGCTCAAGACGCGTTGGGTCTAATTCAAGCTTGATTTCCTCAAAGCGTTGAAGGATTTTTTGCCGCTGTTGATCCAGAATTTCAGGCATCGCTTGTCGTACATTGGCGACTTCTTCGCTAATAGAGGCAAGTCGTTGTTCAATATGTTGTTGTAACTCTTTGCCTTCACGCTGGCGGTGTTCAACCAACTGCTTGAGTGCTGCTTCAAAGTGGGTGAGTAGCGTTTGTTTCATGGTGTCGCGATCTACTTCATTTGCTTGAAGCACTCCAGGCCATTGTAAAACGCCTAACATATCGATGGGTTGCACGCTGTTGAACATGGGAGTAAGGCGGCTACAGGTATTGGCGAGCTTTTCAGCTAAGGCTTCATTAACGGTAAATTCTTCAAGTAAGCCTGGGGCGATTTCATAACGTAACTGACATTCCAGTTTGCCACGAGAGACAAATTTACGGATTCGCTCTCGCAGGGCAAACTCTAGATCACGAAAGCCTTCTGGCAGCCTGAAGTGTGGTTCTAGAAAACGATGGTTAACTGAGCGAATTTCCCAGCTCAAGGTGCCCCATGATTCTTGTGCTTCCAAGCGGGCAAAGGCTGTCATGCTGCATGTCATGTATGATTTCCCAAATTTGCTGTTGTGTGAACGAGGATTACCTCATTTTTGGCACTGACGCATTTCTGCTTAAAAGTAGATGCCAATAGGGTTTTGTAAACTGGTTGTGGATTGTACCTTAGCATAGTCTCTTCGCGAATTACGCTTAGATCAATCTTTTAGGCATCAGTTGCGTTGTGCTCGGCTCATTTATAGTTATGAAGTGGTAGCGATAATGCGAAGCCGCAACGGTAAGGTATATAATGACTAGTCATTGTATCTTCCCGTTTAAACAAGGAAACACTATGCGTCCAAGTGGTAGAACTCCCGATCAGCTTCGCGAAGTGACCATTACCCGAAACTATACCAAGCATGCTGAAGGCTCTGTTTTAGTGGCCTTTGGTGATACAAAGGTTATTTGTAATGCGACAGTTGAAGAAAATGTGCCTCGCTTTTTGAAAGGTGCGGGTAAAGGTTGGGTTACTGCTGAGTACGGTATGTTACCTCGCTCTACTGGCGAGCGTATGGCGCGAGAAGCATCACGTGGTAAGCAGGGTGGGCGAACCTTAGAAATTCAGCGGTTAATTGGGCGCTCATTAAGAGCTGCAGTGGACCTTACCAAACTAGGTGAGCGCACTATCTATGTTGATTGCGATGTCATTCAGGCTGATGGCGGCACTCGTACTGCTTCGATTACGGGGGCTATGGTGGCGGTGATCGATGCATTGCAAACTTTACAGCAAAAGAAACTATTAGCGACTGACCCACTATTACACTTTGTAGCCGCTGTTTCTGTTGGTGTTTATCAAGGTGTGCCTGTACTTGATTTAGACTATGCCGAAGACTCGAATGCGCAGACTGATATGAATGTGGTCATGAATGAAGAGGGTGGGCTGATTGAAGTGCAAGGTACAGCAGAAGATGCCGCATTTACACGCCAAGAAATGAACCAAATGTTAGATTTGGCCGAAGCAGGTATACAACAGTTGATTGCTTGTCAGCGAGATGCGTTGGCAGGCGTGTTTATGCCTTAGTATTGGCTAGCCAATAAATAAGTTAGGCGGGTCTGCCAGTGTGGCAGACAGTCGCCTTACTTAAAAGGATATTTTTAAATCAACAAAGCTCGCTGGGTAACTCCCAGTCATAATAGGTAATGACTGGTGCATGGTTGGAAAAACGCTGTCCACGGTAAATACCTGCATTAAGCACACGTGATTTTAATGTGTGGGTAATTAAAGGATAATCAAAGCGCCAACCTGTATTTTGTTCAAATGCTTCCTCATTATGCCAATAGGTGTATTGTTCAGTACTACGATCTACAACACGATAGGCATCCACAAACCCCAGCTGTCGTTGTACATCTTCCATCCAGTTTCGCTCTTCTGGCAAGTGACCCGACAGGGTATGTTTGTTATCAATATTGGCTACATCATGGTGGTCTAAGGCAATCTCCCATGAGCCACATAAAATAAAATCTCGGCGTTTGCGCTGTATTTTTTCCAGCTGTAGGAAATAAGCATCAAGAAAATTAAATTTAGCGGATTTTAATGCGGTTGTCTGATGGCACTCAGGTACCCAGATGCTGGCTATACTTAAGCGATCAAAGTCAGCTTGAATGTAAGCACCAAAGGTATTGGCTTCGGGAAAATTCAGGCCGGTCATGATAGCTTTGGGTGGCGTTCGACTATAAATGGCAACGCCACCAGGCTGACCAGGCTCGGCAGAAAAAAAATAGTGCAGGTAATCGCTTGGGAAAATCCGCTGGTCAGTCAATTCGGCGTCATTTTCCTGAATATTTTGCAGGCAAATAACATCAGCATCCTGTCGGTTTAGCCACTCAAAAAAGCCTTTCTCACACGCACGACTGATACCGTCCAAATTGAAACTAATAATCTTCATACATAGCCCCTTGCTGAAGGAGAGTGTATGATACCTGAGCTAAACATCTGTGGAACCCTAATAGTTAATAATTAGGTTTTAACATGCAAAATTACCAACGCGATTTTATTAAATTTGCAATTGAGCACAAGGTTTTAACCTTTGGTGAGTTTACTTTAAAGTCTGGCCGAAAAAGCCCTTATTTTTTTAATGCGGGTTTGTTTAAAACAGGTGAGGCAATGCTGCATTTAGGGCGTTTTTATGCAGCAGCATTAATGGATGCTCAACTTAACTACGACGTTTTGTTTGGACCTGCCTACAAGGGTATTCCTTTAGTGACCAGTGTAGCCATTTCTCTGGCCTGCCAAGGTCATGGCGAAGCACCTTTCGCATTTAACCGCAAAGAAGCCAAACAGCATGGCGAGGGTGGTCAGCTTGTGGGGGCTGAATTACAAGGCAATATTGTTATTGTTGATGATGTGATTACGGCAGGTACGGCAATTCGAGAGTCAATGGCGATTATTCAGGATCAAGGGGCAAAGCCTGCGGGTGTGTTAGTGGCTCTGGACCGTCAAGAGCGCGGTAAAGGTGAGCTTTCTGCTATTCAGGAAGTTGAACAAACATTTGGAATACCTGTTATTAGTATTGTTAATCTTCAACAAGTACTAGACTTTATTAAAAGTGATGAAAACCTCAAGCAGTATGCTGAAGCCGTTGCGCAGTATCGGCAGCAATATGGTGTTGCTTAACTGCGTTGAGGTAACAGGTAGTAAAGGCTTAACACTCTTTTAAACACTCTCACAATGTTGTGCGTTTAGGTTATGTGATGATGCAAAACCATATAAAGCGGAGTTTGATAATTGCCATTACGTGTTCCTTGCTATCGGGCGTGGTGTGGGGAGCGGAGCCACTTCGTTTTTATCGCTTTGTGGATGAAAGTGGGAACATGGTTATTTCAAGCAGTATACCTCCGCATCTGGCGGCAAAGGGAGGATATACGGTCATTGATGATAAAGGTCGCGTCTTAGAAAAAGTACCCAAAGCACTTACGCCTGAGCAGCTTATTGAGAAAAAACAGCAGGACTTGATTCGTGAGGCGCTAGAGCAGCAGCGAGCTCAGCAGGAAGCAAGAGATAAAACGCTATTGACCTTGTACAGCTCAACAGATGATATCGAACGAGCTATGCAGCGTCAGTTGGCTGAAATTGAAGAGAAAATAAGAACCACTGAAGGTGATATTAGGCGTACTCAGCAAAACAAAGGGCAAAAAGAAGAACAGGCGGCTAATGTTGAGCGGAGTGGGCGGCAAGTACCAAAGCGGATCTTAGAAGAAATCAAGCATCTTAATAGCGAAACCAAGCGGTTAGAAAAAGAAATTGAACGGCGCCGTAGTGAGCAGGAAGAAGTTAAAGCAAAGTTTGCGAAAGATATAGAGCGTTTTCGAGTGTTAACCGGCGAGGATACGCCAGAGGTTCCTGAGGTAGTCGATATTTCCAAGGAAGACTTGCATGGTATTTGGGTTAGTGGTGCTGTTAGTGATACCAAGCATGAAATGATATTAACCAAAAAAGGCAGCTTAACCTGGGTATCTAATGCGCCTTCTGGCATCCGTACACTGAGGATAGGTAACTGGAAGTCGGAAAAGCAGGCACTGTTAGTGACGGTGAACTCTCGGCAAACCACGGATAAGCAGGGCAAAGTAGCGCTAGAACAGACTTCAGAGCAAAAGCGTTATCCCGTCAAAGGCTATCAAAGCAATATAATCGTGTTAGAGATTGAAGGGAAAGCTATTCCCTTCTCTCGCTCAGATTAAACTTTAACTCTTACTGCCAGAGATGCTGTTCAAGCTAGGTGTTTTTACGAAACACGGCGACCACCAATAAAGGCCACTGCTCTGACCATAACTCGGTGGGACTCCGTTTAAACTCACTGCGTACAAACTGTGAAATACGGCCTTCTGCTGCCGCCATGAGTAAGTTTGCTGCTCCGCTGAGTGTTAGGTTGGTGCGCAATCCTTCCCTAAATTCTGCTTCTCGAATTATTTGCTTGATTTGCGTCTCCAGCCGGTCGAAAAACTGAATAACGCGAGAGCGAAGCCGTTCTGTTTCTCCCATTAAGGCATCACCTGTCAGTATGCGAGTAATACCTGGATTTTTTTCAGTAAATGTTAACAAGAGTGTAAGCACTTGTTCACAGCGGCGAATGGCTGATTTTTCTTCCGCGAGAATCAGTTTCACCCGTGAAAAAATCGTATCTTCTATAAAGATAATTAACCCTTCGAACATTTTCGCTTTGCTGGGAAAGTGACGGTAAAGTGCAGCTTCAGAGACCCCAACCTCTTTGGCTAAACGAGATGTTGTAATGCGAGAGCCGGGGTTGTGCTCTAACATATGCGCAAGTGCCTGCAATATTTGCTCTTTGCGCGATAGCTTGTGGGTGTTTTCCATTATTACCTGTAATTGTTCTGATGTCGTAGACATAGCGGCAAGTCTTCCCCCCGGAATGGCCGATCCTTGCCAAGCTCAACTTAATTAAAAGTGGCTTAGCGTTGCAATGTCGTGCTTATTGTTGTGTGTCGTCGTATTCAGTAACAAAGAAACAGCTTACCTGGTGGTTAGGCTAAGCCTTGATCAGTGTACCCACATTGGCTTTCGCGAATAACTCAAGTAATACAGCACTTGTTACCCGACCATCGACAATATGGGCGCTTTTTACCCCATGGTTTACAGCACTTATAGCACACTTTATTTTCGGTATCATGCCACCACTGATCGTCCCATCTGCAATTAGTTGGTCTGTTTCAGTCGTATTCAGCTCTGAAATAAGTTGACCCTCTTTATTAAGCAGGCCTGGCGTGTTAGTGAGCAGTAGTAACTGGTTGGCCTGTAGCACTTCCGCCACTTTTCCTGCAACAAGGTCTGCGTTGATATTGTAAGTGTTGCCTTGAGGGTCTACCCCAATAGGTGCAATGACCGGTATAAAATCTGTCGCTAGCAGCAAGTCAATTAAATCGGTACGAATTTCAGCAACTTCACCGACAAAGCCTAAGTCGACAGTTTCAGTACTTCCATCAGACACAAGGTGTCTAGTGAGTTTTTGAGCAATAATAGTATGGGCGTCTTTTCCGGAAAGGCCTACAGCATTACCGTTGTAGCAGTTTATTAAATTAACAATTTCACCATTAACTTGGCCAGTTAAGACCATTTCTACCACATCCATGGTGGGCTGGTCGGTAACGCGCATGCCATGAATAAACTGAGTGTCAATGTTTAGCTGTTGAAGGCGGGCACCAATTTGTGGTCCTCCGCCATGGACGATGACGGGGTTAATCCCTAATGTTTTCATCAGCACAATATCACGCGCAAAGCTGCGCTTTAGCGCGTCATTCTCCATCGCATTCCCACCATACTTGATTACAATAGTCTGGCCGGATAGCTGCTGAATATAGGGTAAGGCGTCAGTTAAGATTGAAGCAGATTGCAAAGCCGCTTCGTGTGAAAGTGTCATGCTGGATACCATCAAAAAAATCAATTACCAAGGTTAGTGTGCTTGGTAGTATACCCTTCAATAGGGGTATTGTTGGGCATAAACATTTAATTTGAAGTCAATGACAATAACACCCTTTAACTCCATAAGCTATTTGCTCCTGGCGCATAGTGCCATTGCTACCCTCACGAATCATTTTTATGTGCGCTATCCATAGCGCTCACCCTAACGGGCCAGCGAAGCTGTTCTAATGTGTTCCCGACACATTAGTAGGGTTCGTTATCAGCGTTCTTGACCACCAAGGATGGTGGGAATGCAGTTTATGCATAATGACATGGATGTCATATAGTAGAGCAATGCAGGCGCTATTGCCGAGGAGCATTTAACTGCCACCCCAGTCACTTATTAATATTAAGCTTCTGGGGCTTGATCACTTGATGGCCTCCCCTAAAAAACTTCGTTATGGGTATATCTGGCTAGGGGCAGTATTAATGGCGTCGTTACTCAGGGGTTAAAATGGAATATCTAAACTAGAGTCAACGGCTAACAATTGTTTTTTAAATAATGCCTTTATTTTCTTTAGGTTTTCTTCGGTATCGGCTTCAAAGCGCAAGACTAAAACAGGTGTCGTGTTGGATGCCCTAACCAGACCCCAGCCAACTGGAAAGTCAACGCGAACGCCATCGATATCAGTGATAGTGCCTTTACCAAAGTTACCTTGTTTCGCAAGCTGCTCAACCAAATCAAATTTATTTTCATCAGTCACTTGGATATTGATTTCTGGCGTACTGATTGTTTCAGGAAAAGAGGCAAAAATTTGGTCAGCATTCCGGGTTTCGGTAGACAGAATTTCAAGTAAGCGAGCTGCGCTGTAAATACCGTCATCAAAGCCGTACCAGCGTTCTTTAAAGAAAATATGCCCACTCATTTCACCGGCGAGTAGCGCGCCCGTTTCCTTCATTTTAGCTTTAATGAGGGAGTGTCCGGTTTTCCACATGATAGGACGGCCGCCGTAACCACTGATCAAGCCAGTGAGCTTACGCGTACACTTCACATCAAAGATGATGTCTGCACCAGGGTTACGTGAGACCACGTCTTTTGCAAATAGCATTAACAGACGATCAGGATAAATTAGTTTACCCTCATTGGTAATGACACCTACCCGGTCTGCATCGCCATCAAAACCTAGTCCTAAATCGGCCTTGGTTTCTTTTACTTTGGCAATAAGGTCTTTAAGGTTTTCTGGTTTGCCCGGATCAGGGTGGTGGTTAGGGAAGTTTCCATCCACATCACAATAAAGTGGAATGACATTACAGCCTAAGTCTTCCAGAAGTCGTGGTGCGATAACGCCACCCACGCCATTACCACAGTCAACAACCACTTTAAGGGGTTTAGCCAGGGCAATATCATTGCGAATACGTTCAACATAACTTTCTAACACATCAACTTCGATGAGTGAGCCTTGGCCTTGCTGTAAATTATTTTCTTTGATGCGTTGGTATAACTGTTGTATATCCTCGTTGGCTAGGGTTTTTCCAGCGAGAACAGTTTTAAAGCCATTGTAGTCAGGTGGGTTATGGCTACCTGTAACCATGACCCCAGAGTTAGACTCATCAATAATGTGGGTAGCAAAATATAAGACAGGTGTAGGCACCATACCAATACTGATAACATCACAGCCCGTCGAAATAATACCCTGCATAAGGTTTTGACTGACTTCAGGGCTGGACAGTCGTCCATCTGCACCTACTATAACGCATTTTTCACCACGTGCTTGTGCTTCTGAGCCAATGGCTTTTCCTATGAGCGTTGCTGTTTCAAAAGTGAGTGTATCGCCTACAACACCTCGAATGTCGTATGCACGAAAAATGCTTGCTGGCACTTCCACTTGAGTTTCCTCTGGTTGGTTGTCAGATCCATCTTCATCCAGTTCTTCAATATCAAGCATATCTGTTGACTGGAAAAGTGGATCTGCAAAGTTAAAGTTATTTATTTCATCCGCTACAGATGATGTTGATGGAGCGATATTATCACTTGTAGGTGGCGTAGATTTTACGGAATCGTCAATTTCTGGCTGAGATTTGGAATTTGTCGCCGCTGGTCTAAATTGATCTTTAAATAACTGCTCTAAACTCAATGCAATGTTATGGAATAAGTCAAGCTGGAAGTTTACTGTCTTACGTTTTCGAGCTATACGTGCCTCTAAAAAAGCAACCAATGAGGCTGCATCTGTCCTGCTTGCTTTGGTTAGCATATTCATGGCCAACCAAGTAGTGACTGCAATACAGATAAGGGCAATGATTGCTGCAATAATAATCCACAGGATGGAGAGTGGCAGTTTATTACTTAAGTCAGATGACGTGTAACTCAACTGCCAATAGGCATTATTGCTTTGCAGAATAACTGGGGATTCTCCGCTAGTAGCTTGCCCATAAGTAAGTTGGTTTTGTGGTTGTTGATTGGCATTAAATTGCTGCTGTAATGCTACTTGCCCCTGATTGGCTGGAATTGACTGAAAGGCATTGGTTAAAACAGATAAGTCAAAGACAGTAATGACTGCTCCTAACACAGGGCCTTGTTCAGGCTTAATGCGAGCTGTGGCAATTACATAAGGTGTGCCCTCTATTTTATGTATTTCTGCGGGAACTTGTTGGCCGCGTTCAGACTTTCTTGCCATATCACGAGCAGCATAGTTCATGGGCACGGTCCCATCGCTCGCCAGTGAATCATCATCACGCTTGCGGAGTCGCACCTGGACCGCATGAGGTGTTGAAGCTGTAAGTGCTTTTTCAAGCTGGCGTAATTTATCTTGGTTTTTTTCTTCAAGGGCAGAGATGACGTCGAGATTTTTGCCAAGACCATTTACTGTCTGCTCAATAACAGCAATTTGTAGGTTAAGTTGATATTGGTATTGCGCACCACGTGCTGCAATAACCTCGTCTTTGAACTGGCTGTTGCCACTGGCATAGTAGAAAAGAAAAATAATGATTAAAGTGAGTAAAACACCTAATACTGAGCCTGCACTGCTGACGAGAAAAAAATGACTAATAGGCTTGTGATTGCTAGGTGAGGAGGGGGCTCCTTTACTGGGGGCTGCTTGCTTATTGTTATCTGATTCTTTTTTGGGGCGCTTTTTAATCATAACTATCCCGTTAAGCTAAGCCTATAAAATGGCATGACTATACCTATAGCGAAGGGTATGCAAATAATTATAGAGATAAAGTACAACTAGTCGTGTAATAAGCTAAGACTAGTGTTGCCTTGTTAGGCATTTTGGCTATGAACAGGATAAGCTCAAAGCCTGTTAATGCAATGCGTTGACTCAATTTAAACGATATACAGCCTAGGGTAATCGTTTAAACGGCATTAACAGGTTTAAGAGTTGATACATCCTTCGCTGCGGCTATCTAGGAAAAACTTTTTTGAGGAAGAGGTTTACCCTCGCCCTGAGTGACCAAACCCTCCAGCCCCACGGTCAGTGGAGTCGAAGTCTTCAACAATCTGACATTGAGCTTGTACAACAGGCACTAGTACAAGTTGAGCTATACGATCACCTGGTTGAATAGTGAAGTTATCTTGTCCGCGGTTCCAGCAAGAGATCATCAGCTGACCTTGATAGTCAGAGTCAATTAAGCCAACCAGGTTACCAAGCACAATCCCATGCTTATGTCCTAACCCTGAGCGAGGCAAAATCATTGCTGCGAGTCCTGGATCTGCAATGTGGATGGCTATGCCAGTGGGGATAAGTTCTGTTTGCCCTGGCACTAGCGTAAGTGGTGCATCAAGGCAGGCGCGTAAATCCATCCCCGCAGAGCCTTCAGTCGCATAGTGGGGTAAGGGGAATTCATTACCAATGCGCGCATCGAGTATTTTAGTTTGTAACGTTGGTTTCATAGCAATTTAACTTTAACAATTACGATGTGAGTTGTTCGTGGATTAGGGAAATTAACTGCTTTGCCAAGGCCTGCTTGGTATTTTGATCGAGTGCAATGCGTTGTGTTGGGGTATAAACAGTCACAGTATTGTGATCACTGTTAAATCCAATATCTGTTTGGCTGACATCATTGGCAATAATCATGTCCAGTTTTTTGCGGGTTAGCTTATCTTTAGCATGTTGCTCAAGGGCTTGAGTTTCTGCGGCAAAGCCAACGACAAAGGGTTTTGGCTGCATGCTGGCAACACTGGCAATAATGTCTGGGTTACGAACCAATGTTAATGTCATTGTTTGTTCTGCATTGTTCGGATCTTTTTTTAGCTTTTGGCTGGCTGCTTGCTCAGGGCGATAATCAGCAACAGCAGCACAACCAATAAAAATTGAAGCAGTGCTGGTGTGCTCTTGAACGGCATTATGCATAGCTTCTGCACTATCTACATTAATCCGTTTAACTCCCGTTGGGGTTACTAACTGAACAGGCCCACTGATGAGTGTGACTTCTGCCCCAGCGTCAACAGCAGCTTGCGCTAACGCGAAGCCCATTTTTCCAGAGCTATGATTGGATATGTAGCGCACAGGATCGATAGCTTCGCGAGTAGGTCCCGCAGTAATAACCACATGATGGCCTGTCAGGATTTTTGGGCTGAACTGCTCGGCACATAATTGAGCAATTTCAGCGGCTTCTAGCATCCGCCCTGGACCGACCTCACCACAGGCCTGGAAGCCTTGCGCAGGGCCAAAGCAACGCACGCCACGATCAATCAAACAATGCAGGTTATCTTGTGTGGCAGCATGCTGCCACATTTGCTGGTTCATGGCTGGAGCAATGCACAGTGGTGCTTCTGTAGCTAAACACAGAGTACTGAGTAAGTCATCTGCACGGCCTTGTGCCAAGCTAGATAAACAATTCGCTGTTGCCGGTGCAATGATTACCAGGTCTGCCCAGCGCGCTAACTCGATATGATTCATTCCAGCTTCAGCTTCTGGCGATAACAGCTCAGTGTGGACAGGGTGGCCAGATAGGGCTTGAAAAGTAAGGGGGGTAATAAAGGCCTGTGCACCTTTGCTCATAACAACACGGACTTCAGCGCCAGCATCTCGCAGGCGACGCACAAGCTCGGCCGATTTATACGCTGCAATGCCCCCGGTTATGCCCAGGACAATCTTTTTACTCTGTAGTTGGTGCATGGTAACTCTGGATTGGTTTAACGGTAGAAGCTGGTATTTGTTCGCATTAATTTCGAGATTAGCCCATTAAGATACTAATCCCTGCGTGGTCGTGGAAGCCATCAGTCTATAGTGGCCTTTGTCAAAAAACCATAGCAGGACTTAATGGATTCGTATTAGTTAAAAAGAGTGAATGATACATCATGGCAATAACGGACTGGCCGTGCAGTGAAAGGCCACGAGAACGCTTGCTGGCGATGGGAGCAAGTGCTCTCTCAGATGCAGAACTATTGGCAATTTTTCTACGAACAGGGGTTAAAGGTAAAACTGCGGTGGACTTAGCCCGTGAGCTGTTGACAACGTTTGGTGGGTTACGACCACTGCTGGAAGCTACGCAGCAGGAATTTTGTCAGGCTCATGGCTTGGGAACGGCCAAGTATGTGCTGTTACAAGCAGTGTTGGAAATGGCAACACGCCATTTGGAGGCACAGCTGGCCGAGGGAGCCAGTTTACAGAGTTCAACTCAGACCAAGCGCTACGTCCAGGGTAAATTGAGGCATTATACTTATGAAGTATTTGCTGTCCTCTACCTGAATAGCCAGCACCAAATCATTCGCTTTGAGGAGTTGTTTCGTGGCACGTTAAATGCAGCTGCTGTCTATCCTCGGGAAGTGGTTAAGCAGGCCTTGATGTTGAATGCTGCTGCAGTGATCCTGGTGCATAACCATCCAAGTGGTGATACTGAACCCAGTCAGTCAGACTGTTATATCACCGAGCAGCTGCAAGCAGCACTTGAATTAATCGATGTACGGGTGCTAGACCACCTAATCGTTGGTAACGCTGATGTGTTGTCCTTTGCAGAAAAGGGCTTGCTGATAGCTGGTGTTTAATTGATCAAAATGTTGCCAATTTTATCGTGGATTTCTTGCGAATAGGCTTGTCTTCTGGTATAAAGCTGTGCTCTTTGCGGGGGTGGCACACGATTGGGCCAACTCAACACGCCTCATCAAACTGCGTGAATCAATGGCCCCCAGATGTGCGTCTCGATTGACTGAATTTCAGCTAAATTGAAAGGCACACCCGGTTGATTTAGGTAATAGGTTTACCAACCGATGAGGTTGGCAAGCGGTTGGAGAGGCGAAAAATGTCAAAGGTTTGTCAGGTAACTGGTAAGCGACCAGTCACTGGAAACAATGTATCTCACGCTAACAACAAAACCAAGCGCCGTTTCGCGCCTAATCTGCACTACCATCGTTTTTGGGTAGAGTCAGAAAAGCGTTTTGTAAGACTGCGGATTTCTGCTAAAGGTATGCGCATTATTGACAAAAAAGGCATTGACACTGTTCTTGCCGATTTGCGCGCTCGTGGCGAAAAGATTTAATTAGGAGGACTGTATCATGCGTGAGAAAATTAGAATGGTATCCTCTGCAGGTACTGGCCATTTCTACACAACTGACAAAAACAAGCGCAGCACGCCAGACAAACTGGAAATGAAAAAGTTTGATCCAGTTGTTCGCAAGCACGTGATGTACAAAGAAGCAAAAATCAAATAAGGTTTTTGTCTTTTTGTCAGGTTGCTAAAACCCGCCAAAGCGGGTTTTTTTATATTTAAAGCTAAAATTTGTATATTTTTTGACCGTTGGCGATTAAGCAGAGCGAGTAGGTTATGAAGCCGGAATTGTTATCACCTGCGGGTACCCTGAAAAATATGAAGTATGCCTTTGCCTATGGTGCAGATGCCGTTTATGCAGGGCAGCCTCGTTACAGCCTTCGGGTACGCAACAATGATTTTAAGATGGAAAACCTGGAAAAGGGGATTCAGCTAGCGCATCAGCAAGGAAAGCAATTCTATCTCGCCAGCAATATTGCGCCCCATAACAGTAAAATCAAAACCTATATGCAGGACATGGAGCCGGTGATTGCAATGCAGCCTGATGCGCTGATCATGTCTGATCCTGGCTTGATTATGCTGGTGCGAGATAAATGGCCAGATATGCCCGTTCATCTCTCTGTGCAAGCCAATGTGGTTAACTACGCTTCAGTAAAGTTTTGGTATCGACAAGGCATTACACGAGTTATTTTATCCCGTGAACTCTCACTGGATGAGGTTGAAGAGATTCGTATGCAGTGCCCTGAGATGGAACTTGAGGTATTTGTACATGGTGCACTGTGTATAGCTTATTCTGGCCGCTGTTTGTTGTCAGGCTATATGAACCGTCGTGACCCAAACCAGGGTACGTGTACCAATGCCTGTCGCTGGAAATATGATGCACACGATGCCAAACAAACGGAAACTGGTGATATTGTTGCTGTTCAAGTTGTAGACCCTCAGCAAGAAGCGCAGGTTGCTCCACAACTGGGTGCTGGACAAACCACAGATCAAATCTTCTTATTGGAAGAGCAGGGCCGTCCTGGTGAGCTGATGCCTGCATTTGAAGATGAGCATGGCACTTACATCATGAACTCCAAAGATCTGCGCGCAGTTCAGCATGTAAAACGGTTAACTGATATGGGCGTGGCTTCATTAAAAATCGAAGGCCGGACCAAGTCCCATTATTATGTCGCGCGAACTGCACAAGTTTATCGCCAAGCTATTGAAGATGCTGTGCAAGGTAAAGCATTCAATATGGACCTGATGGATGACCTTGAGAAGTTAGCCAGTCGTGGTTACACCGAGGGCTTTTATCGCCGTCATGTACATGATGAGTATCAGAATTATGAGCGTGGCAATTCGATCAGTGACAAGCAGCAGTTTGTAGGTGAAATTGTTGAGGCGGATGAGCAGTTTATTGTTGTCGATGTAAAAAATCGTTTTGCGATAGGTGATGAGCTGGAGTTGCTGACACCAGAGGGTAATCAAACATTTGTGCTATCGCATATGGAAAACAAGCGTGGTGAAACGATGGAAGTTGCTCCAGGCTCTGGTCACCGAGTGAAAATTCCTTTAGCCGGCTATCAAGGAGGAGAGTTTGGTTTGCTGGCGCGTAATATTCGTCAGGCCAGTTAGTTGTGGGGGGGAATAAAAGAGAAAGACTGGCTTATTGATCACCAACCCATTGCACTTTATTCGTTAAGCTGTCTGGTAGCGTTAGTGAAAAGCGTTGCCAGGCTGATCGGTTGATGAGTAGTTGACCTTGGCCTGGTCTTACAACGTTTAGCTTACTTATAGCCACACCTTGCTGATGCTGATGGACTCGCTGGGCAAGTTGCTCTCCCAGTTCATAATAAATTGCGGTTGTCCCCAGTAATGCCCCGTCTTTTACAAAAATATCAACAGCTGCAACTGACAGCATTTTAAACGCATTGATAGCTTCTATTAACGCTGCTCGCTGCGAAATTAAAAAGCTATCTGAGGGAAGGTATACGGTATTAATCTTATCTTTAGTAATCTGTGACATGACTTTAAATAAATGCTGCTTAAAGTTGCTGCTTTCAGGATTAATACGATAGCTAAACACCTCTAAGTTAAACTTAGACTGAATGTGTCGTAAACGTTCTAATAAGTGTTCGGAATTGTTTTCACGTGGGTTATATAAAAACGCTATTTTATTAAAGCTTAGAATCTGCTTTGCTTGAGAAATTTGTAGTTGAGTGGATACTTGATTTGTACTCCCAATAATATTGAGAGTTTGTGGTTGGTCTAAATTGGCTACAAGTTGAGCTTGCACAGGGTCAGTCACTACCGCAAACAATTGTGGTTGGGGTAGATTGCCAAACTCTTTGATTAGTGTTGAAACAGTTGTGCCATAGGTATAGACATAATCGAGTTGATGACTCCATTGACTGAGTTCTGAGCGGATAAAAAATGATATGGCTTGACGATTCTGTTTCGCATTAAATTTTTTTAGTGAAAGTCGATAGCCATATTCTTGCAGTTTGTCCTTAAACCCCTGCTCAGCAGGTGTTTCTCCGCGCCATAAAACCATGCCAATCTGCAACTCGTTAGCCACAGTCCTTGTGGAAAAACAGCTAATAATCCATAGTAAAATGAGTGTTTGCCACATATGTCATTATGTGCCAGTTAAAAGTTTAACTTTGGTGACAGTATAGATGAGAATGAAGTGAATTTTTTGGAATTATTTTTAGGGCCGCAGTTATTTGTGAAGGAAAAATCGCCATTATTTTTTTTGTAGAATGCTTTCACCTATTAGCTGGCAGTTAAATGACTGCAAGAATGCTTTCGGATTATTGGTTGTTGCCATAATACTTTGCAATTCGTGGTTATCCATAATTAAATAACCACCAGTGTTGAGTGATTTAAGCAGTTTGGACAGAATGTGTAATTTGTTTTGCTGATCAAAAAAAACAAGTTGTTGGCGGCAGATTATAATGTCTAAATTACAACAGAAAGGCCCGTGAGCCATTAAATTAAAAGTATCAAAAAATATGCGTTGCTTGATGAATGATTTTACGCGATACATCATTTCTTGTTGGCCAATACCTTTATAAAAATAAAGACACTTTTGCTTTTGTGATAGGGATACCAAAGTCTCCTCATTAAAAATGGCGCGTTTGGCGGCAGTGATCGAAAAAGAATTAACATCTGTAGCGATAATTTTGCAGCGCTGGTAAATGGCTTCGGGCAACTGTTCAAACAGGCTGATACTCATACTGTATGGCTCGGTACCATAGCCGCAACCAACAGACCAGATGTTTAAGTTGTGCGATGGGTTATTAAAAAGTAAAGATGGTAATAAACTATTATTGATAGTGTCATAGAGTTGTGGGTTGTCAAAAAATACCGAACTGGTGCTGGTCAGTGCATTGACTAGACGACTAATTTCTTCTTTATTTTTTTCAATATATTTATAGTATGCATTAAACGATTTTAGTTTGAGTTGCTGAATGCGCTGAGCTAATCGTTGATAAACAAGATTAAAGGTATCATCAGTGAGGGTAATGCTTAACGTGTTTTTGGTCTTCTGTTTTAACCGATAAAAGTCATGCATGGTAAAACGAAGTTGTTGTTGCAGGACAGCTGGCTGTTGAGGGCGTAATTGATATTCCATAGTTACCTGCAATCAGTTTGGTTATTTGAGTTAGTGATAGCTAATGGATGGTTATGTATACCCGCAGCAAACCCAAAATGATTTGTGAAGGGTATATTAATTATAGGGAGTGCTACCAGAAGACATCCATGAATAATAGATGGCATAATGACGAAGCTAAAATGAAATATAATTGATTGCTGATAGAGTATTGTTTATTTAATAGACTGCGCTATGAGTAAAAATATTCTCTGCGCAGGGGATGCATCGAATTTTTTATCTAGGGGCAGATTAATAAGTTATGCCCGAGTTACCAGAAGTTGAAACCACTTGTCGTGGTATAGCGCCTCATATCATAGGGCATACATTTCAGAATGTTATTATTCGTCAAGCCAAGCTGCGTTGGGCAATTCCTGAGGAACTATCGCAAGTACTACCTGGGATGGCTGTTAACAGTGTATCACGGCGGGGTAAATATATTTTGCTGGCAACAGATCATGGTTCAGTGATTATTCATTTAGGTATGTCTGGAAGCCTTCGAGTACTGCTTGCTTCTGTAGCGGCGGGAACCCATGATCACGTTGACTTTGTTTTTAGTGATGGCAAAGTTTTGCGTTATACCGATCCTAGGCGTTTTGGTGCAGTATTGTGGACAACATTAGCGCCTGAGCAGCATAAGCTATTAAAGTCTCTGGGGCCTGAACCACTGGCTGATGCTTTTGATACCGCTTATTTGTTTGAACGTTCTCGTACCAAGCAGTTAGCGGTGAAAAACTTTATCATGGATAGTCATGTTGTTGTCGGAGTTGGCAATATTTACGCGAATGAAGCCTTGTTTAAAGCGGGTATTCACCCCAATCGCGCGGCAAATAAAATAAGCAAGGTGCGTTATCAGCGTTTAGTTGATGAAATAAAACATACGTTAACCGCAGCTATTGACCAAGGTGGAACGACGCTAAAAGACTTTGTGGGTGGCGATGGAAAGCCTGGCTACTTCAAACAGGAGCTTATGGTTTATGGGCGAGCAGGCAAAAGTTGTGTTATATGTGGCACAGTGTTGCAGGAAATTCGTTTAGCTCAGCGAAGTACAGTGTATTGTAAACACTGTCAGCGTTAATTTTTGAGTTTACTTGGCGCATCGACCCTTTATCGTTGATTCTTGTTTGTAGTCGATAGTCTGATGAAGGAAAACAGTAGGTGTGCTTCACAGATATTAAATGTTGTTTAAGTTCTTTGTGGCATTTAATAAGCCTGGCATTTTACGATTCATGCTTTATACATAACATAACCAGGGGACAGTATTAGTGTATTTGGTATAACTAATACAGTATTCGTGGTTTTGTTGGAGTATTCATTCTGTAATTAGGGTTTCGCACGAAGTGGTCTGGTCAGCTATCTTATAAAAAGTACTGTCTGGCAAAGAACAGTGCTGACAGATTGGTGCGAACTGTTATAGTAAAAATATTATTGGCTTATTATATCTTATATCTGGCCAGCGATAAGGATAAGGTTTATGAAGTACACATTATATCGACTATTTGGGGTGGTCGCTTCTATCGCTGTCACTATGATGCCTGTAACCAGTCAAGCAAATGGTGATAGTCACGAAGCTGATGTCTATGGTGAGCAGCCTGTTTATCAACAGCAACCTGTTTCTCCAAGTTATCAACAACAGGCTTATTCACAGCAACAGCCTATGGATGATCAGCAGGTTAGAGCATCACGCCAGGCGCTAATGGAAGACCCAAGTGGGTTTGCGATGGCGGGTGATTTGCTAATAGCGCGTCCGCTGTTGTTAGGTGCAACTGTCCTAGGAACTGCCTTTTATGTTGTGAGTCTGCCTTTCTCATTACCTGGCGGTAATGCGGATCAAGCGGCTGAAACGCTGATTGGTATTCCTGCTCGTGCAACGTTTAAGCGCTGTTTGGGTTGTACCGTTTCAGGTGAGTAAGCCTGGTAGCTGTTTTAACCAATACCAAATGCTGGTAAATGTGTTTGTGCCTTACTAAGCAAGCCGGTTGAGTAAGTTCGGCCGGCGGGTATTGTGACTCTTAGCTTAGTATTATCACTGGAAGGAACAGCCTTTCAGGGTTTGCTGTGCCCTGAAAATAACCTAAGGCAGTATTTGTATGTAGTTTGGGATGCAGCTTATGCTGCACCGGTAATAATTTCATACTTGCGCATTAGCTCTTCTTTTGATTCCTCATGGTTGGGATCTTTCGGAATACAGTCCACAGGGCAAACTTGCTGACATTGTGGTTCATCGTAGTGACCTACACACTCCGTACAGAGCATTGGGTCTATTTCATAGATTTCCTCACCAGGAGAAATTGCGTTATTTGGGCACTCTGGCTCACAAACATCGCAGTTGATGCATTCATCAGTTATATATAATGCCATTGCAGTTACACCTCATGCAGGCTTATTGGCGCCGTTAACAGACGCTAAGCCTGCAAAGTACAGGTTATGACGCTAACTATTTGAGTTAAAATAATCTGTTAGTGCTGTTGCCACACTAGGGTGAACAAATTTGCTCACATCTCCACCTAAGGAAGCAATTTCTCTCACCAGTGTGGATGATATGTATGAGTATTGCTCAGCTGGCGTTAAGAATAAACTCTCAACTTGTGGGGCTAAAATGCGGTTCATATTGGCAAGTTGAAACTCGTACTCAAAGTCAGAGACGGCCCTGAGTCCACGAAGGATGATATTCCCTTTTTGTTGAATGACAAACTCAGCAAGTAAGTTGTCAAAGCCACATACAGTCACGTTTTTTATATGTGCTACTGACTCTTCAGCAAGCTTTACTCGAGTTTCCTGGTCGAATAGAGGCTTTTTCTGTGGGCTTTTAGCTACCGCTATAATAATGTGATCAAACAGACGAGCGGCTCTTTCCACAAGATCTGTATGGCCTTTCGTAATGGGATCAAACGTACCCGGATAAATCACGGTATTCATTCGGTTTCATCGCTTATCGGTGACTTTAACTGACACGCAAAGGAAACTGTCAGGAGACTGGATAGCATATTACAGTGTAAGACATTGATGACAGGGTGTTAGATGATTCCCTGTTAACCTTAAATCAACTTGAAAAATATGCTGATGAAGTGATGCAGTTTGCCAGAATATCCTTTGCTTTGGGGGCACTAATGGTAACGGAAAGGGACTGGCTCTACAAATTACTTTCAATCCGCTGAAATATTCCTGTTAAATACTTTGAGTTAGCGCAAAACCTTGTCTTTCTGACGCTTGAGTGGTCTTGTCATTGTCTATTAACGTTATGGGTTTACCTAGTTTCGCGCTCAAATGCGTCGCTTGCCTACAAGCCAGAGCATAAATTGAAAGTTGTGGGTTCGCGCCAATGCTGGTAGGAAAACAAGAACCATCGATAACGGATAGATTCTCCAGAAAGAAATGCTCTCCCCAGTGATTGACAACACCAGATTCAGGCTTGGCACTCATCCCACAGCCGCCCATAACATGAGCACTGCCTAATAGTGCTTGATGTGGTTGCCAATTTAGTTGATTGAGTTGTTGCAATGTGGCCTGCAGGCTTTTCTTAAGTTGGGCTCGGCTATGGGAGGGAATAACACTGCGAGCACCCGCGGCAAACTGGATACTGGCCATTGTGGTTAAGCTTTGTTTTACGCCATCCCATAGATATTGTGTAGTTGGATAATTGAGAACTGGGCTGCCATCAGCGTGCAGTTTGACCTGGCCTCCAGGGCTTTGTGGGTGAAAACCGTCACGATGGAGCGCAATGGTGCATTGCAAATAAGGGAGTTGTTGCATGAGTTGGCGATGCTGTTGCCCAAAGCCTTTTAGTAGACCTGTTGCCAGCATCGGCTGTAAAGGGGGAACCTCTAATTTGTAGCCAATTTGCTGATCTGCAGGCCATTGAAAATGATCTGAGTAAATGGACTGTGGTGCCCCATAGAAGCCTTCAACAGCTTCCTCAAAAAGTGCAAAGCTAGCACTTACTGGGTGTAGAAAAGTGCGCCGACCTATGCGTTGATGGGGGTCTGGAATGCTAGACCTTAGCAAAATAGCGGGTGAGCCGATAGCGCCTGCAGCAAGGACGACATGACGAGCGTGTAACTTAAAGCGGGATGATTGATGATCTCCATTAGCAGGGTGACATTCAACGCCTGTCACCTGATCGTCTTGCCATAAAATCTTATGCGCTTCACAGTTATAAATTAAGGAGGCGCCTCGCTCCAGTGCTTGTGGCAAGGTACTGACCAGCATAGACTGCTTAGCATTCGTCGGACAGCCTGTTCCACAGAAACCTAAGTTCCAGCAGCCGCGCACATTACGCGCAATGATATTTGATGAGTACCCAAGTCGTTGGCAGCCTGACTGCAAAATAGCATTATTACGGTTGGGCTGGCCTTGCCATGGTAAAATACCGAGGCGCTGCTCTACATAGTCAAACCAGGAATTCATTGTGGCGCTGTCTAATTCAGCTAAGCCAAACTGATCTTGCCAGTAGGTGAGGGTTTGTGGTGGTGTGCGAAAGCAAGATGTCCAATTAATGACGGTTGTACCACCTACAGCACGCCCCTGTAAAACGCTAATGGCGCCATCTTCAGTAGTGCGTGAGCCTCCTTCCTGATACAACGACTGGTAGGCTTGCTGCTCATTCATATTAAAGTCATTGGAAGACTGCAGTGGCCCGCTTTCAATAAGTGCAACACTTAGTCCTGCTTTACTTAAAATATCAGCCGTAAAGCCACCACCAGCGCCAGTACCAATAATAATGACATCAAAATCACGATTTTTAGGAGATGTTTTTAGTGCATCAAAAATAGCCCACTGCTTGGCCGCATCTGTTGTATAAATATCTTTAATCACACTACTCATACTCAAGCCTTATACATTATTATGCGATTTTCTTAGCTGCTGATGGGTTATTAAAAATTATTGGGGCGGGTAACAAGCTGTTCGGTAAATAATGGACCTGGGTAGTTTATGGCAGGCCAGTGTTCAGCAAGACTATACCAAACAATAAGCACAAGCTGGGAAATCGCGCTACTTGCTTGTTGTAATACAGACCAGCGACTGGTCTGCCAATTCCCCCAGAGCTGCTCTACATTTTCATAGTCAAATGTTTGCCAATTACCGTTAAATTTTCCAGTAAGTAATCCCTTGGTTGCAGGTGCAGTAAAAAGATCGATGACTTGTTGCAGTTGATGTTTAATACTATCTGTCAAATAGCCAAGCTTATCATCTAATGCTTTGAAAAAAGTCTCCATATCAGAATATGGCTGATATTTCCCTAAGCCAACAATAACCGGTGTTATACAAAGAAAAAAATCAATATCATGAGCGCGCAGTACTTTATAGTTGGGGGCAGGATTCGCCAGTTGTCTGCTAAAAAAAGGAATTAACGTACCTGCGGTTGCTAGGGTAAACGAGCCAATAATACCCAGTTTTAAAAAGTGGCGTCTTCCTTGATTGCTTTTATTCATCATTGTGGCTAATTAATACGACTATTTTCAACGTAGCAATAATTTGTATAACCAGTTTATCGCTTTATTTTTATAAGGAGGATAAATAAATTGAGTGCTATTGATACGCCCTTTTTTTAATATGCTTTTAGCTTGAGAAAAAGTTTGAAAACCTTCCTGGCCATGGTAATGCCCCATACCTGAGGGGCCAACACCACCAAAGGGTAAATCATCAACGGCGACATGTAATAGTGTTTCATTCAGACACACACCACCTGAATGCGTGTTGACTAATACTTTGTCATGCAAGTCCTGTTCATGGCTAAATAAATATAGCGCTAAAGGACGTGGTTGTTGGTTTACAAAGCTGATAGCCTGTTCAATCGTTGAGTAAGTTATGAGTGGCAAAATAGGCCCAAAAATTTCTTCCTGACAAATAAGCATACTTTCATTGGTATGGGTAACCAGGTGGATAGGGAAACGCCTTGTTGTTGCATCAGGGGCAAAATCACTGACATTAATTATTTTGGCACCTTTTTGCTGAGCATCCACCAGCCCTTGCTGTAAACGCTGGAACTGTCGGTCATTAATAATATGACTATAAGATGAGTTGTATGCAAAGTCGGGATACATTTGCTGAAAATGAGCCGTAAATGCATCAATAAATAAATTTAGCTGATTTTCGGGAAGTAGAATATAGTCAGGAGCTACACAAGTTTGTCCTGCATTGAGGGACTTACCAAAACAAATTCTTTTGGCGGCTTCATTAATTGGGTAGTCTGGTGCAATAATCGTAGGTGATTTGCCACCTAACTCCAACGTTACAGGTGTTAGGTTGTTGGCAGCGGCCTGCATTACTTTTTTACCTGTTTGTGTAGAGCCGGTAAAGAGTAAATGGTCAAAAGGCAGTTGAGAGAATTGAATGGCTATATCAGCGTTGCCAGTAATAACACTTATTAAATCTTCTGGAAAATTATCAGTAATAAGTTGTTTAAATAATTCTGCTGTATGAGGAGTATATTCAGACATCTTCACCATGGCCCGATTACCAGCAGATAAAGCGGCGACTAGCGGGCTGACAGCTAAAAAAAGTGGATAATTCCAAGGCACCATAATACCTGCCACACCAAGCGGCTGGTAGAGGATTTTGCAAGAAGCGGGTTGAAGCTGCCAGCTAACATGTCGGCGTTTGGGTTTCATCCAGCGTGGTAAACGCTTTAAGGTGTAATGGATAGCTTGCAGGCTGGGAATTATTTCTGCAATACGACTTTCATCAGATGAACGTAAACCAAAGTCATTATTTATCGCATCAATAATATTTTGTTGGTGATTAACTAGAAGGCGATGCAGTAATTGTAAAGTATGCTTTCTTTCAGTAAGAGAGGGATAAGGTGTTATTTGAAAAGCACTTTTTTGTAAGGAAAATACCTCAGTAAGCGTATTTTCCTGGGTCTCAGCTGTTACTGACAGAGAAGCTTGGCTGGTCATAATGTATTACCCTGCTTTTGCAGCATAAGTGTCAAACAATTGTTTGAGACTAGAGCTAAAGAGGATTCAGTGTCAAGCGTGGACTATGACCAGTAAGCCTTATATGCAGTATGTTTTATTAATAAATGATTACATTCCTTGCATTTGTGCCATATTCATAAAAATGCCCAGACCGCCAAAGACAACCGCTAGTGCCACAAATATTAGCCAAATCAGCATGAGTACGCCCATGATGATAAAATATACCTTAATTTTGTTTAGCGACTTTAACAGAGCTTCTTTGCTTTCATTGTGTTTGGCTTCTTCTATAGCTGAAGCGCTTTGATATAAAAGAACACCTTGCCAAATTGGTAACCACGCAATCACAATTCCAACGATACTCAGTGCGGTAACAACACCACCGACAATTGATAAAATCCCAATCAGCTTGAGCCAGCCCTTACATTGAAAAATAGGTAGGGTCATTTCACCTACTAGGGCTTTTTCATTATCCATTAGCATCCTCTCCTAAATGTTTACAAAAGTTTGTTGTGGTTGATGTGAAGTGTTCTGATTTTCCAAAGCCTGCCGTGCTGTGCTAATGGGGTATGACACATAGGTATAGCTTGTGTATTTTCTTACATATTATTCAATACAAATAATAGTAAGTGTCGAAGTGCCAGAAATACGGCGTTCCCGGGGCTACAGCGTAATCTTGTATGAAGTGTAGTTGATGCTTTACGTTAATTCATTGCCTGTATGGTAAATCTACGTGAACTTTTATTAATAACCTGCTTATGCTTAAGGAGAATTTAAAGGCTCTACTGAGAATTTTCGCTGTAGTTAAATATTATTTATTGTTAAGGCAGTTGGTAGAGACAGTACTGTACATTACCTGTCGTTTTGCTTTTGAGTAAAGACCAGTGCTGTACATCTTCATGTGCAGTATTAATAAGTTGGTCAAGGTCACAAGGTTCTGACTCAATATAAATAAGTGCACCAGATTTTAACCAAGGTTGAGTGAGTAGGGCTTGAATTGTTTTGGGAATCAAACCCTGATTAAAGGGCGGGTCTAAAAAGACTAAGTCATAGGTATGAGTGGGTGGTTTGGCTAACCACTGTAAACAGTCAACAGCATGGGTTTGTGCATTTTTACACTGTAATGTGGCTAAGTTAGTGGTGAGTAATTGATTAGCTTGTGGGGCAATCTCTAATAAATCAGCCCACGCGGCACCACGAGATAGTGCTTCAAAAGTTAGGGCACCCGTTCCACTAAAACAGTCCAGGCATGTTGCGCCATCAATATAAGGCGCAAGCCAGTTAAACACAGTTTCCCTTATCCGGTCAGTGGTGGGACGAAGCCCAGGTAAATCGGCAATGGGTAGTTTTCTGCTCCGCCACTGTCCGCCAATAATACGGAGCTGGCTGTGACAGTGGATAGAGCGTGCTTGCGGTTTACTGGTTGGCTTGCGTGAGCGGTGCTTCATGCTGGGGCTGTTTCTCTTGAGCTTTTTCTGTGTTATCCGGTTTAGCCTGTTGGCCAACAGTTATGGTTAACAATGGCTGTTTTTGAAAGTGTTGAGCAAAGGCTCGTTGTACATCTTCTCGGGTGACTGCCTGTACATCTTCCAAAAACTGTTGCATATGATCAAGTGGTAAATGGTAAAAGCCAATAGCACCTAATTGGCTGACGATATCCGCATTACTGGCTGTGGATAAAGGGTAACGACCAACAAGTTTTTGCTTAGCTTGATCAAGCTCCTGCTGTGAAGGGCCTTCAGCAATAAACTTCTGAAGTATTTCTTGGCTGAGTGATAGGGCCTCACTAGCTTGTGATTGTTTGGTTTGTAAGTTAATAAAAAAAGGCCCTGCTGCCTGCATTGGTATAAAAGCACTGCCTACCCCATAAACTAAGCCTCGATCTTCTCTAATTTCCTTCATTAGCCTGGAACCGAATCCGCCTCCTCCTAGAATTTCATTGCCGATATACAAAGCTGGGTAATCCTTGGCATCGCGAGAAACACCCAGTGTCCCCATTAAGATATGCGTTTGGCTGGAAGGAAACTCTATATGTTTCTGCTGAGTTTCCACGAGTGGTGTTGGTCTTGGTGTTTTAGGCGCTGCTTTGCCTTCTGGTAGCTTGTTTGCAAGCTGTTCAGCAATAGCCTTTGCTTGGGTTTGATCAATCGCTCCTACCATCGCAATCACGAGGTTTTTCGCAACATAGTACTGTTGATAAAAGCGTTGAATATCATCAGTAGTGAGCGTTTTAAGCGATGTTTGTGTGCCATGTTCTGGAATTCCATAAGGATGCTTGGCATACAATGCTTGGTAAAATGCCTGGCTTGCCTGTTTTCCTGGTTGTTGCTTGATGTATTGGAGGTTCGCCATCATCTGGTTTTTGATACGAACAAATGCATCTTCAGGAAAAGCAGGTGTTGCTATGACTTCACTGAATAAGTCAATGGCAGGTGTCAGCAAGCTGTCTTTAGTGAGTGTACGCAAAGAGGCTGTTGCCATATCTCGGTAACTGCCATTACTAAATTGTGCGCCAAGCTTTTCGAACCCTGCGGCAATTTGGGCTGCATTTTTATTGGTGGTGCCTTCTGCAAGCAAGCCATTGGTGATTTGGGCAAGTCCTGGCAGCTTTTCATCCCGTGAAGCCCCCGCTGCAAATACCAGCCTGATATCTAACATAGGCAAGGCATCGGTTTGCATGAAATAAACGCGGGCTCCATTTACAGTTTGCCATTGCTGAATAGCTAATTCACGACTTGCTGAATGGCTTTTTTTCTCAAGTTCAGCAATAGAACTAAAGCGCTTATTGAGTGGTGGTAATTCAACTGAGGCTGATTCATCTGCTGGGTGAGCAGACTGGGTAACACTTGACTGACTGTATTGTTTTGGTGCTGGACCCGTTTTGTATAACAGCGCAATGATGATGGGTAAAATGATTATGACCCCCCACCAAAATTTACGTTTATCCACAGTAAATGAAGTCGACATAATTAATCCTCAGTTGCAGAAGCGGACTGTTTTGAATTGAGGTGATGTTGAGGATCTAAAACAGCTACAGTTAAGCGGTCATAGGTGAAGTATTTTTGGGCTACAGCTTGAATTTGCTCTGGTGTGACAGCTTCCAGCTTGGTGATGTCTTTTTCTGCTAGCTTCCAGCTCAAGCCAATACTTTCCAATGAACCAATTAAGTTCGCTTGGGCAACGATAGAATCTTGTTGATAGACCAGGGTAGAGATAAGTTGAGCTTTTATTCGATCTAACTCTTCCGCTGAGGGTGGAGTCGATTTCAGTTTATCGAGTTGTTGCCATAATGCTTTTTCAAGAGAGCCTACAGTGTGTTTTTTTTGCAGGTTAGGCACTCCACTTAATGTGAATAATGTGTCGCCTCGGGTGAAGGCATTATAAGATGCACCTGCATAAGCGGCGATCTCACTGCCTCGGACCAACTCTGACTCAATACGTGCGCTATAGCCACCATCCAGCACTCCAGCAAGCATTCTTAGTGCGTAAGGCTCCCACTCTTCCTGGGCTGTAATAACAGCAGGTACATTAAACCCCATAATCAGTGTCGGCAGCTGTGCTGGTAGTTTGACCGTTAAGCGGCGCTCACCTGGTTCGTTAATTTCGCGTAAAGGGCGGGCCTCAGGCATGTTTTCCTGAGCTTTAACTGGACCAAAATACTGTTGTGCCAGTTTGCGTACTTGCTCGGGATCGACATCGCCGACAACGACAACGATAGCATTATTTGGACTGTACCAGCGGTTGTACCAGGTTTTCAGGTCATCAACGGTAATGTGCTTGAGATCATCTGGCCAGCCTATGACAGGGTTACCATAATTGCTTGCTTGATGTGCTATGGCTTTAAATCTTTCGTACATGAGGGCATTAGGTTTGTCGTCAGTGCGCAAGCGACGTTCTTCCATAACGACTTTGAGTTCTTTGGTAAACTCATCTTTATCAAGGAGCAAGTTTTGCATTCGCTCAGCTTCAAGCTCAAAGCTTAAGGCTAAACGGTCAGCACTCATTACTTGGTGATATGCGGTTGCCTCATAATTGGTAAATGCATTTTCTTCAGCGCCGAAACGCGCCATGATGTTTGAAAACTCTCCTGGCTTAAGGTTTTTAGTACCTTTAAACATCATGTGTTCCAAAACATGGGAGACACCTGTTTTACCACTATGCTCATAACTGCTACCTATTTTGTACCAAACCATCGAAACAACAACAGGAGCTCGGTGATCTTCTCGTACTATCAGTTTTAAGCCATTTGGCAGTGTGTATTCACTGGTTACAGGGGCGGGTGATGCGCCTACAGCAAAGTGGGTTAACAGTAGTAAGCTGCAACCTAAAATGATTCTTTGCCAGGGTTTATTGTTAATCATTCAGGTTTCCTTCATGTTATATCTTCACAGCAAGGCAACATTTCATACACCAAGCGGGCGAGAAGTGATAGGATAATACTTTATTTATAATGGGTTATTCGTTGTCGTGGTGCTAATACAAGCGCTAATATATTCAAAGCTTTCAGTGTATTACAGCTAAAGCATCAACTTGCCCAGCCTCGCCAGGCATTAATTCCAACTAATCCCGGTATTTCCAAGCTTAGGTATAGATTAAGACAATTATGTTTGGTTCACGTAAAGGGAACGGTAACTCTTCAGATACCGATGCATCCGAAAATCTAACTACTAATCAGTCAAAACCCAAAAAACGTTTTTGGCCTTTTGGCAAAAAGAAACAGTCTACAGCTGAAACTGTTATTCAAACGGTTGAGGTGGTTGAAGAGCAGAATGCCTCTCAAATAGAAAAAGAGGCTGTGGCTCAACCTGCATCAGTTGAGGTGCAAACTCCCCAGGCAGACGAAGTCATTGATCGCCAGGTGTCGCTTGTTTCTCAAGCTGAGACTGTCGTTGATAAAAGTGCAGAACAGCAACAACCGGTAGCTGAAAAACCACAAACTGATATAGCAGCCAAAGCTATACCGCAAGAAGAGCCTGTTAAAAGTGACGAGCCACAAGCTGAGCAACAAAGTATTACAGTAGCCGAATCTGAATCAATTGAGCAAAGTACTCAAGTAGCAGCTCAAGCAGAAGAGCAAACGAAGAAAGGTTTTTTTGCTCGAATGAAACGTGGCTTGTCTAAGACACGTAAAGGGTTTGTGCAAGGTGTTACTACCTTGTTTATTGGTAAAAAAGAAATTGATGATGACCTGTTGGAGGAGCTTGAAACCCAACTGCTGGTGTCTGATGTCGGTATCGAGGCGACTTCTGCCATCATCAATGGCTTGACAGAGCGCATTAAGTATAAAGAGCTGGATGATGCTGATGCACTGTTGGTGGCTTTGAAAACAGAACTGCGTAAGCAGCTGGAGCCAGCTAATGAACCGCTCGTGATCGATCAACAGCGCACACCGTTTGTGATTTTAGTGGTAGGGGTTAATGGTGTCGGTAAAACAACCACAATCGGTAAACTAGCCAAGAAGCTGCAACTAGAAGGCAAGAAGGTGATGCTAGCGGCAGGTGATACGTTCCGGGCTGCTGCGGTTGAGCAGTTGCAAGTCTGGGGGGAGCGTAATGAAATACCGGTTATAGCTCAGCATACTGGTGCTGATAGTGCATCCGTGATTTATGATGCCATTGAAGCTGCTCGAGCACGTAATATTGATGTACTGATAGCAGATACTGCTGGGCGATTGCACAACAAAAGTAACCTAATGGATGAGCTGACTAAAGTAAAACGAGTGATGGCTAAGTTGGATGCTTCTGCACCTCATGAAGTTTTGCTGGTTGTTGATGCGGGTACTGGACAAAACGCATTAAATCAGGCTCATGATTTTAATGCTGCGGTAGGTTTAACAGGCATGGCACTTACTAAGCTGGATGGCACCGCAAAAGGGGGTATAGTGTTTGCGATGGCTAAGCAGATGAAATTGCCAATCCGCTTTTTGGGCGTTGGTGAACAAATCGATGATTTGCGTCCATTTATAGCAGATGAATTTATTGAAGCATTGTTTTCTGATGAAAATAGGTAAGGCTCGATCATCCCCCTAGAAGGCTAGCAAGCAGTATGGCAAGCATAAGACGTGATCAATGAAGCAAAATAAGACAGTTATTCAGTTTGATAATGTCAGTAAACGTTATCCAACAGGTCAATCAGGTGTAGAAGGAATTAATCTTAAGATTCTGCTGGGTGAAATGGTGTTCTTAACGGGCCACTCTGGTGCGGGAAAGAGCACTCTTCTAAAGTTGATTACGGCGATTGAGCGTCCCTCAGCAGGACAGATTTGGGTGGGTGGGCAAAATCTAAAAACCCTGTGGCGCAGCCAGATACCCATTTTAAGGCGTAATATTGGTGTTGTCTTTCAAGAGCACCGTCTACTTTTTGATCGCTCTGTGTTTGATAATGTTGCATTACCACTGCAAATTGCTGGCTTTTCACCACGAGATATTCCACGACGGGTGAGGGCTGCACTAGATAAAGTGGGTCTTTTACACAAAGAAAAAGTATTACCTATTGCACTTTCAGGGGGGGAGCAGCAGCGAGTTGGGATTGCTCGGGCTGTTGTTAATAAACCCCCTTTACTGCTGGCTGATGAACCAACAGGGAATTTAGATCCAGAGCTGTCTGGGGAAATCATGCACTTGTTCGAGCAGTTCAACCAGGTGGGCGTCACTATTTTAATTGCCAGCCATGATTTAGCCCTTATCGGTCAACTCAAGCACCGAGTACTGACATTAAATGAGGGCCGTTTAGTGTCCGATGTGGGGGCACTATGAAGAACAACACTCGGGAAAACTATCGGCCAAAAAGTGGACAGCAGACAAAAGGCAGGGCTTCAGCAGCAAGACAAACTGCCAGTGTCAGCCAGGAGAGCCAACCTCGAAAAAGTGCTCACCGTACCCATCGCACCAGTGAGATCGGTTTATTTTTGCTACATCATCAGCAAATGATGTGGCAAAGCTTGCAGCGGTTGCTAAAGGCTCCAGTTGCAACATTTATGACGGCTTTGATGATAGCGGTAGCGCTGTCACTGCCAGCCATGCTTTATTTGCTGATTGAGAATGCACAAACGCTGAGCAGCCGTTGGGATGGTGCACCCCAAATTAGCCTTTTTTTCGAGCTGGAAGCACCAGCAGAAAGTGTTACTGAGGTGTTTGGCCAGTTACAGCAGGATCAGCGCTTCTCAAAAGTTGAGTTGATTACTGCAGAGCAGGCGTTGTCTGAGTTTGAGCAACAAGGTGGTTTTAAGGGCGTGCTGCAGCACCTATCTTCAAACCCATTGCCAGCCACTATCGTATTACAGCCTAAGCAAGTTGATGGTGCATATCACCAGCAAGCTATTGCAGAAACGCTAAAGCAAATAAAAGGTGTAGAGCAGGTACAATTTGATACAGCGTGGATTGCCCGATTGAATGCCATGCTCCAGCTTGGCCAACGAGCAGGTGCTATGTTAGCAGGTCTGTTTGCATTAGCCGTTATACTGGTTATTGCCAATACAGTACGTTTAGCGATAGAAAGTCGCCGAGAAGAAATTCTGGTGGTGAAGCTGGTAGGCGCTACTAATGCCTACGTGCGTCGTCCTTTTTTGTACATGGGGCTTTGGTTTGGTGTTCTCGGAGGGCTGCTAGCATTGGTACTTGTACATTGCTTGATTTGGTTGCTGACGGACCCTGTTGCAGATTTGTCCCAGCTATACGAAACTCATTTTGAGATCGCGGCAATGACGCTGGATGCCTCACTGCTACTGGTTTTGACAAGCGGGGTGCTAGGTTGGATTGGCGCTTTGTTTACTTGCCAGCGGCAGTTAAGAATGATTGAGCCACGATGACGCTTCACTCTACACTTAGTGTGTACAAAATCAGGATTTTAGCGGCATATAGGCTTGTTATGTGGCTAATATATACGAAATTTTGATAAAGGAACTATTTTACAGGTTCGCACTCTTAAATAAACGGTGATACACTCACTCGGCCAATATTATACAAAGAATGGAGAGCAGATATTAATGGGCACTGCATTACAACGCATTGATGTGTTGTCTCCTGGACATAACCTTGAATCTTATGTGCAGGCAGTCAACAGTATCGCTGTACTCACTGCAGAAGAAGAGCGTGAGTTAGCAGAGCGTTTGTATTATGAACAAGACTTGGATGCTGCACGCCAGCTGGTAATGTCTCACTTACGTTTCGTTGTCCATATCGCAAAAAGCTATTCTGGTTATGGATTGTCTCAAGCAGACCTTATTCAGGAAGGTAATGTCGGTTTAATGAAAGCGGTTAAGCGCTTTAATCCTGAAATGGGCGTTCGCCTGGTGTCATTTGCAGTACACTGGGTAAAAGCAGAGATGCACGAATTTATTCTACGCAACTGGCGTATAGTGAAAGTCGCTACCACTAAAGCGCAGCGTAAACTGTTCTTTAATCTGCGTAGCTCGAAAAAGCGGCTGGCTTGGTTCACCAATGAAGAAGTACAAGCCGTTGCTAAAGATTTAGGTGTTGAGCCAAAGACGGTGCGTGAGATGGAGTCACGCATGGCAAGCCAAGATACAGCATTTGATGCAGGTGTAGATGATGATAGTGATCAAGCCTATCAAGCGCCAGCATTCTACTTAGAAGATAATCGCTATGATCCAGCTCGCCAGCTTGAAGATGCGAACTGGACTGAAACATCAACCCAGAACCTTCAGAATGCGCTGGCTGGTTTGGATGAGCGCAGTCGAGATATTTTGCATCATCGCTGGTTAACCGATAACAAAGCCACATTGCATGAATTAGCGGCTAAGTACAGTGTATCTGCTGAGCGGATTCGCCAGTTGGAAAAGAATGCAATGAAAAAACTGAAAATGACGCTCCAGGCGTAGTATGTAAAGTAAACAGTAAAAATATTTTCTCATGTTTTGAAAGGCTGCACTATGCAGCCTTTTTTGTTTGATATTTTTCTCTATGATTGCGTGATAATTGTTCGGGTGGATGAGCAACTTGCTCTAAATAGTCTATTTGCGTCGAAAAAAACAAGACAGATGTGAACTATTAGGATTTTTTTTGGAAAACTTTTGGTTAAAAGGTACATCTATATAAGAGTGAATAACGGAAGCTATACCCGTAGTTGAAGGGTATAAAAACAAAAAGGGTTGGTGCTCAATATGTCTTGTTTATATTTTGCTGAAAATCAATACACAGAAGCCGACTGTCAACCTATTCCTGAAGGTGGATGGTTTTTAATCGCAGATGTACCTGGTGGCTCGGTAGAAATTTCCGGAAATAATCGAGCGCGCTTGGCTGAAATGGCGAATGAACTATTAGAAGCACATTGTATTTCTCAGCCTACAACTTCATATAATCAGTGTGAAATTGCTTACTAAACTTTTTGAAAGCCCTTCCCCGCAAGGAGGATGTTGTGAGCGTAGGAGTTTTGCGACACCCTCCAAACAGGGCTGGTGCAAAGATACATAGTTCTATTAATCCGTCAGCCTTCATTTAAATTCCAGTCATTAACAGGCATTAAAATACTGAGCAATCATTGTGTTTAAGATGGTTGTAGTATGATCCTTCTATCAATTACTCTTATCCCGCGCATTAACTTAAAGGCAGCTACTGCCAGTCCATAAAATAAGCTTAAGCATGAATTCCGAACTGAACTACACTATGTCTAGTTAAGCTTAATTGGCTTAAAGCGAACACTAGTCTTTGTGCTTTATATGCTTTAGATGACATGCATAGGCTATTGCAAAAGCGAATTTGTGCTTAAGACTAGTGTAGTGGGCATATCAAACAGAATATGTATAACTAATGATCATGGTCATTAGTTGCATACTAAAAACAACTTACACTTTGCGCCATAAAGTGTGGGGAATGCTTGCTCAACTGATGCTGGGTATCTGAAGTGGACAAACGCTTTCCACACTGATTAATAAGTAATGAGTAGTATGTAGTAGGAAGTATTTGCCATTATGCATAACAGTCATCCTCATGAAGCTGGTGAAGATACCAGTGATCTTAACGAAGAGAAAAGTTACCAGGAATTACATCGTCCCAGTAGTGAGTTTGCAAGCCGCTCTGACTATCTTGATCATGAGTTAACCATCATGAAACCGCGTCGTTGGAAGCTTAATCTTCCAGGACGTGATTTTCGGTTTGAGTGGGAAGATCTTGTACCTGCTTTAGCGGGAACTATCGGGATCACCGTAATGTACTCTGCAGTAATGTCTTCATATGCTGCAGGATATGGGCTTGATGCAAACTTTGTTATTGAAAACGTTCGCGTTGAGATGCTCGTCTCCGCTATCTTGTTTGTTATTTTAACTTCTGGCTTTTTAAACCCACGTGCTAATTTAGCGGGTAATCATGGTCCAATGATTCCTTTGATTGGCATGATAGCAATGGCTGGTGGGCATCCTTTGGCCCTTGCCATTTTGCTTGGTGGTTTTGGCTTAATTTTGAGTATTACTAAAGGCGGTTCACGACTGGTTAAGTTAACAGGACAGGGGGTGGCCGGTGGCCTACTCGCCTACCTGGGGTTAACGGGGACAGCTTCGCAGATTAACTCGCTTATCGAGTGGGCAGGCAAAATGAATGTTGGGTATGTGGCATTTGTGGTGCTGCTGGTCAACATTGTGCTTTATGCTTATTTGGCTCGGATTGGTAAGCGTTGGTTATCGATTCCCTTGTGCTCAGTTGCGGCAGTTATTATTGCGTTGGCACTTGGAGCGCCTTTTGAGTTTAAAACAGCGCCTGGCTTACCTAACCTGAATCCAATGTACTGGTGGGGATCAACAGAAACTGGCTGGAAATTAGGCCTACCAAATATGCAGCATTTCATTGCTTCCTTACCTTTTGCCATTCTTGCTGTTGCTATGTGGTCTCCTGATTTTCTGGGGCACCGTGTATTTCAGGAGCTTAACTACCCGAAAAAAGCCAAAAATGTGCTGATGGATGTTGATGATACTATGACAGCATGTTCTATCCGCCAGGTTGTGGGAACCGCATTTGGGGGAGGAAACATTACTTCCTCTTGGGGTACCTATATGATTCCTGCGGCGATAGCAAAGCGCCCAATTCCTGGTGGGGCCATTCTATTAGGTATTATGTGCGTCATCGTTGCTGTAGTGGGTTACCCTATGGATATCACAGTATGGCGACCAGTGATGAGTGTTGCTTTATTAGTGGGCGTATTTTTGCCACTACTTGAAGCGGGTATGCAAATGGTTAAGGATACAAAAGACACCCAGTCTGCAGGTATCTGTATCTTTGCCTCAGCAGTTGTAAATCCTGTTTTTGGCTGGTCACTAACAATGCTGTTAGATAATAATGGCTTAATTGGTGATAAAGACCGCTCTAAAGCACTTAGCTTTGTTGATAAAGTAGTAATTCCAGGCCTGGCATTTGGTATTTGTTTTGTTGCTATGGCAGCTGTTGGCATGTTGCCTGGGGTACCAGCTTTAGTACCTGCGTTTCGTTAATAATTAAAAATCGATATGCTGAGCCTTCATTGTAAATGCTCAGCATTAACGACGGGAAATAGGCTATGAAAAAACAATTCATTCTCACCTTAATGGGGCCTGAAAGTCCGGGGTTAATAAGATTATTAGCTGAAAAAACTCATGACCGACAGGGAGTGTGGTTAAAAAGTAAAATAAGTCATCTTGAAGGCCAATGTGCTGGGATTATTAAAATTGAAGTTGAAGAAGGCCTGGCAGAGTCACTACAAACTGAGTTAACCAATATTACTGATTTATATGCTGTTATTTCTGAGGTACAGCCATCTTCATCAGTGGAGGTCAAAACACTTCAACTGATCGTTGAGGCTGATGATCGGCCAGGCTTTATTAATGATATCTATAATATTTTAGAAAGCTATGGAGCTAGCATCAGCAATATGGAGTGTCACTCCTTTGCAGTAACTGAATTAGGCGGAAGTGTCTTAAAAGCAGATTTTGACTTAATTGTACCTACCGATCTTGATCAAGAATCCCTTGTGGCGGAGCTTGAAGCATTGAATGCTCAGGTAGTAGCAAATATTCCAGCTGAAAAGTAACACGCTCTTTTGAAAGTCGACAACAAACTACAGTAAGGTGGTTTGTTGTTTTTACCCCTTGCATATAGCTTTTACCTGCACTTATTCATCTTTTCTCTGTATACCTTTCACAAATGATTTCTAGGTTTTGTTGTCTTCGCTCCTCACCCCGATCACCTATTAATATCGGCTCATGGAACTTCTAATATAGTTTTATGGGGTATGGTTTCGTGGGTCTATAATTTCATGTGGCTATAGTTTCATGGAGTTTGGTCACTCGATGGTTGCACCTAAAAACCATTCTTATTGGGTATATCAATAAAGCTTTCGCGAATGGTATCAATCACATTTTTAATGTAATAAAGGTACCTCAAAAAATAGCGATTTTTGTGTAAGGGCAAAGAAGCACTGCACGGAAGACCGGTGTGTATAAGGAGTACATGAGGATCCGAGTACAGCGCTGACACAGCTATTTCGAAAAAAGTGCATTTTTTGAGGTGCCCATAAGGCTATTTTGCTAAAAAGTAAAACAGTAGACCTATAACATAAAGCTATTTAAATAAGCTGCAACTGATGTATGACTTAAAAATTGTCATTTGTTTTTATTGTGTGCATTATTGCACATACTTGCCTCACTAATAATAAAGAAAAAGATTAGGAGAAATGAATGATAAAAATAATAAGTCGCACACTATCTGCAGTCGCAGCTGTGGCGTGTATTACTTCAGCTCAAGCGGGGGTTATCACATTTGATGATTTAGACCCTGGAACATCTGCTACAGCTTTACCTGAAGGCTATGGTGGCTTTTCATGGTCAAGAAATGGCTCTGCTCCTATTGTTGCATATAGCCGGGAACATCTTGAATCTAATAGTGGATTTACAACAGGTGTTACATCGGGTTCGAATGCTATTTTTAACGCGTATGGCGTAGGCCCAGCTATTTTCGATTGGTTAGGTCAAGACTCTACCTTTGATTTTATTAGTGCTAATTTTACTTCAGGCTGGAATGATCAGGATATTATGTTTGCAGGCTGGCGTGATAATCAGCAAGTCTACATGAGTCAAAGGTTTAGTATTGGTACCGATGTGCCGCTAAATATTCGCTTAGACTGGCGCAACATTGATCGTCTGGTTATTTACAGTGAAAACCAAAATGACTACCAGTGGGTAATGGATGATTTTAGCTACAATGTACGTGTTCCAGAGCCTGCTACCGCGTTGTTATTTGGAGCTACGCTGCTAGGTATGTCTAGACTTCGCCGTAAAAATAGCTAATTTTTAGAGAGCCTGGTTACCGGGCTCTTTTTTTATTTGATAACACGTAAAAAGTTGTATCAGATAAAGCAGATCTACTCCTTTCTCTTATTAGTGTCGGATAAATTTCCAACTATAGCTTTTTTTGCCCTTAGTTTTTTTGTAATGATCTGTTTTATAGCGAAAAATATTATTTGGCATGACTTATGAAGGTCATAAAGTGGTTAATATATTTCTCATGACAGAATGATCTTTATAGCTTCGTTTAACCCCTTCTGGTTAACATGTGGCGCAAGGACAAGGATGTCATTTCTTTTTCCTTAATCTTTCATTTTTCCTAAAGAAACTTTTGTAACTAATAGGTTGATGCTGACGCTGGCTTTTTTGTATTAGCTCTTGATGTTAGGGTAAAAGGACCTGTCATCAATGAAGAGCTGAGCGTTGACAATGAATTATCGATGGTTACATGTGAGTGGAGTGAGTGGGTTATTAGCTGTGGCTTTTGGTGCTTTTGGGGCTCACAGTTTACAGCCTTCAATGACTTCTGAATTACAGGCTGTTTATGAAACAGCAGTCAATTACCACTTCTATCATACTTTTGCCCTATTGGCTGTTGCTTTGCTTGGAGCACATATAAAACACTCAATGATTAACTGGGTTGGATACTGTTTTTTAATGGGTGTATTGCTTTTTTCCGGTAGCCTTTACTTACTCAGTATCACAGGTATTCGCTGGCTTGGTATGGTCACGCCATTGGGTGGGATACTGTTATTGAATGGGTGGTTGTTATTGGTGGTATTAGCGCGAAAACACGCTCGTCTCAGGCTTAAGGCTGATTAGGGCCTGTTAACCCTATTTGAATATCACTGTTATGATGGTAAAAGCACTAACCTAAAGCAATGAGCAAAACCTGTAGTCAAGTCTGGCATTGACCTGGCTAATCCCTATAATTTGTACTTTATAGCCTTCACTGAGGGTTTATCAAAGTAAGCGCCAAGGTTATAGTGGGTGGCAGCTAATACGTATTCAATGTATATGGTCACTAAAAGGCTATTCAGGGATAACTTGTTAGTTTTGGCGAAACTGAGCGTTATTGTGTAGTAGTAGAGATAGAGTGATGACAGAGGATTCTGTACCAGGTAAAAAGCACCGGGTCATAAAAAGTTTTGTTATTCGCGCTGGGCGGATGACGGCTGGGCAGCAACGAGGTTGGGATGAAGTTTGGCCCAAAATGGGACTGGATTATACGCCTGACCAAATTGATCTTACCCAGCTATTTGGCCGAGAGGCACCTACTATCGTAGAGATTGGTTTCGGCATGGGACATTCGTTGTTAGAAATGGCGAAGCAGAGTCCTGAGAATAATTTTATCGGTATTGAAGTTCATCGGCCTGGGGTAGGTGCACTTCTTAATGAAGCAGATAAGCAAGGGTTAACGAATTTAAGAGTCTTTTGTCATGATGCAGTAGAAGTTTTATCACATTGCATTCCTGAATCTTCACTCTCACGAGTGCAGCTTTATTTTCCAGATCCTTGGCATAAAAAGCGTCATCATAAACGGCGTTTGGTACAGCCTGCCTTTGCTGAGCTTGTTCGCTCAAGACTTGTGCTCGAAGGGGTTTTCCATATGGCGACTGACTGGGAAAACTATGCAGAACATATGGCTGCTGTCTTAGAAAATGCCAACGGCTTTAAGAATACAGCAACTGAGTACTATCCATATATTGAACGTCCTGCTTTTCGCCCTCTCACCAAGTTCGAAAAGCGAGGTCATCGCTTAGGCCACGGAGTCTGGGATATGATTTATCAACGCTCAGAGTAGTACTGCTCTTGACGTCTATACCCTTCACGGATCATTTTTATGTGCGCTATACCACCAAGGATGGTGGGAATGCAGTTTATGCTATCGTTAGTCTTAACAGACCAGACTAGCCCTACTAAAAACCCTTCGTTTTGGGTATATATTACCTCTTTTCCATACTTTTATTGAGGGTTTTCATAAATCCTCAATGCTTGGTTGTTTCTACCTCATTTCATATTTCAAGCTGCTATAACAGCTAACGTATCAATAAAAAACGATGTGTGCTGACCATCTGCAAGCGTGAAATATGCTACATTTTACTTGCCACATACTTTTTCATCATCGAAGACATATGCTAAGACCGTTACACGACAGTAAGATCTTTATAAACGTGCTGTATAGCGTCCTCAGCTGAGAAGGTACCTTCAACATGACTATAAGTGCCTTATCACTATAAATAGTTAAAGCATGGGTAACTGCCATGGAGTTGTTAATAATACTTGTAGGATTAGTTCCCTTGGTTGTGATTGGCTTGGTTGTATGGAACTTTTTTTTACAGGGGGCTATTAGTGAGTTACGTTTTCAGTTAAAGCGTTCAAGTGAGCAAATCACTGCACTGAATAGACAGATAACAGAATTAACTCAGCAACTTTCTTCTTTGTTTTCCGCTACTAATAAGTCTTCACCCCCATCTTTAATGGATGTAGCCGCGCCAAATACGGAGGTGAATGATGTTCTTGAAAAAGCTTCAGCTCCGTCAGCAGTAACAGAAGTTACTGCTCATGTCTCTTCTTCAGCTATATCGGAGCAAGAACAATTAGCAACAGCACATGAACAGGCTGCTGTTGCACAGCATCACGCGGAAGAAGAAAGAGAGACTTTAAGCCAGCAAAAACACTTTAATGATCAAGCGTGGGCTACAAACGAAACGTCAGTAAGCGTTGATGATACGTATCAACCAGATGCTATTTCCCGACTGATGACTTTTATCATTAACTACTTTACGACAGGTAATGTGGTTGTGAGAGTGGGTGTAATTGTCTTGCTGTTTGGTGTTGCTTTTTTATTGAAGTATGTAGCTGAGCAAGACCTGATTTCTATAGAGCTAAGGCTATTGGCGGTATGTGCGCTTGGTGCTGGCTTACTCATTTTTGGCTGGAAGTTGCGTCATACGAGAAGGGTTTATGGCCTAATTGTTCAAGGTGGGGGCATAGGTATCATATACCTTACATTGTTTGCCGCCTTTAGCTACTACCAGCTCCTTAGCTCACTTGTTACTTTTGTATTAATGTTGTCACTTATTGGAGTAACTGCATACCTGGCAATTTTGCAAGATGCACGCAGTATGGCCATATTAGCGTTAGTTGCAGGCTTTTTAGCACCTGTGCTGATATCAACAGGACAAGGCAACTATATTCATCTTTTTAGTTTTTATTTAATGCTAAATATAGGAATAGCCTTGATCGCTTGGTTCAAGGCTTGGCGGTTGCTTAATGTATTAGGTTTTATATTCACAGTTATTATTGCATCTGCTTGGGGAGTGGCGCGCTATCATTCCAGTTTCTTTGTGGTGGTGGAATTTTTCATTATTGCATTCTTAGTCTTGTACACACTCATTGGTCTACTGTATGCGCGCAGAATAAAAATGCAGTTGGCTCAATATATACAGCAAGGGGGGTGGATTAATTCAGGTCTTTATGTGGATAGTACAATGGTGTTGGGTTCTCCTATTGTAGCGTTTACCTGGCAAACGTTGTTAACGCTGCATAAACCCTATGTTCTCGCCTTTAGTGCGCTTATTTTAGGTGGTTGTTATTTTGGCTTAGCACGTGTAATTAAAAGAACAACAGTACTGACTTTGCCTTTGCTAGGACAAGTTTACTATGCCTTGGGCCTGTTATTTTGCAGTATATCTTTACCTTTAGCGCTGGATGGGCAATGGAGTAGTGCAGCATGGGCAATTGAGGGTGCTGGTTTAATATGGCTGGCATTACGCCAGCTGAACCGCAGGCTTATGTGGTTTGGGATTCTGTTACAGCTATTATCAGCAGTCATTTTCCTATTTGATATTACGCCAAACTATACTCTGGTTGCTGCACTTCCCTCAAACTGGCTTGCTACTTCGTTGATTTCCTTAGCCGCATTTTTCAGTGCCTATTGGTCTTTTAAGTTAGCACCAGTAAATTGGCGTAGTTCGGCGTGGCTGGAAACCATTGGTTGGTTATGGGGGCTGTGCTGGTGGTATGGCGGAGCGATTGAGCATTTTGATATGTTTGTGGCCGATCGCTGGTTTTTTACCGTTTTACTCGTCTTTGCTGTGATTACCAGTGTTGTATTACAAGGGATTGATGAATGGTATGACTGGCCTTTACTACAGTCTCATATATGGCTGTTCATTACATTCATCGCAATAACCTTAATGGGCTTTATGTTGACGAAGGAAAGTCCAATCAGTGATGGTGGTTATTGGTTATGGCCCTTAACCTTTATGTGGTTGGTGCAGCAGCTGTGGCGAGGTGACTGGATGCCTTGGGTAATTCCCTTGAGAGGAATTAACCATGCTGTTTGTGCCTGGTTACTAGCGGTGCTTTTCAGCTGGGGGGGCTATGAGTTTGCACAGTTATGGTTTAACGCTCGTAGTGCTTGGGTTTTTAGTGCATTGATGCTAGGTCCATTGTTGATATTTGCAGGTATACAATTTCATCATACATGGCCTGTTACAGCACATCAGCGTGCATATTGGCGATTAACTGCAGTGCCGCTGTTAGCGGTCATGCTGTTATGGCAGTTAATTTCACTGGGACATTCAGGTAGCAGCCAGCCATTAGTATATATTCCGTTGTTGAATCCTATTGATCTTGTGTGGATAGGCAGTTGGCTGCTTACTATTCGTTGGTGGATTCGCTGCCGTCGTAGCCAGTTATTACCTAGAGTTGAGTATCAAATCCTGTATGGTTTGCTGGGCATTGTTGCTTTTATATGGGTTAATTTCATCATTGCCAGAGTGCTTCACCACTGGGTTGGAATTTACTATGACTTTTCAACATTGTTTTCTACAGCGCTAGTTCAAGCGGTGTACTCTATATTTTGGGCGGCAACAGGTGCCGCATTAATGTTTTGCAGTACAAGGATTCAATGGCGTTGGCTGTGGGTTTGCGCAGTAGTACTATTGTCTATTGTGGTGATAAAACTCTTTCTTATTGATTTATCATCAACTGGCACGCTTGCTAGAATTGCTGCATTTTTAGTTGTTGGGGGACTGTTATTAGGTATAGGTTATATTTCGCCAATACCTCCTGCGGAGAATAAAGAGACTGCAGACCCAAGTTGATTGCAAGGTATTAATCACAGGGTGAGAATAAATGCTGTTAAGTGCTGGATGTTTTCGTCTGTAAAAAAAGTGAAGATGCACAGGCATTTAGATAATTTTTTGAACTTGTGTTTTGTTTTAGGCTTTCATTTTTCGTGAATACCAAGTAATTATTGCTTCCTTGCTATTACTTTCCTGTTATTTATACCCATAATGAATCATTTTTAGGTGTCAAAATAAAGTGGTATATACTCACCGCGAAGGGTTATTTAGGCGAGGCCACCGAGCGATGAAGCCTCAGGAGTTTAGATAAACTAAATGACTGGGGTGGCAGTTAAATGCTCCTGCATAAACTGCATTCCCACCATCCTTGGTGGTCAAGAGCGATGGTAACAAAGCCTAAAAATCATTCGCGAAGAGTATATATACATCAGTTGATGGATGATCGTTAGAAGTATTAGAATTAAATTCGTATAGCAGTAAACTATTAAGTGTAGTATATAAATTATTTTGATATAATTTCTCGTTTAGCAATAGCTTGAACTGTGTTTTTATGTTGACATGCTCTTATTTTATGTTAATCAAATTGGGTTAATAAGATCATTCAGTTAATAATAATCATCTTAGAACGATTCTCTTTGGAGATGTTGTAAGTAAAAACACTATAGTAAAAAACGAGAATAACAGGGATTCAAGGATGGAGAATCTAAAGAAAATTTCTCAGATGCATTTAGATAAAATGACAGTGAGTGGTTTGATTCGTTTTCGACAGTTCTGTGAATTATTAGAAGAGAGTAATGGAGAACTCAATGAATTACGAGGGACATTATCTAAAAATGATTTAGATTGTATCATTAAAGTAGGAAAAAAACACAATTTGATACGTTATATGCCCAGCCAAATGTATGATGCTCGGTATCGCAGAGTAAAGCTAACAGCAAAAGGTAAAAAACTTTTCAAACTAGTCACATAGATACAGTATGAGAGCGCATTTTTGTAAGTTCAATCATGTTACTTTTAATTGACCTCTTTTTAGGGGGATATGAAAAGTAAACGTAAAAAAAGTGCAATAGATAGTATACCCTCAGCGTTAATCTGAGGGTATACACTTCATTGAGTGGTATCTACAGTGACTGTAATAAAAGGCTTGAAATTACTATGACTTGCGAATGCCTTCGATAGATAAGTACATTTCTACTTCTTGTGATGCTGGACCAAGGTCTTTGCTAATATTGAAATCTTTTAAGGCAAACTTCGTTGTTCCTTCAAAACCTGCACGATAGCCACCCCAAGGATCTTTTCCTTCACCAATCTTATTAACGTCAATGGTAATTTCTTTGGTCACACCATTTAGGGTAAGATCGCCAATAAGTTTTGCTGAACCATTACCATTATCGGTGATTTTTTTGCTTTTGAATGTTGCTGTCGGGTGCTTACTAACATTCAAAAAGTCTTTACTGCGTAAGTGCTTGTCTCGCTCTGCATGGTTAGAGTCAACGCTTGCTGTTTTAATGATGACGTTAACTTCTGAATCGGCTGGTTTTTTATCATCGTAGCTGAATGTTCCCTCGAATTCATTAAAACGACCTAGCAGCCAACTATAGCCAAGATGCTGTATTTTAAATTGGATAAAGGCATGTGAACCTTTAGTGTCAATAACATAGTCTGCTGCTGATGTAATAGAAGCAAGAGACATCGAAACAGGTAATAATGCAATGGCTAGACTTTTACGTAGAATGCTCATGAGCTCTCCTTTTTTGCATGGTTTTGTGTTGTTTTACGGGGATGGTTTACTTAACCCCAGAATTCGTTTTAGTGTATTATCTTTATCAATAATGTGATGTTTAAATGCAGCAAGTGCATGAAGGCCAGCGAGTATAATGACAGAAAGTGCTAGGTAGTAGTGGATTTCCCCTGCGAGATCTTCCTGATTTTCAATGTCCGTTATAGTTGCAGGGATATTAAACCAGTTAAAAACCTCAATGGGCCTACCATCAGCTGTTGAGATTAAATATCCACTTATCATGATGCAAAAAAGCAACACATATAAAAGAATATGCACATTATGAGCCGCAACTCGCTCAAATTTACTTAGTGTTAGTAATGGGGCTGGTGGAGGGTTAAACAGACGTACTAATACACGTAAGATAAGTACGGTAAATAAGATTACGCCTAGGCTTTTGTGGATGTGTGGACCAAGTTGATACCAAGGATCATAATAGCTTAAAGTTCTCATCCATAAGCCAAGGATAAAAAGACCAATAACTGAAATAGCAACTAGCCAGTGCAAACTGATAGAGATCCAGCCGTATTCATCTTTAGTATTTTTCAGTTTAGGCATTGCTGCTTACCTTTTTTCATCAGTCAAACCACATTACTCTATTGTAGCCATAAGCTTTATATTTTTGTGCTAAGCAGTTTAGTATGTTTGCTTAGTTCGGTGGTTATACATTGTTTATATAGCCATAATGAAGGATTTCTAGGTGTGGCCGTCAAGTGATCTAGCCTCAGACTTTAGACAACTTTCTTACATGTGGCTGTAGTTCATATACTTTCTTTCAATAACCCAATATCTGTCATGGTTGTTTGGATCGCCTTAAATGATAAAGGTTCCCATCCTCATTTAGAAGTATATTAGATGGTAGCAATGACATAAAGCTAAACAGCTCGTTATACTGAGTTGACTGGTTAGTATTAGTTTGATTAATCCTTTATACCCCTCATGAATCATTTTTAGAGTTTGTTGTCGGCGCTAATAACCCTTCGTTTTGGGTATATATAAGAGTAATAAAGGGATGAGTAAGTTGAGTGAGCAAAAACACTGGTCAAAAATTGAACTTTTACATGAAGCCGTGAAAAATCCTAACATTCATGTTAAAGGAACTCATAGCTATTACAGTGATGCGTGGAGTGGTAGCTTTGAAGCATCAGTTGTACGTTATCTGTATGGTGATGAATACAGCTTAAATACATGGGAATCGCTATGGGAGGTTGATAAGCTGTATATCGGTGATTATGTCTGTATAGGAGCTGAAGCTGTTATTTTAATGGGAGGAAACCATAATCACCAAATTAACTGGTTTTGTTTTTACCCGTTTATTGAACAAGTGAAAGAATCGTATGAAGGAAAAGGCGATACAGTTATTCATGATGGGGTATGGATTGGTATGCGGGCCATGATTATGCCTGGCATTCAAATAGGTGAAGGTGCAGTGATTGCTGCCAATGCGGTAGTGACAAAGGATGTTGCACCTTACACAATTGTCGCTGGTAACCCTGCAAAAGTGGTTAAAACACTGTTTCCTGAGGATGTTATTGAAAGGCTTCTTCTTCTAAATATTTACAAGTGGCCTGAGCGAAAATTTAATGCGTTGAAAAAGTATATCTGTGCAGGTGATATTAACAGCCTTGAAAGTGCGTCAGAAAACTATAGTCAGTAACTTTCTCCTGCCACAAATATTTTGACTTTATACCTTTCACGAATGTTTTCTAGGTTTTGTTATCTTCTCTCCTCACCCCAATCACCTATTAATATAGGCTCATGGGGCTTCGTCACTTGATGACCACACCTAAAAACCATTCGTATTGGGTATATCCATCTTGTAATTAGCTTGTCTAGCTAAAATCCAAAGACAATGTATTCATACCTTCTTATGAGTTACTTATTCTGACCTTATGAAATTAAAGTTGTAAAAGTGAGAGGCTTGTCAAAAAGCGTAAGCAATATTTTTGTTCGTGAAAGGGTCTAATGTACTTTATTACTGGGAAAATTCACCCAAAATGACGTGACTTTAAAAGTCAACATACAGTTAACATAAGGAGAGAAGGTATGCCAATTAATCAGGATGCTGTAAATAGCCTAATAGATAACTCAATACCTTCCGAGACAAGTAATCGAGTTTATTTTGTTGAGCCTGCAAACTTAATGACGGCAATTGACTTTTTTAAGCGTATAACAGGGCAAGGTGTTCCAAGTTTAACCAGTATGAATGTTGCCGCGGGGGGATTTTTCTTTCATACCCATAGTGAGAATATTGATGGTAGTCGTGTAAATGTGACTTTGCGTGGTGGGTCAAGCAGTATCGTGCCTATTTCTCGAACACTGTGTACGCCATCTGGAGATGAAACAAGCATCTATAATTTGCCTGGATGCACCACACTTGATATTACCAATCCTGAAGCGCTTTCTAATGTACCACGGTTCAGTGGTAATGCAACACGTGTTGAGTTTAAGTTCACTCAGCGAGAAGAGGTGGTTATCGCTGGGTTCGGTAACTGATATTTGAAGAGCTACCTAAACTTCAGGTAGCATTATTCTCTGATTTAACTTTTTTTCCTATTATTTTTTTTCATTCGAAAGATCATAGTTAGTCCCACTAGCATGAATAGTAATGCTCTAGGCTCAGGAACAAAAATCGCGCTGAATTCTCTAGTGCGTGTGCCGAAGGAGTCAGAATAACTAAATTTACCTATGGCTTCAAACTCTAAGTAGTTTCCCTCAAATAGATCAACGGCGTCATTAAGTGCACCTGCCATGACATCTACATTGAATGCAAAGTTAAACATTTGTCCTGGAGATAATATAAAATTAAGATTATCATTTATAAAGCTTGCTAATAAATCGTCAAAGAATATATCTTCATCAAATATTGATATAGCAATATCATTGACCATTATATCAATAAAACCATCATTTATAATTCCGATATCGAATTGCAAAGAGCGATCATTTAAAAAAATGCTATCGGGTATTTTAAGTAAACGCCCTTTATTGGTAACTTTAGCATTTAATATAGAAAGTCGGCCTGACTCAACTGGCTCAAATACAGGTCTTAATACACTATCAATAGCGCTCATCCCTGAAGATGCAAGAACTTTTGCTTTAAAAAAATCAGTTCCTTCTATTCCAGCTGTAAGTTGAGGGTCATCACGAACTTCGACTATGAACTCTTCAGCGAAACCAACACTCACAAAATCAGGCATTTCAACTCGTCGTACGTATGATGCATCAAAACTAGATGTATCTCCACTACCATCCCATTGGACATCCGCGCCTATGGTGAAGCTTTTGTCCGCAAAATTACCTGTAAAAGAAAAGTCTATAGACTTGATCTTTTCTTCCTCTAATGTGAAGGATGATGCTGTTCCATTGATTTCTCCTGAAAATACTGGATCGTCATTAACTTTAAATGTAGTAATACGATTAGCTTTGGCATTAATATTTACTGACTGTGTTCCGGCCACTACGTTTTCGATTGAGCCAGACCCTTGTAACATGGCTTCTAAATTAGCTCCTCCTTTGAAGAAAGATTCAGTATATCTACAGTGGCCAGCGTCTATTGGACAACCAAATTCTCCAGCATTGATATATGAGTGAGACAAAGAGTAAGTCTTATTGAATTTAGCATGACTGCCTGTAGGACTTGCATATCCGTTGAGACTTCGCCACTCATCAGGAATGGGGTGTTCGTTAGTGATCGCTCCTCCAGGTGCTGGAAACTCGACACTATCAACATCTGAATCAAATTTTTTACCTAAACTCTGATCTAAAAGACTATCCTCCCAAGCTTCAAAAGTCTCTCCCATAAATTCACCTCGAAAGGTTAACGTGTACGCAGGATTTGCACCATCAGTTGCAGTCATAGTACGTCTGCCGGTGGCAAATTGCTGATCACCACCGAACTCAGAACAACCGAAAAGTGGGACGCAGATTATAATGGGATCATCAATATTTTTAGCTTTGAATCCAGCGTCTACAGAGGATGGTATAGTACCTGTATATAACCAGTCCGAAGAAATAAATAGTGATGAAGGCGCGAAAAACTTATTGCCTTCGAGAACTGGTAAAGAGTAAGAGGATGTTGCTGGCATTAGTATTACAAACATACTAATTGTTTTCTTAAAAAAATGTGACTTCATAATTATCATTATCTCCTAATTAGACTTTTAGTATATTCCTAGTAAAAGCTGGACAGGCCACTAGTGTCTGAGGATTTTTTAAATAAATGCTGATAAAAAATTAGTTGGTTAATTGAGACAGTTGTGTAAAAGTTAGTAGGCGTAAATTTGTCCGCAATATCTGTTCCAATTAAAAAAATTATTGTGTTAAAGAGGTGTAGGAGTCTTTTTCTGTGAAAGGAACTAGTTGGTAGGGAAATATCGATATTATCTGTAATGGATGGTGACTATTATGAGATTTTTATTTAAATTATTTTTTTGAATGGTTATGCTAAGCTTGAAATTTGAATAAAACTACAAATGGTGAAGTCTTTTGAGTGAAAGTTTTGCTCGTATATAGAGTATTGAACGTATAAAAAACAAACAATCATTTTTTGGTGCAGCATTATTTATGGAGTATTTGTCAATTAATTTTTACGGTAGGCAAGTGAGTTACCTTATTAGTTGTAGTAGCTGAATTTGGTCAGTACTTATTTGTTGTATGGATGTTGATTTCAGTGGTATAAAGTAAAAAATGTGTTTACTTGACTTTAATATAATTATCAGATTTTTGGTTTTAAGACTATTAAGTAGAAAATAACAATAACCCTAATAAACGCAGACCAGCCTAGACTGTACCAGTATGTCATAAGTTTACGGTAAGCTAGTGGTAGAGGAGAGTGCTGTTTTAATGCTGTTGCAGTTAGATTCGCTATCCTTATTTGAATATAGACAACAGGTAACCAGCAAACTCCTGCTACTACATATAAAACAAGGCTAGTAAGGACTCAGGGTGTTGTATAAGGGATTCCAACACTGGCTAACATCATTATACCCGTGACAGGTTGTATGATAACGGCCGGAGTAGTGAAGAGCCAGTCTGCTAAGAAAACATTTTTACTGGTCATTGCTATGGTATTGAGATTTTCACTACGATCAGCTTGCCACATCTAAAATACTGTACCATTCACAGTGTATCCCTTTGGTAAAGTGTTCAAGAAGTAGTGAAATAACGCTTTGGACTTTCGTTACCAATTGTTGCTCTGTGATTGTATTTTATATTTCATTCCAGTGTGCTGTCTATAATATAGGTATTGTTGCGAGTGTTGTGCATTTAGGCAAATGCTATGTCTTATCTTGCTCCCACTTTTTAAGTGCTTATATCATTGGAGATGTCTGTGAAAGTTATTGCTGTCGTAAAATATTTATTCTTATTAATTGGTCTTGCAATGCTTGTGGGAGCATTTTTTGCGTACCAAAATACTCAAAGTTTTGTTGCTGAAGCAATAAAAGCTGATGGTGTTGTCGTCGATATGGTTAGCTCAAGATCAAGTGACTCAATAACGTATAGACCGGTTATTGAATTTAAAACTAAAGAAGGTGATTTGGTAGAGTTCACATCTTCCACAGGGAGTAACCCTCCAAGTTATTCAAGAGGAGAGACTGTTGATGTATTATATCAAGAATCAATGCCTGGTAATGCAAAAATAAATAGTTTTTTCTCTCTATGGGGATTGGCTGTTATTGTGGGAGGAATGGGAGCTGTTTTTTTCTTGATTGGGTTTTTGATCATTCTTTTTGGTAGCCTAAAAAATAGAAAAAGAAAGTACTTACTAGAGAGAGGAATGCCTGTTAAAGCAATGTTTCAAAGTGTTGAAGTGAATAGATCTGTCAGTGTTAATGGTCGGCATCCATATCAAATTTATGCGCAGTGGAAAAATACAGTAACAAATGAGCTTCATTTGTTTAAGAGTGAAAATATCTGGTTTAATCCTTCTGACCATATTTTTCAAGAAGAAATAACAGTATTCATCGAAAAAGATAATCCAAAGAAATATTATGTTGATATTTCATTTCTCCCTAAGCTAGCCAACTAATTTGAAGCTTGTTAATAATTAATTGTGTACGATGGTTTTAAGTTGAAGCGACCGATAATTAAGGATTTTATGCAGGGAAAAGCATATGAGTTGCTCCTTAAAAACCACTTTTAATACATCTTTCCCTGCAGAGTCTGCATAACTCTTATCGAGCACGATGTGACTATTTCCTATGCAAGTGCTTTGTACCTATAGTTAATGTTATCAAACAGTAATAGCGTCGATGATAAAGAGTAGCTTTTATTTACTGGGTTTTAAATGATCTGAGAAATAAACCAAGGCCACCAATTGCAAGCACTAAAATGGTAATTAACTCAAAAGCAGTCATAGAACGCATAGTAAAATGTATAGAGGAAATAACACCAAAAATAAGCGCGGTGAGTGAACCTAGTGTGAGTAGCCAGCCAATAAAATTTTTAGCATTATAGAACAGCATACCAATACCAAAAATAAAGGGTACCATTACCATACCACTGGTAATGTTAAATTGACCGCCAAATAAATTAGCACCATATAGACGCATACCCATATTAAACGATGAGTTAACCATAATGGCATTAAATAACATGTAGAAGCCAGCACACATCATGATCAGCCCAATTAAAAACTGTCCAACCCCGCCGTTCGTTCCACCTGCTCCTCTCATCCATATCACCACTCAAGTGTTGTTTGATATAACTATAACTCATTATCAAGAAGGTACTGTTATCGTTTCGCATTGAGAGATGGAAAGAAGCTATACTGTGGACGTTTGGTCGGTTAGATGGGCTTGTGTTAAAAGAAAAGCCGCATCTAGCAGCTTAAGCGGCATTTTCGTAATGACCTAGAACAACTACACCGTTAGACTAAGAGAAATAACTTACATAAAAATGACTATTAAGTGTCATGTATGTGACAGCTGATACCAGTCACTTTTAATGAAAGTGTATGATGCATTCTTAAGATAACTGACTTAGTGTGTGTATTAAAACAGGGTGGAATGAATCTATGCAAACCTTGCAAGTAGCGTTAGGTGAACGGAGTTATCCTATACATATTGGCCCAGGTCTATTGGGGCAGCCTGATTTATTATCCCCCTACATTCGTGGTCGACAAGTGATGCTAGTGACCAACGAAACTGTTGCCCCTCTTTATTTAAACAAAGTCAAAGCTTCGTTGAGTGCATTTCAAGTTGATACTGCCGTATTACCAGATGGAGAGTCCTATAAAACGCTGGATACCGTTAATTTAATCTTTGATCAGCTACTTGAAAAGCGACATAACCGAACTACCACACTCATTGCCTTAGGTGGTGGTGTTATTGGTGATATGGTTGGCTTTGCAGCAGCAACATATCAGCGTGGAGTAGACTTTATCCAAATTCCCACCACTTTATTGTCACAGGTTGATTCTTCCGTAGGTGGCAAGACAGGAGTTAATCATGTTCTTGGCAAAAACATGATTGGAGCATTTCATCAGCCGCGCTGTGTACTGGCTGATACTGCAACGCTCAAAACGCTACCTACACGTGAACTTTCAGCTGGCATTGCAGAAGTTATTAAATACGGGTTGATTTGTGATCAGTCATTTTATGCTTGGCTGCAAATGCATACCAAAGACTTATTAGCTTGTGATGATACTGCACTAGGTTATGCTATTAAACGCTCTTGTTTGGCGAAGGCTGAAGTGGTGGCTGAGGATGAACGAGAGGGTGGAATAAGAGCCATACTGAACTTGGGACACACATTTGGGCATGCCATTGAAACTCATGAAGGATATGGTAACTGGTTACATGGTGAAGCGGTTGCTGTAGGCATGTTGATGGCGGTGGATTTATCGATACGTCTTGGCTGGTTAGAAGCTCAAGAGCTTGAGGTTTTGAGGCGCTTGTTAGTGCAAGCTAAACTACCTGTTGTGTCACCATCCGATATGACGCCAGATGACTTTTTAAAACATATGGCTGTGGATAAAAAAGTGGTGGATGGTACATTACGTTTGGTGCTTTTAGACGCAATAGGGAAGGCTAAAGTGACATCTGATTTTCATCATGATGCGCTTATTGCGACATTAAAAAGTATATAGTCGCTACATTTATTAGCGTTTTTATAATTGCTGATATTTACCACCATTATTAGATGCCATGGATAGGCTTTCGGCACCAATATTAATAGATAGCCTTTTAGCGACAAGCTATAAGTTCTTCACCTTCCTTATTTAATCTGGCTATTAGCGTCTATTATGAGGGTATGCTCATTGAAAATTTTGTTTCAGTGTATATGACTTGCTTAATAATTAATCAAGCTTAGACCCGTTATAGCCCCGAAAGGAAGGGGGTTACTAATAGAAGGGATACCCATCGGTAAATGATAGGCAAAGGATGGCATTATCTGTTGATGGTAGACTAATGACAAACCCAGCTAAAGCCAGCAGTGACCAGCTTGCGAAGAGTGATTTTCTTCGTATTTATGGTATGGCTCGGAATCCTTTTGTTGACCAAGGGGAGTTAGGGTTGTTTTTTTCTGGTGCTGGACGTGGAGAAGTATTGAAGCAAATTCAACACTTACTCACGTTTACACATTTATTGTTGCTTGTTACGGGTAAGGAAGGTTCGGGCAAAACACATCTTTGTAAAGTCCTCTTGCAAGAAATAGCTGGCGATAACCCCTTAATCGTCAGTGGCACAGTGGGGATGGGGATTACAGAATTTCTTAATGAGGTAACACGACACTATACGCCCAGAAAGTCATTGCCTGTGACTCGTGTGGATTATGAGGCTTTATTAAAAAATTTACTTGCTGAGTTTGCACGGCCACAAAAGTTAATTCTACTGATCGATAACGCCCATAAATTAGACCCTCAATTGATTTCATTATTAGTGTCCTGGGCTTCAGTTGCAGAAAAAGAAAACTACCCTGTTCATATCGTATTATTTTCACTTCCCCAACTACAAAAAACATTGCAAGCCCACCCTAACCTTAACAGCCAGGATCTGTTGCATGAGATTCAGCTTGAGGAACTTAGCAGAGAAGATACTAAAAAATATGTGAACCACTGTTTAGAAAGTACGGGACTAAGCAACCTGTTTGAACTAAACAGTGAAGATTTGGACAAAATTTATAACTTATCGGATGGTGATTTTAGTAAAGTAAATTTTTATGCACATGAGGTGCTGTTTGGCAGTATGAGTACACGACAAGATAGTAATAAATATGGCATTCCAACCAAGCACCTTATTGCTGCTTCTGCAGTTGCTTTATTCCTGTTATTGCTTGTGATTATTCAACAGTTTATGTCTGTTGATGAAAGAGTTGTATCTGATGAACAGGCTGTTGTAGTGATTAACGATGAAGAGGTTAAGCCTGCTGTAGACATTCCGCGCTGGGACTCATCTACAGCGCAACCGCCATCAACAGAAAAGTCACCCGAAAATGGAGAAGTGCCCACAACTGTTATGGATATTGAGTTACCTACGGTTGCGGTAACTGAGAATAAGTCGCCTGCAACAGCAAAACAGAAGGTTAATGACCCTCAAGAACAAGGCAGTGTTCAACCAAATGAGCGTAAAGTATCTGCAGATACTCCAGCTAAAAAGGATGTCGCCGGTAATGAGAAAGCGACATCTGCCAACAATACAGAAGACACACTTTCAGGCACGGTTGTCCGTGATCAGAGTAATTCTCCAGCTTCACCTGAAACGCCAATAAAAGAGGTTAAAGCTGAAAAGCCACCTGTGACTGAAGTAAAGCCGGCTAAGAAAACTGAAACAATAAAACCAAAACCGACGAGTAAACCCCAAACAACAAAAACTACACCGGTTGCTAAAAAGTACTCTGGAGATGGTGCTTGGTTTTTAGCCCAATCAAACAAGTACTATGTATTGCAGGTTTTGGGTACCAGCTCAGAAGCAGCCGCACGTACCTTCATTCAGCGTCACAAAAATAACCCACAGCTCAAGTACTTTAAAACTCGCCATAAAGGACAGCCTTGGTTTGTAGTGGCTTATGGTCGTTATTCAAGTCATGAACGGGCAACCGCTGCAATCAAAAAGCTATCCCCCTCTCTACAACAACAAAGCCCTTGGCCTCGAAGCCTTCAAAATATCCAGCAAGAGATTCGTAAATATAACTAAGCGCTGTAACCTTCCTGTGGTCACTCACGTAAAATTACAATCAGTGTCGTGCTTTAGTTTGTCCTTTATTATATGGTAGAGACATAAATTTGTGTCTATGTGACATGACGGGTAAACTGTTTTCCCCCTTTTTGTTGGCAGTGATCAATTACAACTAAAGCAAAAGCCGCTAACATACTGTTTTTTTTGAAGAAATTCCTCGTTGAGAGTGTACCTTATGCGAGTTCTTTACCATCCTGAGCAGTTCAAGGATAACTGTGGCTTCGGCCTGATTGCCCATAAAGAAGGGCAGAAGAGCCACCACTTACTGCAAACCGCCATTCAGGCGTTAACATGTATGACCCATCGGGGCGGAATCGCTGCTGATGGAAAAACAGGTGACGGTTGCGGCTTATTGATTCAAAAGCCCGACAGTTTTTTACGAACCGTTGCCCAGGAGCTATTCCAAGCAGAGCTGGCTACCCATTATGCGGTGGGTATGGTCTTTCTTAGTGCAGATGAAGCGAAAGCAGAAGTTGCACGACAAGCATTGAATGATCAGCTGGCGGATCAAGCATTAGAGGTAGTTGGTTGGCGGAAAGTGCCTATCAATCCTGAGTGCTTAGGGCCAATAGCTCTGGATCAGATGCCTCAGTTTGAGCAAGTCTTTGTAAACTGCCCTGAAAACCTTACGGAAGAACAGTTTGCAGCCAAGTTATTTATGGCAAGACGTCGAGCTCGCTTAAGTGTGACAGATGATGATGAGTTTTATATCTGTAGCTTGTCTCATACGGTTGTAACTTACAAAGGTTTGATGATGCCTGTTGATTTACCCAGGTTTTATCCGGACTTGGGTGATCCTCGGTTCGAAACAGCTATTTGTGTCTTCCATCAGCGTTTTTCCACCAACACTATGCCCCGTTGGCACTTGGCGCAACCATTCCGCTTTTTAGCGCACAATGGTGAAATAAATACCATTACTGGTAACAGGAACTGGGCTGAGGCACGTACCAGCAAGTTTAAGTGTGATTTGTTGCCAGAAATGGAAACAGTGAAACCACTGGTAAATCGGACGGGTTCCGACTCTTCCAGCCTAGATAATATGTTGGAAGTGTTAGTAACGGGTGGCGTCGATATTTACCGTGCTATTCGAATGCTGGTACCACCAGCTTGGCAAAATGTAGACACCATGGACCCTGATTTGCGGGCATTCTATGAATACAACTCCATGCATATGGAGCCTTGGGATGGTCCTGCAGGCTTGGTTATTACAGATGGTGTTCGTGCTATTTGTGCGTTAGACCGGAATGGCTTGCGACCTTCACGCTGGGTCATGACGAAGAATGGCTACATTACTGTTTCTTCGGAAGTAGGTGTTTGGTCCTATCAGCCGGAAGATGTGGTTGCCAAAGGCCGGGTTGGTCCTGGTGAAATGTTAGCTATCGATACAGAAACCCATGACATTTACACTGCACATGATATTGATGGGTATCTGAAAACCAAGCAGCCTTATAAAAAGTGGTTGAAGCAGCACGCGCATCGTATTCAGTCAAAATACATAGAACATACTTACCGAATCGACCACTTTGATAAAGAAGCGCTTAAATCTCATATGAAAATGTATCAGATTACGTTTGAAGAACGTGATCAGGTACTTCGCCCATTAGCTGAAAATGCCCAAGAGGCAGTAGGCTCGATGGGGGATGATACGCCAATGGCTGTCCTCTCTCAGCGGGTACGTCCGCTTTATGACTATTTCCGTCAGCAGTTTGCTCAAGTGACCAACCCTCCCATTGACCCCTTACGGGAGTCAATAGTTATGTCGCTGGAAACATGCTTAGGTGCGGAAAAGAACCCCTTTGAACAGACCCCCGAACATGCTGCACGGGTTATTCTTAGTTCCCCTATTTTATCTCCGGCTAAATTCCTTAATTTAACCAGAGATGATGGACACGGATTAGGGGTTGTTAAAATCAACTTAAATTATGATCAATCAGAAGACTTGGCACAGGCACTAACCCGTATTTGTGATGAAGCTGAAGTAGCTGTCAGAGCGGGTAGTGTGGTGGTTTATCTGACAGATAGAGATATTGAAAAAGGTAAACTACCGATTCATGCCGCAATGGCAACAGGTGCTGTACACCATCGACTGATTGATACTGGCCTTCGTACCAGCACCAATATCCTGGTAGAAACAGGTACTGCTCGTGATGCCCATCATTTTGCGGTGCTCATTGGGTTTGGAGCTACAGCTATTTACCCATATCTAAGTTATGAAGTGATTTGGGACCTGATTCAAACTCAGGAAGTTATGATTGACCCCATTGAGGCAAATAAAAACTTCCGCAGAGGGATTAAAAAAGGCCTGTTGAAGATTATGTCTAAAATGGGGATTTCTACCATTGCTTCATACCGTGGCGCTCAGTTATTCGAGGCTATTGGCTTAAGTGATGAGGTGGTTGATCTCTGTTTTAAAGGTGTTGCTAGCCGTATTGCTGGAGCGCGATTTACTGACTTTCAACAAGAGCAGTCATTGCTGGCAAAACAGGCGTGGCGAATCAGTCAACCTATCCAGCAAGGCGGTTTACTGAAGTATGTGCATAACAGCGAATATCACTGTTTTAACCCCGATGTTGTGCAAACGTTACAAACTGCGGTTCGCAGTGGTCACTATGAAGATTATCTGCAATACGCTGATCACGTTAATCAACGCTCAGCAGCAACACTAAGAGACCTGCTAAGTTTGCAGCTGCCAGAGCAAGGCATTGCTGTTGACCAGGTGGAATCAATCAGTGAGATCGTTAAGCGATTTGATAGTGCCGCCATGTCACTTGGTGCCTTATCACCTGAAGCACATGAAGCCCTGGCTGAAGCAATGAACCGTTTAGGAGCACGTTCAAACTCGGGTGAAGGGGGAGAAGACCCGGTTCGCTTTGGTACAAATAAGGTTTCCAAAATTAAGCAAATTGCTTCTGGACGCTTTGGGGTGACACCACACTATCTGGTGAATGCTGAAGTCTTGCAGATAAAGGTGGCACAAGGAGCCAAGCCTGGGGAAGGCGGGCAGCTACCAGGCAGTAAAGTGAATAAACTGATTGCCCGATTACGCTATTCAGTACCTGGAGTCACGCTAATATCGCCTCCACCTCACCATGATATTTACTCGATTGAAGACTTAGCGCAGCTGATTTTTGACCTTAAGCAGGTCAATCCTGAGGCACTGGTTTCAGTGAAGCTGGTGTCTGAGCCTGGTGTCGGGACAATCGCTGCTGGGGTGGCTAAGGCGTATGCCGATTTAATTACCATTTCCGGTTATGACGGCGGTACTGCAGCCAGTCCTCTCACGTCCATTCGCTATGCTGGTTCCCCTTGGGAGCTAGGTTTAAGTGAAGCCCATCAGGCACTACGTTTAAATGACTTGCGTGGCAAAGTTCGTCTGCAGACAGATGGTGGTTTAAAAACCGGTCTGGATGTCATTAAAGCCGCTATCTTAGGAGCTGAAAGCTTTGGTTTTGGTACCACACCTATGGTAGCAATGGGCTGTAAGTATCTGCGGATTTGTCACTTAAATAACTGTGCAACAGGTGTTGCCACCCAAAATCAGCAACTACGTGACCAGTACTTTATTGGTACCGTCGAAATGATCATGAACTTCTTTACTTTTGTCGCAACGGAAGTTCGAGAATGGCTGGCCAAGTTGGGTGTGTCACGTTTAGAGGATGTCATAGGACGTACAGATTTATTAAAACGTTTACCTGGTACTACGGAAAAACAGCAGCGCCTGGACTTATCACCTTTAGTTGAGCAGCAACATATTCCTTTGGATAAGCCACAAATTTGTCAGAGTGTTCGTAATGAGCCTTTTGATAAAGGCCAGCTGGCAGAGCAAATGGTTAAAGACATTTTGCCTGCCATTGAAAGTCGCCAAGGTGGAGACTTTCGCTACCAAGTCGGTAACTGTGATCGTTCAATTGGTGCTCGCCTTTCTGGGGAGATTGCCAAACGCCATGGTAATCAGGGGATGTCTGATAGTCCGGTCAATGTTTACCTGAAAGGTTCAGCAGGTCAGAGCTTTGGTGTCTGGAATGCCGGAGGTCTAAACATGTACTTAGAAGGTGATGCCAACGACTATGTGGGTAAAGGCATGACGGGTGGGAAGTTAGTCATTTCACCCCCGGAAAATAGCCAGTTTGCATCTCAAGAGACAGCCATAATTGGTAATACCTGTTGCTATGGTGCTACGGGAGGCAAGCTATTTGCTTCTGGTACTGCTGGAGAACGCTTAGGGGTTCGTAACTCTGGCGCTCATATCGTGGTTGAAGGTACCGGTGATCACTGTTGTGAGTATATGACTGGTGGTGTGGTTACTGTCTTAGGTAATACCGGACATAACTTTGGTGCTGGCATGACCGGTGGGTTTGCCTTTGTGCTGGATCAGGACCGGCACTTTGTTGATCGTTACAACCATGAGCTGGTGGAAATACAGCGGATTGATACAGAGACCATGGAGCAGTATCAGACCTATCTACACAGCATTATTGCAGAGTATGTGACGGAGACTGGCAGCGTTTGGGGCGCTCATCTGTTAGAAGAAATGTACGACTATATTGGTAAGTTCTGGTTGGTCAAACCTAAAGCAGCCAGTCTGAACATGTTGTTGGCTAGCATTCGTACCCGCCCTGAGTAGTCGATGAATGAGGTATTATCATGGTTGATCGTTTACAGAATAATTTTCAATTTATCGATGTTGGCAGGGTAGATCCAAGGAAAAAGGATATTGATGTTCGTAAAGCGCAGTTTGTCGAGATCTATGATCCTTTTACACCCAAGCAAACTGCTGAACAGAGTCACCGTTGTTTGGAGTGTGGTAACCCCTATTGTGAGTGGAAGTGCCCTGTTCATAACTACATTCCTAATTGGTTAAAGCTGGCGGCTGAGGGCAATATCCTTGAGGCCGTTGAGCTGTCACACCAAACCAACTCTTTACCGGAAGTTTGTGGTCGAGTTTGTCCACAAGATCGCCTGTGTGAAGGAGCTTGTACCCTAAATGATGGGTTTGGCGCCGTGACGATTGGTTCTGTGGAGAAGTATATTACCGACACAGCATTTGCTATGGGCTGGCGACCCGATTTATCACATGTGGTGATGACTGATAAAAAAGTAGCTGTGGTCGGAGCGGGTCCAGCAGGGCTTGCCTGTGCTGATGTATTGATTCGTAATGGTATAACCCCTGTGGTTTTTGATCGTAACCCAGAAATTGGGGGGTTACTGACCTTTGGGATTCCTGAGTTTAAGTTAGAAAAGGAAGTAATAAAGCGCCGTAGAGAGGTTTTCACCCAAATGGGGGTGGAGTTCCATTTGAATACGGAGGTAGGCAAAGACATTACCATAGAGACTCTCCTTGAGGATTATGATGCGGTATTTCTAGGGATGGGCACCTATGCCTACATGAAAGGGGGCTTTCCTGGAGAAGATTTGCAGGGTGTTTATGAAGCACTGCCTTATTTGGTTTCAAATACTAAGCGCTGTATGGGTCTCAATACCGATAACCTTAACTTCATTGATATGCGTGATCAGCGGCTTGTCGTCTTAGGAGGTGGTGATACTGCCATGGACTGCAACCGGACGGCTATCAGGCAAGGAGCTAAATCGGTAGTTTGTGCTTACCGCCGAGATGAAGAAAACATGCCAGGCTCACGTCGCGAAGTGGCAAATGCTAAAGAAGAAGGCGTTCAGTTTTTATTTAACCGTCAGCCAGTGGCGATCGTGGGAGAAGATCAGGTTGAAGGTGTTAAGTTTGTGACCACTCGTTTGGGTGAGCCGGATGAGAATGGGCGTCGGGTTCCAGAGACGGTTCCTGGTAGTGAAGAAGTCGTGCCTGCTGATGCCGTGATTATTGCCTTTGGCTTTCGGCCTAGTCCAGCGCCGTGGTTTGCTGATTTAGGCATTGAAACTGATACTTCTGGTCGTGTGCTTGCGCCAGAAAAAAGTGAATATCCTTTCCAGACATCTAACCCTAAAGTGTTTGCGGGTGGTGACATGGTGCGAGGTTCTGACTTAGTGGTGACAGCCATCTGGGAGGGGCGTCAGGCTGCAGAAGGAATAATGGATTACTTGGATATTTAAGTGGTTTTGTTGCAGGGCAAAACTGTAGTTCAAACTCAAAAACGGGCTTTTGCCCGTTTTTTGGGGAGGGTCAAGCTGCAAGCGTATGCTTGATATGCGCAATAAGCTGGTTTATATCAATTGCATCATGTTCCAGGGTAAAAGCAGATAGCTCATCTTTATAATGTCGGTCAATTTCCAGCATTACATGTGTGCGACTGGCCTCAGGTACAAATGAAACTTCTACTTCTTTAAAGTTAAATAGGCCGGGGTCATTTGGCTTAAAGTCCAGCTCTTGATAGCAGCCACTGCTGGAGGCAAAGTCGGGTGCTTTAACAAAACCTTTTTCCACATCTACATAACTCAGTGTTAAACCACAGGCTGTCATTGCCTCAATAAACGTCGACATCACAGCGGTTGGGGCTATATCTATGTAGTCTCGGTCAGATGGGTCAAGTGCCAAGTCAATATTTAAACCTGTTTGTATCCATACTTTTGAGGTTTTCGTTGGACAGTTGAGTTGGGTGATCGGTGTTTCATAATGCAGCTGATAGGTAAATGGGATGATTTTTTCTTCACCCGGTAAAATGGTAAAGCTTTCTGCCATCTTCCAGGATTGAATTATATGGTGGGCAATATACTCACCTTCATCGGTTTCAGCTTCAGCCAAAGTGACTAACGCATGCTCTAAACCAGCAATTTGTTGTTCGGTATCCCCCCCAGCTATATACACCTCTCCCGTGAGTGTTTCTCCAGGTTCATAAATTGATTGGGTAAGGCGTGTGTCAACGGTAGCACTACCAACGCCAATCGAGGCAAGAATCTTTTTAAACATATTTACTGCATCTACCTACAACGAACACAAGACCCGAACTATAGCAAAGGGCTTGCTAGCTGTCTCGACAATCGCTTTGGTGTAAACTTGCCTCCCAGAATCTTACTGATGAGCCGTGATACAAGGTAATAAACGCTATGGCTGAACTAAAAAATGATCGCTTTCTTCGTGCGTTGTTAAAAGAGCCTGTTGATCGCACCCCTGTGTGGTTAATGCGACAAGCTGGACGTTATTTACCTGAGTATCGAGCAACACGTAGTCAGGCTGGTGACTTTATGGCACTTTGTCAAAACCCTGAGCTGGCATGTGAAGTGACATTACAGCCACTAGAGCGTTATCCACTGGATGCCGCTATTTTATTTTCAGATATTTTAACGATCCCTGATGCTATGGGGTTAGGGCTCTATTTTGAGCAAGGTGAAGGACCTAAATTTAGAAAGCCCCTGCAAACAGCTGCTGATGTTGAGGCACTACCCGATATCAAGATTGAGTCGGATTTGTCGTATGTACTTGATGCTGTCAAAACAATTCGTAATGCATTAAATGGGCGCGTTCCCCTGATTGGCTTTTCTGGTAGTCCTTGGACTTTAGCCACTTATATGGTTGAAGGAGGCAGTACCAAAGACTTTCGCCATATTAAAGCGATGCTTTATACACAGCCTGAGGTGACGCATCTGTTATTGGATAAATTGGCAAAGGCCGTTACAGATTACTTAAATGCACAAATTTTAGCAGGAGCACAAGCTGTTCAGATATTTGATACCTGGGGTGGTGTGCTAAGCGATGCCGCTTATGATGAATTTTCGTTACGCTATATGAATAAGATAGTGGCTGGATTGATCAAAGAGCATAATGGACGACAAGTACCGTCAATTGTATTCACCAAAAATGGTGGTCTTTGGTTAGAGCGAATTGCCAAGAGTGGGGCGAATTGTGTCGGTTTAGACTGGACAATAAATATTGGACAAGCCAGGCAGCGAATAGGCGATCATGTTGCATTGCAAGGTAATATGGATCCCAGCGTTCTGTATGCCAACCCAGAAAGAATTAAACAGGAAGTTGCCTCTATTTTAGCTGATTTTGGCAGTGGTTCTGGCCATGTCTTTAACTTAGGGCATGGCATTCATCAATATGTAGAACCTGATCGAGTGACTGCGTTTGTGGATGCAGTTCATGAGCTTTCAGAAAAATATCACACAATTAAATAGTTTAATTTGGGTGATGCTTCCTTGCATCAAGTGCTTTATCACTATTTAAAAATTGGTGATAGGCATGAGCTGTATATATCTATAAATGTTTCGTGAAGGGTATATTTAAGCTGAAAGCTTTTTAGGGTTCCTCAATAATAACCCTGCCATGGCTGTTAATAGGATAAGCAGGGTTGATGGTTCAGGTGTTGGCGTTGGAGTGGGAGGCTCTTCTGGTTCAATTTCGGCCAAAATTTTACTTACGACAAAGTCAGTAAAACTATCATCAAACTGGGTGGGTAAGACGAAAGCATCTGGACCTGTAATCAGGTTTTCCATTAGATACTCTTCTAACGTAGTTGGAAAGCCAGGAGGTAATCCACCCAATAGTGCTTCAAGTTCTGCTAAATATTCTGCAGCTGAGGCAGGATCAAAAATAGCTAGCGCATTAATAAATGCACCTGCGGCAGCAGCATCATCCCGTGCACCATGAATAGCAGCATCAAACGCAGCCAAACATGCTTCTACTTCAAGTGCCGTAGGTGGGTCGCTGATGGGGCAGGGTAAACCTGGACGAAACACATTTTGTACACCATCAGTAGAAACGTCGATAACCAGTTTTGTGCCTTCAAAGTCATTGCTAAGCATTGAAGCGAGTGCAACATCCACACCGCTAGCAATATTGGTACCGACGACATCTTCATCAGGAATCGCATCAATTGCGGTTGCAAATGCTTCTGCATCTGCTGCATTTTGCAGGTGAAACCAAGGTGTAGCTTGAGCACCAGTTAACGCAAAAGGAAATGCAGCAACTGCAATACCGTTTGTAAGCGCGCTAATGGCTGCTTGCACGCTTGCATCACGAAATGCATTAGCATAACCATCACGCTGTAAAACAAATTCACCAGCATCAATACTGCTCGATATATCAATCACAAGAGATAACTCAGTGTCCACTAGTACGGCATGAGCATTATTAAACCAAGTAAAAGGTAAGAGGGCTGCAGCCATTATGCTTGATTTTAAAAATCGCATGATAATTCCTCGGAAAAAATGACAGCAGCCTTACCGCAAAATTTATTCCTACTGTAAAAAAACTGTTAAAAAACATTTGGTTACTTTTTTGTGAAATAATTATTTGTAAATTGTTTAGACATGAAATGTTTTCAGTATTATGGTGAGTACAGCTCAGTTTAAGCACAGTAGAGATGGATATAATTAATTGAACGGTTAAGAGACTTGTATAATGAAGTATTTATTCGAAAAAAAAGCAGGTTTATTATTCGCAGCTTACTTATTCAGTAGCGTTGAGTGGGTCTTTGCTCAAGAAGGTGTGAATCTTGATGCTGAAGAAGAAAATGCGAATGCTTCACCTAGCTTATGGCAAACAATGAAAAGCTCTGCAGAGACAATGTCGAGTGAACTAGAAAAGAAAGCGGCTGATGGTCTCGAATATACTAAACAAACACTGGGAGAATATAGCGAGTTTAAGACAGAAAAAGCAAAAGAAGTTGTTAGTGTTTTTAATGACAATATCAAGGTAATAGAAGAGGCAGGCTTTAGCGTTGATGATCTATATGTTAGTTTGAGTCTGGTACCTGTAGTAACTGCTAAGTTCAAGCAAGTCAAGCAATTATCGGATAACGAGCTGAGTAAATTGTTAGAAAAATATCATGATAAGCCATTGTTAATCTATATTTTACGTACTCTCCACAAAGCGTATGGGATGAGCTTTTCTAATTACCAGGTTGCTGATGTAAGCGTGCGGGCTTCAATTCCTCCTTCCACAACAATCCATCTAAGACGTGTAGATTAATCAAGGAAATGTTCAATATAAGGAGTTAGCTCCATAGGACAGATAGCGCTCAATATTCTTATGCCAGATGACAATTATAAATATGGTATGAAAAATAAGAGGCTATCTGTTGGTTGTAATTATGAGTCTGTACAATTTATCTTTGTTGCTGACTGTCTATAACCAGTGTTGCAGGAAAGCCTTGCAGAGTTTTGCGTTGTAAAGTCAGCTTCAATACCCTTGGTTTTACTGTAAGAATAAGGTCTGTATAAATAATATCTAACAGCTGTTCTAAATGTGTTGTTGCGTCTCTAAATGAAGTTAAATAATCGTGAAGTGAAAAGAGTTCGAGTAAAAGCTGATTAGGTTGATACTCAATCGATAATAACGCAGTATACTTCTCTTTGTCTCGTGCACTCATACTTGATACTTGAATATCTGATAACAAGATATTAGGAGTATTGTCCAGCTCACAAAGAACTGTATCGAGTAGTTTTCGATTCATAAAGGTGGCGTTATCATTATAGTAAGGCAGTAATGTCCTTATGCTTTTATATTTCATAATTTACTCACCACTTGTTGTTTTGGATATAGATTTTTTTGTTTATTTTCTGGTTCAAAAATGATGATTTTATTCCCTTAATCAGTACCCTAAACCATAGTGATAATTTCTTGTAATTTTCCAATAAAAATCAGCTTTTTTTATTAATATAAGCATTGTTTTAGGAGTAAGTTGTCGGCGATTGTGGCAAATTAATACTGACTGATAGTCCTCCAAGAGAAGGATGATGTCCTTTAAAGTTTATTGTTCCTTTATAGTATTTAACTATATTTTCGACAATATTTAAGCCTAAACCATGTCCTTCAACTTGCTCATCCAACCGCTTTCCTCGCTTAATGATCATGTGCAGTTGAGCGTCATCTATACCAGGACCATCATCATCAATAGTTATTGTGAATGTATTTTCTTGTGTGGATATGTTTAATAATACCGTTGATTTTGACCATTTACAGGCATTGTCCAGTAAGTTACCTAATAATTCCAGCGCATCTTCTCGGTTAATATGCAGGCGATTTGGCCACTGATGAGGTTGCCACTCAATACGAGTTTGTTTGTGTTGATAAATAGTGTCCAAGCTGTGTATGAGATCCATCAGGTCATTTTGAGGGTCGAATAGAGCACCTGGTAGTATATTGCCAGCCAGTCTGGCTTTTGTAAGAGTTTGTTCAGTAAGCGCGCGAATGGTATTGGTTTGCTTAAGTAGTTGGGACTTTACAGGATGATCGTTTAACTCAGTTTGAGCGAGTTGCTGGATCACCGCCAGAGGTGTTTTTAGTGAGTGCCCGAGATCACCAGTTGCATTACGACTACGACTTAATAGCGCTGCAGTATTTTCCAAGAGTTGGTTAATCGTTTCAACCAGAGGAATTAACTCCTTTGGGGTTTGACTGGTTGATAATGTAGTAAGCTCGCCATTTTTTAATGATTGAATAGATGTAGCAAGAGAGACTAATGGCTTGAGACTTTTTTTTAGGAGCCATTGTTGTAGTAGAATTAAGACGATTAACACAGTAATAAGCCCTGCAACTAAACTAAGGGTTACTACTTGAAAATGGTGCGTGAGCACACTTACATCTTCAGCCACAGTGATAGTAAACTGCAGTCCTTTTTGTGAAAATCCCTGACTTAAAAGAATAAGTTGTTGGTCATCTGGCCCGGTAATTTCTCGTCGCAATCGTTTACCTGCAGCTAACTGGGGTTGAGGGATAGATGAAAAATCCCAAAGAGAACGGGATTGTACTCTTTGATTGTGGGTGCTGATAATAAAGTAGTGCCCAGAATAAATATGTGAGTAGTAGAGGTTAAGTTTATCCTCATCGAGAACAATTTTTTGCTGTTGAATCTCAAGTGTGGATACAAGTGATTCAATTTCACTGTTAAGCCGAGTATTAAAAAAAGTTTTATAGGTATTATTAAGTGTTAAATATGTGAGCAGGGTTATGATAATCGATAATAAGATAACGGAGCCAGCTAGTCCCCATGTAAGTGTACGGCTGATAGATTTCATGAAGCATTTCCACGAAAAATATAACCCTGCCCACGACGAGTTTCTATGGCTTCTTTGCCTATTTTTCGACGTAAATGAGCAATATAAACTTCCAAGACATTACTGTCTTTATCATCATCGTAAGCGTAAAGCTGTTCAGTCAGTCGTTGTTTACTGAGGACTTTATTGGGGTTTAACATGAAAAAACGCAAAAGCCTAAATTCCATTGCCGTTAAATTATAGGTTTTACCTTGAAAGTTAAGCTGTTGCCTTTCTTCATCAAGACTGATGTGACCGTGTTGAAGGGAACTACTGTTTTGACCATGATAGCGGCTAATAACAGCATTTAGACGGGCTAGTAATTCTTCCTGATAAAATGGCTTAGCCAAGTAATCATCTGCACCTGCTTTTAATCCTTCAACGCGCTCATACCACTCGCCTCGCGCGGTGAGGATGATGACAGGCACTTTGTTTCCTTTATTACGCCATTCTCGGAGGACTGTTAAACCATTAATATCGGGTAACCCTAAGTCTAAAATAATTGCAGCATAGTCTTCCTCTTGCCCGAGATGTAATGCATCCACACCGTTTTCACAGCTATCAACAACGAAGCCTGCTTGTTGCAGAGATTTTGCTGTACTCTCCAACAGGGTTTGTTGATCGTCAACCAGCAAAATACGCATGCTTAATCATCCTCTTCGACTTCCGTGATTTCACCTGTCTGTGCATTAAGCTCAATCTCCCAGATGATGCCTTGTTCATCAAGAATCTTAAACTCATATTCGTAGAAACCATCATCATACTCTAATTCAGCATCAAGTAGTTTTCCTGGATGCTGTTGGCGTGCAATAGCTAATAATTGATTAAACGGTAAGATGATGCCTCTTTTTTGTAAATCTTGGGCTTGTTCTGGGGATAGGTTTTCATCGCTGTGAACAGAAATGGTTAAGCATAGACAAGTGAAGCATAAGCTGAGTTTGACTGCTGCTGTAGTAAACTTCATTTTGACTCCATGCTGCCCAATTTATAGTGTATACCCTGGCGTATTATAGTTATTAATATTTTACTTTTTAGCAATAGATTGAAGGAGCTTAAATAATAAACAGAGAGAAGGCTGGGTTAGCCTTTCTCATAATACGCTGATGATTTTGGGTATATTGTTAATCATCAAGTTCCATTTTAGTCACTGTACCAGTTTGAGCATTCACTTCTAACTCCCAATAGGCTTTTTGTGCGTCGATAATCGTAAACTCATATTCGTAACGGCTATTGTCTTGTTCTAATTCAGAGCGAATGATTTCTCCTGGCTTGGTTTTTAAAGCTTGAGCCTGTAACACCGCTAAGGGTTTGATGATGCCTTGCTCTTCAAGTTGCTTAGCTTGGGCTGGACTAAGGTCCGTGTCAGCCAAAACGTGACTGCAGGCAAGTACTGATACTAAGCTGGCAATTAGTGTTGTTTTCATCGTTAAACTCCATCGTGGGTAGTTGATGGGTTTAGTATATCTATCCTAGCTTAACTCAAGCTGAACTGGGCTTTTAAGGTTCATTTAAGGTTTCTGTCGACAGATCAAAAGTTAGTATTACTATACCCACAGCGAAGGCAACAAACCCTAAAATTGATTCGCGAAGGGTATATAAGGACTGATTGTTAAACACTATAAAATTGCTGGCAGCTATAGCAGTATTGTTTTCCTTTAAAACGCCGAACGTGCTTTAGACAAAAGCGGGCAACAGTTTCACTAATATCTGTATTACATTTTGCGCACTGGTATTGATTGGTAGAGACCGCTTTAACTTCATTGATTGGGGCAATACCCAGCCGCTGAAAGTAATCTGTCTTTACTGGGGAGTGGTACGATACTAATGCTTCTGCAAATTGCTTAAGTTTTTTACTGCTGATTGTATCTTTGCTTGTCGGAAGGGAAGCCTGCTGGGTATCGATAAATTCAGCAACCTGGTCAGCATGAATAATGTGGTCAACATCAAGTTGAGGGCGTTGTGGACGACGAATGAATGAGCTTGAGGGTACAAGTACACCGTCAAGAAATATTGGAGACAACGATTTGAACAGTTTGCGTGCTCGTATACCCTTATTGCTAATAAAGTTACAGAGGGCAGCTTTTTGTTTTGCATTTTGAGCAAGCGGGGATTCAATGACTTTATAGCCTCTTGAGGATACTACTTGAAAAGTACCATCATTGGTAACCGTTAAGCCTGGATGAAAGCTTTTGGATTTGAAGAAAAAGCATTGTAAATGGCGGTTAATCAGGAGATGGCTTGGCTGTATAAGGTAACTGCCTTGCCAAAGACGAAGTTGGTGGATGACAGCCCAATCTTTGTTATCGCTAAAGTGGTGATCAATAAAGTAAGCACTATTTTTCTCTACTTGGTAGTCATGCTTTAAAGATTTAAGCCATATCTGTACTTGTCTTGATTGTATGTTATTCAGCCCTAAGCTGTGGATATACTCTAGCTGCTGTATGTGCTCATGGATAGAATCTGCTGCTTTGATAATCATGCTACTGCCACTTTACTTAACTAAACCTGCTTGGGTACTCTGCGAGAGCTGTTTATCTAGTCTTTTAATCTGGCATCTCACCTCATAAAATTATACGCCTTGTAAATTATTTTGATAGAGCTACAGTACACGGTCGAGTGGAATGATCATTTGCTGTTATGTTTAAGATGATTGCTGATATATTTAATTGATTTAGTTAGCAATTTTGCTGGTCAAAATGAATACAACTTTAGTCTTGTACGCATTTTGTTTTATATTGTCTTTCTAAAGTAGTTTCTAAAACTTTATTTATATACCCTTCGTTGAGAATATAGGTGCATATTCTCGATACCAAAGGTGAAGTGAAAGTGCAGGTCTTGTTTAGTAGTAATGGTGTAGGTTGCGTTGCATGGCACGAATAGTTCCCTGGTTTCAAGGTGCTGATGTAGGTTGTTATACAGATTGCGTGAATGAAAATAGCCGTGATCATGTATTATCTATTATTAACTACTGGCGTAAGTTGGCACTTTTTTCTGGTTCCGAGTTAGATCAGAAAATACTACATAATGGCTCATTACAAGCGATTACGCTTGATATGCTGTTAAGTTCAGATTTTAAACTTCCTTGGTTATTAAAGGAACAATGCCTGCATCAATCACAGCGCGGCTACACGCTGCTTTTATTGCCCTATGAAAAGAGTTATCTATTTAACAAGGTATCTGAAATATTTTCCTGTGCGGATACTTCTTTAGACAGATTTATACGTCGAGAACATGGTATGTTTGATGGCATAAACTGTTATGCCAGCTGTCAATTAACAGGAAATGGCCAATTAGCTTCGCCATATCTACAGGTAAGTACACAGCCTTGGGCTTGTGGTCAATTACGTTCGATTTTAGTTAATGAGTTTCAGTGGGATGCATTTGAGAAAGCTGACCAAGATCTCCTTGATGGATTATCAACATGGTATGATCAAGCGAGTGGAGTATTAGATAATACACATCTATTGAGCCTGGTGAGGCTTTTGCAGCAATGGGCTGGGGTGGCGCCAACGGGTAAATATGTTGTATATCTAGTCCCTAAAGTACAGTTGCCGCGGTTGAGCAGAGCGTATGCTTACTCTTCAACTAATAAGCCGATTTCTATCGCTTATGATCCGCAACTTGCTACGCTAACGGAAATATACACTCATGTAAGAAAGCGTTATAACCACCAGCCTTTCTTGGATTATTTTGGCCAAGTAGATTCAGCGCCTTATAGCGCAGTGCGATTAGAAGAAAAAGCCGGGAATGAACACACGGAAGTATTGGGTGAAATTTTACGGAATCGTGCAAGAGGACTAAGAAAAAGCAGCCATATTGATGACCCAGCTTTACAGCCAATATTAACAAGAGTGCTTGATGGTAAACTGAAAGAAAATCTATTTTGTATCAGTTCTGTGATAAATACAGAGGGCTTTTCACTATGGCAGGATGCTGTTGCAGATATTTTGGTTCGAAAGGCAAAGGTATTGAGTGAGTTTGCAAGCGCACGTAATACTATCACACATACAAAACAAGTTGTATTTAATGGTCAAACATACTCAATTGCTGGTTTTGATAGACGTATTTTAAGCAATCATACACTGATGACAGCCAATTTACCCAGCTTAGATGAGGTAAAGTTACACTGGTTAAAACAATTACTGCCTGGCAAAATAAGCAGAGAAAATGGAGTAGGTGAATTACCAGAATTTTATGGTATTAAGGGTATTTCTGCGTGTGAACTGTTAGTGGATGCAGCCGAACTAGGATATGACCTTGAAGCAGTTGATAGCTTCAAAACCTCAAAAATAAATTTTTTACAAAAAAATAGTGAGTGTCAGTCGCTTAGTCATAATATTCATAGCCTATTTAAGTTATACGAAAAATTAGGGCAAGAAACGCTCCATTATGAAACAAAAAATAATAATGATTTAAGCCAGAAACAAGAACAGTATCAGTCTGTTGTAAAGTCACTACAACAGATAACTAAAGAGTTGGAAGAATGCTTTAGTTACATTCGTTGGTTAAAGCAACAACTTATCATTACTGAGCAGCAGGCACCTAGCTATTTATCGCGTATATATAACCCGAAAACGTGGAAAGACTACCGAGACAAGTTGGATGAGTTACAACAGCAGCTTTTAAATAGTGAAAAGCAAGCAACAGACCTAGAAAAACAAAAGCGTCTTGTGCAGTTACGTTATGATGCTCTGGCACCAGAAATGTCAAAAATTAATATTAAGCTTGAAACTCAAAAGCTTCAGAAAAAACAGCTTAAAGAAGATTACATAGCTCTTTTTGCAACTTTGGCAGGATGTGAGCTGGACTGTAACTTAGAAGTGCTGCCAGACCCTCGTGATATTCAAGAGAGTTTATGTCAACAGTATAATACTAAACAGACAGCGCTTTATTTGGCAGCACTACAATTGCATGCTGCTTGGATTAATGAGCTTGTGGAACATGAGTTAGTTGCTAACAATCTTTTACTTATCAATGCGATTAAAAAAGGTTATGCAGAAGAAATTCAACCGGAAGTATTTACTGCGGTATGGCAGCTGTTAGGTGTATTAAATCCTGTGTTAGTTACGCCACATAATAATATAGACAGTTTATTGTTGTATTTAAGGCGTGGAGAAATAGATTGGTTGTTGGTTAATCATGGTGAGTCATTTTCTCCTGCAGTTGCTGCATCAGCAATATGGTGTTCTAGAAGTATTGTGCTGTTAGGTAATCCTTTTGAGGCCACACCAATGCAAGCAATACCTGCTGAGTTACATCACGTGTTGGGATTGAATACAGTAGGCGCAGATTATGTATGTTGGTCACCTCAAAGTGTAAGTGCTTATAGTATCGCAAATCGATACTCTAGAGAGAATAAACAGGTTGTGTATAAAAATTACAGTGATGAATACTGTTTGAGTATGCCACTGCAGCGTGTAGGGTATTTTTTAGAGGAGCTTCAGTGTTTTTGGCGAGAAAGCTTGCCATCATGGTTTAAGTTACAGTGCCTTAGTCAGTCTGAAAAAGCAAAACCTTTTGGGCAAAGTATGTGGATTCATTTAGAAGATCATTTTGACGAAAGGAAATACTTTGCTTTACAACAAAAACTCGTTTTGCAGTTTGTAGTGGCACACTATTTAGAAGAGCAACAATTACCGGATATGTATATCGTTTGCCAGGGGCAAAATGAGGTTGAGATACTGCAAAAATGGATTGCTGAGCCTTTACTTTGGCAGCAGTATCTTTCTCGACAAGAAATAAGCCTTTCAACAGAAAAGTTAGATGAGTGGGCTAAGCAGTATATATGTAGTTTGCAGACTGCCCATCAATGTCAATCAGAGTTTCTTGTTCTGTTGATTCCTATTAATGGGCTATTTGAGGACTGGTTACAGGAATATCCAAATTTTCTGCTTTCCTTGGTAGGGCAAACAAGTCAGGCGATTTACTTTTTGGGACCTCATCATCTGGCTGAAAAAAATGATCAGCTTTGTTTGCTACAACAGCAGCTGGCTGTGCGCAAACTACCTCCTGCGTTTTATGATGAGGTATTGGATGATTATCCTGATGAAGCTAAACAGATGGCTTAAAAGACGTTTGTGTTACTCAGGAACTAAATAACGATGTATTGTCCGGTTATACTGCGGGCTTAGCTTTTCTTGTAGAAATGGTAATAGTGTTGCCAGCTGGGAGTCAAGCTGCCAAGGTGGGTTGATAATAAAAAGCCCACTTCCTGTCATTCCGTGTTCAGTGCTATCAGGAGATATACAGTGCTCAACCTGCAGAATATTGCGGACCTTGCTATTTCTGAGTTGTTGTTCCATATAATTGACTCGACCGCGTTGTACAACAGGATACCAGAGTAAAAAAGTACCCGTATTGAAACGTTTGTACCCTTCAATGAGCTGTTTAGTAGCTGTCTGATAGTCTGTTTTTACTTCATAAGATGGGTCAATTAATACTATACCTCTTTTGATGTGTGGTGGAAGAGCACTTTTTAACGCTGCAAAACCATCACTTTGCTCAATGCGAACATGTTGTATTTTTTTAAAAAGTGTTTTGAGTTTTTCATGATCTTTAGGATGAAGTTCATAAAGACGCATATAGTCCTGATCACGTAAGTATTGCTTTACCAGTAAAGGAGAGCCAGGGTAGGTTTTTAGCTGCTTACCAGAATTGAGCGCGTGGATAGTGGTAAGATAAGGCTGTAACTCTGTAGGAAATGTTGTGAGTTGCCAAAGTTGACTAATACCATTCTGGAATTCTTGGTTCTGTTGAGCTTTAGACTGTGAGAGTGAATAACTTCCTGCACCTGAGTGGGTATCCAGATAGAAAAAGGGTTTATCTTTTTTGATTAAGTGTTCCAAACAAAGGCTTAACACTGAATGTTTTAAAACATCAGCAAAGTTTCCAGCATGAAACGCGTGTCGGTAGCTAAGCACTATAGAGCCCTACATAAGTCAGTGATGAAGGCATTATATACTGTTTATCGCTGAGATTTGAGAGTGCTGTAATACTATTGTGCTTACTAGAAAATCCAGGCCGCACCACATATAGCAGCTTGGCTGCTAGGGAATATAAGTTACATCCAAAGGTAAAACAGATAGTCTGAAAGTGTAATTACTGTCGTATTATTGCTTGGCTTCTGCTTCTTTAGCGGGTTCAGGTGCTGGTGGTGTTATTTGTGAGAGTGCTTCAAGTATTTGGTAAGCCAGATTTTTATTCTTTGGTAATGCTATTTGCATATCGTTAAAGTCTTCAATAGATTCCGGAATAAGGATGTCCTTAGCTAGCGTATTTTTTCCAAATAGTATCGTCAGTTTTTTGCCTGCTTGCTCTGATGCAGTTTTGGTCATATTTTGATTTGCTTGTTCTTTCAATGTGAGGTTTAAAAAGAGTTGTTTTTTAATGCCTATTCGTAATGCAGCATCCTGAACATCTGCCTGTGTAACTTTGACTGTTTCATCGCCAAATTTAAAGATGAGAGGCGTTTGAGCTAGTGCGCTTACTGAACAAGCAAGACAAATTATTAACGCAGCAAAGTATTTGACAATTCCCATTTTATTACCTCAGTTGCGATCACGGTAAGTCAGATACCTGTGACTACACATATAGAGGATAGTTTATATATAAACTATGTTGTGTTAATGGTTTGTGTAGAACTTCTCACTCTATACCCATACACCTTATAACATCGAACCTTAGACAAATAATGTATCAATGCACTTTGGGCTATGCCGTCATATGTGGTCTGTGGTGGTACCGGTGTATCTTTAACCAGCCTTGAAAGAGTTCAAACAATAGTATCAGTATTAAAGGAGCAGTAAGAAAGATTCCAAGTGACTTTTGATAGGGTAAAGAAGTAACAAGCAGCTCATTGTTCAAATAACTAACGGCAGGCTGATACTTATCGAAGATGACATCTAAATAGTCACCTTCAATGACTTGCTGGTAAGGGGAGAAAGATAATTGAGTATCTCTTATATAACGTCTGCCGTTAACATGATATTGATATTGAACCCAATATCGAGTGTGAAGATGTTCTACTTGGTTGTTACAGTTATAGTAACAAGGTTGGCTAAGCTGGTCTGTATATAGTTTGCTGATTTGGCCATAGATATGCTCGCCTTTGGTTAAGACTGAGTTTATCTGATAATAGTTTTGCAATGAGATGAAACCAATGATAAACAGCACTAATGAGATGAATTTAAGCTGAAACATTGCTGAACCCTCTCCTTTGCTGATGAAGAACAGATGTAGGCTGTTGGGTCACATTCCCTGTATTGGCATCATAATCATAATATAGTAACCATGACTATCCTGTTATGCTGGCTGATTTACTTTACATATTTAGTTAAGTGATTAATTTCTTTGCTTATTGTCAGTGTAGACGATGCCTCTTTATTGTGAAAACAGTTCATGATTATTAGTAGGTTTTTTCAAAATTTATATGCACACTCTATAAGAATAAATTTTTTAGAATTTTTCTTGCTATGAGGGTTGTTTGAGTATGTAGGGTTTGGCGGATTAAGTAAGCTTTAAGAAACAAGGTTTTATTATATTTTTGACGTTGTTTTGCGGGTTTGTTTTGTAGTGATCTATTTTTATATTATCTTTTATTTTTGGCGAGAAAATACTGTTTTTATAAAAATAATAAAGTGGTGTAAGAGTAAGCGAAATTAAAAGCAAAGGTTGTTTATTTTATAGTGCAAATAAAGAACTTAAATCAAGAAATTTATTTGGACATATAGGTAACGGTAATCGGTTTGAATGATATTGGCATCTCACTAGTTTGTACATGTTTTGCGAAATGGTAATTTGTCATTTTTTAAAGTGATCTACGACAAGGTTAGGATTGACTGGAAACGTTGTAACAAAGTGTAAGACTGTAAAAAAAATCATAGTGGATCTATGTCAACAAAAGGAACAGCGTCAAAAAAGTAACGCAGCCAGAAAAAGGAACGCCGTCAAAAATAAACAGGGAAGATGTTATTACTTTCTTTTACGCATGAATCACTAGCATAATTCTATGGCTCCAGATCTGTTATGAAGGAATTGTAAGCTTATAGTGTAATGAGTCTTTGTCTGGTGAGTGAGGGAAGTGAAAATGTACAGGGAGTCAGGAGACATGCCTCTTGATACTGTTAAACAATTTCTTGATTCATACAGTTGGTTAGTTTGTTCTCTAGCCCAATACGAACTACTGAGTGAAGGTAGAAAGCAAGATTTCGTTACCCTTATCTAGTAATTACTCTTTGGAAATAGCTTAAGAAAGCTAATTTATTTTGATGTGGTTAAAAATGGTTAATATTTGTTCATTAAATATTAATAATTTGTATCAGTTGTGTGTTTGAATTTATTATGCACTTAAAGAATTAATTGCATTAAGTTAGTGAATTTTATGTCTTAAGTTAGTAAATTAAATTCCTTTGTTTTATCAATGTATTAGTTGATTGAATCTTGATAAAAATCACTTTATTTGCTTTTTTTTGATTGATTTATTTTTATAAAGCGATATCATTTGAGTCGCATAACTACTGCTTAAACAAAAATAATTTCTGATGGACTGATTTTTTGCCCGGTTAACTACCGGGCTTTTATTTTTGGTTTTCAATGTACGTTTAAACGTGTAGAATAAGCAACAAGTAGCTGTATTACGCTGCTATATCAAGAAAACGTTATTGGGCTATATCAGTCTTGCACAAGATAATAAAAAGTCACAGATAACTATACTAAGCTTAGAGTGTGTCAGGTTTGCATAGGCCAAACCTGACTTTCTTTTGTGCTCTATTCCTTTCAAAGCTCTGCTCTATATATCTCTTGCTGGATAGAAAACACTCTTTCTGAACATGCTTTTTTGCTTACTGCTTTTATATGATATGAATGCGATGAAGATATTGAATTTAGGTGTTTAACTAGGCTAAATCGTAATTAATGAATTTATTTCATTAACGAAGCCGGTTAAAGCAATACAAATATGTTTGTATATCCGCTTGATTATAGGTAATTAGGTTCAGGTTAATTATTTTTAACATAGCGGGTAAAGGCATTGTACTCAATGGACTGACAAGATAAGCTCTTGCTTATACGAGCTAATACAGTCTTTGGTATACCCTTCACGAATCATTTTTGGGGTATAAAATATACCAAGTGACTTACATGCCAAGTTGAAGTTAACCACTGTGCTGTCATTACGAGGGCAATTCATTATGCAACAACATGTTTTAGCTGCATTGCAAGAGGCTGAGTCTGCATTAACGCAACTTCTGAACAATACAGAAATGCTGAAGACAATTGCTAAGGCGGGAGAGACTATAGCTGAAGCCCTCAGTCAGGGCGGGCATATATATAGTTGTGGTAATGGCGGCTCAATGTGTGATGCTATGCACTTTGCTGAAGAATTATCTGGACGTTATCGATTAGATAGACCAGGATTAGCTGCAACAGCAATAAGTGATCCAAGCCACATTAGCTGTGTATCAAACGATTTTGGTTATGAACACATTTTTGCTCGTTATGTACAAAGTCATATGCGTTCAGGTGATATTTTATTAGCAATTAGTACCAGTGGTACGAGTAAAAATATTGTTGCTGCTGCTGAAGTTGCTAAACAAAAGCAAGTCAAAATCATTGCGTTAACAGGACGTCCTGACTCTACTTTGGGTAATTTAGCGGATTTTGATATTTGTACGCCAGGTGGGCGCTTTGCTGACCGAGTACAAGAGCTGCATATAAAAGTCATTCATATATTCATGGAGTTGGTTGAACGTAGGTTGTTCCCACACCTTTACCAAGAGTAAGCTTATCAATATTTGCCTTATGGAGCCGATGCTTGCTTACTATACCCATTTCTCCCAAGATTGTTGATGGGAGCTGCTATTGATAAGTTTTTGGGTGAGAGCGGTTGATTATGCAGATATTAGCTGCATTTGCTCTCACTTAAGTTAGGAAGATTGTGCAATTACATGCTTCTCAAGGTGCTTCCCATCTGTTTCGTAGTGACTACCCCCTCTTTTGCTATACCCTCTAATAGCGACCTAAGGAACGTACTGTAGTTTTTCGATGTGCGTTTGTATCCACACTTTTATTGCGAATAAATAATATACAACAAGTCGTTGCATTTCATAGAGTTACAATTTGATGAATTGATTTAAGCGAAACCAGAAAAGTGTCACGGCATTGGGAGTAGTTTTTTTTATGCTATGCCAGTACTTATTTGGTTAGATGGTATTTAGTATGTGCAGATACAATCAGTTCATTCGAGCAGCGATTTTTGTGATTGTTAGCTGTACTGCCCCTTTTAGTTGGGCTGATCTTGATACCCAGGATCAAATAAGCTTAAGTCAAAGTTTATCAGTACTCTCACAAAAGTGGAGTCAGCCTGCCGCGAGTAAAGCATTTAAAATCTTTCGTAGCCCTCGTTACGAGAGGTATGACTTTCAAAGATTCTTTACTAATTACTTTGAAAATCAACCATTTACTGAACAGTTGCGAACATACTTTGATTACTTAGGGTTTGTCTGGTCGCTACCCAATGTTCAAAAGAAAGTGAACCCAGCTTTGGCCGCTGCGATTCAACGTAATCTAATGGTTTTATGTGACACGCCAGAGAATTCTGTACAGTTATCAGCCCAAAAACAGTCTTCAATACTCAATCAGGCCAGGTTTCTCAACCTGTACTCTAAAAGTGCTTCTAAAAAGCAGAAAAAAGCCCTTTATGGATTTTATAAGGGCTGGCTAAAGACAGCACATGATGTCCAGATTGAGCAATCTTTCTATTGGGTTTTGCAAGCTCAGCTGCTTATTAATGCGCTTGACTTATTTTCGTTGAATGTAGAGCAGCGCATGGCATTAGCGGATGCTGCTGCACTAACAGGAGAACATAGGCGTCTCTGGCTGCAGCATGGTGTTGTATTGTTGGAGCAGCAAGCGTTAAGTGATCAGCAGAAGCAGTGGATTATCAACTATTTGGAAAGCCTGCCTATGGGCTTACATAATCTACGGTATATCGCTTTGTCTGCGCGACTAGAAAGAGAAAATGGCGCTCATTTTGAGCTGACTACCGCTGGTCAAGGAGTGGTGATCGACAATAAGTCCAGTGACCCGATTCTTCCTGGTATGGCTGACTTGGATCCTTTCTACATTGCCTTAGCTAAGGGTGTTAGCCGAGTGATTGACTTGTATAGTGTGCAAGGTAACGTTGAGTTAAAGAAGCGAAAACAAGGCTTACTTGCTGATGCAGGACTTGATACACAACATTACCTCGTCGCTCCCAGTGAAAGGGGATACTTTGTCGATAATCCCAGTGAGTTTTTTGTCATGATGGGATTGTACTGGAGTTTTGATAGCTATAAGTCTCTACAGTCTGCCATTAACGCTTGGCAGCACGGAAATCGCCACCCTCTTCATCACGTGTTATTTCTTACTGATGTTTACTCAAAGGGAGAGGGTGCATTACCGTTCTTCTATTTTGATGCTAAGCAAGGACTTGAAACACAAGAGGTAACCATTAAGCGTGATGCTAAAGGCAATATAGTAGAGCTGGTTGTGGGTAACGATTTGTATGCGTTCTACTGGAAGTCAGGGTTAGTTTACCGGGTTGAGCAAGTAAAACTGATGGATAAAACCTTATCCATATAAGAAGCAAGCTGGCTGAATAAGTGAGAGGCTAGCAATTAGCCAGAGAGATATCGTTCAAAATTGCTTGTCTTTTTGTAGTGTGAAATACCTAGTAAGCGTGAGAAATGTCTTAATCTTACTAATGAGTATTGGCAAATAGTGAAACTGAGTGTATAGTGGCCAGTCATTTATAAAGCTACTATTTTTCACATCAAAACATAATAGTGTAATGCTTACCATCTGGACTGAAGCTTTAAGGAGATTCCTGGCCCAGCCTTCCCGCCGGATTAATGGTTATATTGTGTAGTGCATACGTTGCTGCTAGGTAAAAAGCTTGCAACGGTTTGCCTATTTGATTTGACGATACCTGTATACGTCATTACAATCCGCGCGTACGGTTTGAACAGTGTAAACTTGAGGTGACCCTACATAGACTAATCTGAAGCAAGCCAAAAGGATTATCAGCACCTTTATTGAACCATAAGGCTTAAGCATGAGCTTTAACGCCTGAGTCTAGTGAATATTATTGAACTAGATTTAACTGAGTGTAATACCTCCCACTGCGTTATTTCTCATGCGAATACTGCTATTTATAGCTTTAATAGAGTGGCTGGGACCATAGCTAGTAACATGATTACTAATATAAATCCTTGGATTCAGAGAATATGCTATTCAGTGTAATAGCTTATAGTGCATTGAGGGTATTGGGTTTACTGTTCGTAGTACTTATGGTTAAGCAATGAAAATAATACAGGTAGAACGACTTGGAGCTTTTCCTGTATATGTTAATGTTTAAAGAGTATTTGCTATTGGAGTAGTTAGGCATAGATCATGACAGACACTGTTAATTTCGAGCAAATTGAACGTTTAGAACAACTAATGGCTGTGGAGGAAGACATTCGCTCCTCCTATGAGGACAAACTAACAACTTTTGAAAAACAAGTAGAATCATTAAAAAAACAGCTTCAATCTGCTAAAGCGGAAAGTAAACAGCTTAATAATCAAGTCTGTCAGCTACAAAAGAAAATCAAGCAAGCTAACACTGACCAGTTAAAACGCAAAAACCTTGATTTTAAAAAGAAAAATGAAGAGCTGACGAAAGGTAATCAGCTACTTAAGAAAAAAGTCTCTGAGTATAAAGAGAAAGTGCAGAGCTTGACTCAGGAACTTGAAAAAGCCAAGCAAGAAACTGAAAATCAAGAGCCTACTGCCGAAACAACTAATGAAGTAAAAGCAAGTAGCAAAGTTGAAAAAGCTGTAGTAGAGCCTGTTTACACTTCTTCTAATGGTAATTGGAAAGTTTTCCCAATTGAGGAAACTGACGCAGACCAATACCCTGAAAATGCTAAATTCAACATCCTTGATTGTCGAACTGGTTGCACTAAGGTAGCTATTCTGGAAGATAATGAGTTCCAGTTACCAGCAATTAGTCGTATGCCACAAGATGTTAAAGCATTTATAGATGAGTCTTTAAGTTCATAAGTGGCCCCTCTCATACAAGTGGGGGCACGTAAAAGCTCCCCCACTTTCTCCTAAAAAGCTATTAAAGCTGCTGGTTTTATCAATAATACTTTGTACTTAACTTTATAATACTGCTATTGGCAAGTTTGTCTTACCTAAATACCACAGTTGTCAGATATCTTGTTTTGCTGATTAAGTTAATACTAATGTCTTTACGCTTAAAATTTTGTTTAACAAAGATTAAGAAGAGCAGCTGATTTGAATTGCTTTGCTCCATTCTGGAGCTTGTTTTGCGTACTCCTCAAACTCAGGCTGTTCGTCAAATGGGCGGGATAAAATCTTAAGAAGCTTGTCTATTTCACCAAAGTCTTTTTGTTCTGCTTTCTCAATAGCAATTTGCGCTAAATAATTACGTAAAATGTATTTGGGATTGACTGACTTCATTATACTTACGCGTTTTTGTTCACTGGTTTTTTCAGTCAATAAGCGTGTTGCATAACGTGTAATCCATTCATCAAACTGTTTTGTATCGTGAAAAAGCGTTTTGAGTTTTTTGGGTTCTTGATAGGGCTGGTAGTCACTAAGATAACGAAAGAATAGAGTATAATCTGGCTGCTGATCTTGTAATAACTGAAATAAATCTGTAATTAAACTTTCGTCAGTGGTTTTCTTTTCAAAAAAACCTAGCTTTTTTTTGATTAGCGCATCGTAGTGTTGAAAAAAATAGTCAGGAAATTTGCTAAGAGTGGATTTAATATCCTCTGCTTGGGCAAAAGGTAATAACGTTTGTCCTAAGCAGCTACAATTCCAGTACGCAATACTTGGTTGCTGATTGAAGGCATAGCGTCCCTGATAATCTGAGTGATTACAAATGTAGCTGGCATCAAAATTATCCAAAAAACCAAATGGTCCAAAATCAAAAGTCTCGCCAATAATCGACATATTGTCTGTATTCATGACACCATGAGCGAAACCAAAGGCTTGCCATTTAGCAATTAGTTCAGCTGTTTTGCGAATAACTTGATGGAAAAAATAAACATAAGGAGATTCTTGTTCTAAGGCATCACTAAAATGTCGTTGAATGACATAATCGGCTAGTTTTTTTAGTGCATCATGTTGTTGGGTGTAATAAAAGTATTCAAATGTTCCAAAACGTATATGACTTTGGGCTAGCCGAATAAGCGCTGCACCAGACTCTACTTTTTCCCGATAAACAGCTTCATCACTGCCAAAAATACATAGTCCTCGGGTGCTGGGTATGCCCAAATGATAAAGTGCTTCACTCCCTAAATATTCCCGTATTGTTGAGCGTAATACTGCACGGCCATCGCCATCACGAGAAAAAGGCGTAAGACCTGCGCCTTTCAAATGAATATCCCATCGTTCCTGCTGTTTATTTAACACTTCTCCCAGCAATAAACCTCGTCCATCACCTAGCTGAGGATTGTAGCTACCAAACTGGTGGCCTGAGTAGACCATGGCAATAGGATCCATGCGAGTTAAGGGAGACTGCCCGCTGAATGCTTTAATAAACTCAGCGCGATACTGTTCAGCAGGAGATAGGTCAATTAAGGCTGCTGCTTGGGGGTTGAAGCTAACTAGGTGAGTGGATTGCAGTGGTGTAGGAGTGATTCGCTGAAAAAAGGTTTTCTCAGAGAGAGATGTTACAAATGAGTTATCAAAAGGCAGCTCGTTTGTTGAATACATGGCTTAACCCTACTAAATCCATATACTCTTCACTTAAAGTATACCCTTCGCTGCGGGCAGCGTGGCATTCATTGCTTGTGGGATAAAAAGGCAAAGAGTTGAACGGTAGTGTACCTGCTTTTCTACCGTATAGAACCCAAGAAAAAGTAGGGTTTATCCCCAGAAAAGACAACTGTCTTCTGGGGATAAAAGCAATTCAACTGTTAAGCGTTGTCGTTTCCATCGATGTCATCATCTGAGGCCTTTGGCATAGGCTGAACAAATGGAGACTTACTATTATCGGGTAAGCTACGAATATGAATATCCCGTTGTGGAAAAGCAATTTCAATATGATGGGCTTTAAACATTCGGTCAATTGCTCTAAGTAACTCATCTGAGGTTGGTAGTCGATCACGCAACTCTTGTACGTGGACTCTTAACTCATGATCAAGTGTACTATCACCAAATGTGGTGAAAAACACTTGAGGCTCAGGGTCATGAAGCACTTTAGGATGTTCATAAGCAGCTTTAAGCAGAAGCTCTTTGGTTTTCTCCAGATCTGAACCGTAGGCAACACCGACACGGATGATGATACGTGTAATAGGGCTGCTTAAGCTCCAGTTGATCAACCTATCGGTGACAAACACTTTATTTGGGATGATGATTTCTTTATTGTCCCAATCAGTAATTGTTGTGGCACGAATGCGAATACGGGAGACACTACCATGTTGTTCACCAATGGTAACGGTATCCCCAATACGGACTGGACGCTCAAATAGAATAATCAAGCCTGATACAAAGTTGGCAAAGATTTCTTGCAGGCCAAAACCTAAGCCCACACTGAGAGCTGCAACCAGCCACTGTAATTTGCTCCATTCTAACCCCAGCGTGCTGAGCGCCATGACGGTGCCCACACCGGTTATAAAGTAACGCACAATTGTGGTTACAGCGTATGAAGTACCTTGGCGTAGCTTCATTTTTGACAGCAAGGAGATTTCCAGCAAGCCGGGTAGGTTTTGGCTGAGAATTAATGACACACCAAAGATAATTATGGACAGCAATGCATCACTCAGGTTGAGTGGAATAAGGGTTTGCTTGCCATCAATTTCAGATTGGTATTCCCACAGGGTAATGGTGTCGAGATACTCAAAAACAGGTAACAAGTTAGACCAGATGGCATAGAACGCGATAACCAGCAACGCCAGCATGGTCGCATTAATTAACCGAATCGATTGGTTGTTGATAGACTCCATGTCAATAACGGGCTCTTCGAAGGTTTCTTGAGCTTGCTCAGGATCACGACTGGCTGCACGTTTTTCTAAGGCCCGTTGAAACGCTAAGCGACGGGCTGCCACATGCAGATTTCGGACAATCAGCGCGTGTATCAGTACCCAAACAGAAACCAGGTAGAAGCTATTGATAAAGTGATGTTGCAGGGTTAGTGCGGTATAGAAATAGCCGAGTAGTGTTAATACCACAAAAACCAGGGGGGTGATAATAATGCTGTATGCAATTAAATAGTGAATCACCTTTGACTTAAAAAGGTATAACGGCGGTTGTAGTAAACGAAATAAGCCTAAACTCAAAACTAGCGCGGCGATCATAAAAGGGATTTGCCCAATAATTTCACGATCAAGTTCGACTAACAGTTCTGAAGAAACACGTGTAATAAATGCTAGTGGTATTAACGCTAAGGCTATTAATCGAATATTTTTATTGAGGTGGGACGTTAACTCCTCTGACCACTTAAAGTGTGTCTGACAGACGCCATTTGATTTAGTCATATAATGCATCATGGCCAGAGCAAAGGTAGCAATAGCTAAAGATGAAAGACCTTCACTGAGTACATGTACAATTAATTCCCGATTTTCCTCTTGCTTTAGGAAGACACTCATAAACATGAGTAGGAGAGGTACAGGTAAGGCATGAAAAGCAGAGATAGCAATGCCCTTTGGGCTTACCATGAGGTCGTCTCGCTGTACCTTACCTACTTTGTCTGCCAGCCATTGTTGATAGTCCTTAAGCGGACGATACCTAAGTACAGTGAAAACCAGCAATAATGTAAATAAAACAGCCAGTGGCCAGCGTTCAATCAGGTTTACTCTAAACACCTCCCACGGATTACCTTTAATATCTCGAAACTCAACTTTTGCAAGTTTTGGTAAGCTTTTAAACCACTTTGTATCAATGGGTTTGTTACTGGCAATCCAGAAAAGTTGTTTCTCCAAAGATGCAGCAAGCTCGTCCCGGTTTTTCTTAAGTTCTTGCTGGTTCAGTTGTAGGGTAATCGCGATACTGAGGAGTTTATTTTGTTCAGAAATAAGGTTATCCAGTAATTTTTCACGAAGCTGAATTAGCTTTTCCAACTCGGGTTTTAGGGTTTTAATAACCTTTAAGTCTTCAGTAAGCGTATTTTGTTGCTTTTCCAGAGAAGCAATTTTCTGGCTAAGCTCTGAAGGTGCTGATGGCTCTTCAGGCTCTTTTTCTTTAGCAGTCTCGGTATTTTCCGCTGCTTCAGGCGGTTCTTCTGTGGGTTTAGTGGATTCTTTTTGACTCTCTTGCTGTTTTTTTTCTTCCTGTAATTGTTGTGCTTTTAGCTCTTCAAGTGTCTTGCTGACTTCTGATAACTGTTTTTCTACATCAGCAATTGCACTGGCATGAAGTTGCTCTACATATGTTTTACTGAGTTCTTTTTTCTTTTCGGTATTTTGGAACTGATCAAAACGTGAATTAGCAATGAGTTCTGGCAGGTCGTTGTGTAGTTGAATTTTGGGAAGCGCCTGTTTTTGCTGGCGGAGAAATTTACCTAATACAGGTGAGTCGCTCAGGATCGCAGTTTGCTGATCAATGGACTGGCCGATTTGTTTAATAAACTGCAATTGTTGAGTGATTGCGGAGTTCTTTCGGTTTAACTCCGTTAAGTTATCTGTTACTCGAAGCAGTGACTTACTGAGCTGTATATTAATTTTGGCTTGTTTTTTTAAAATAGGGTGCGTATTTTCGGATGATTTAGTCACTTCGGATGCAGAATCGAGCACTTTCTGAGTTTCAGCCCGCCGCTTGGTAATCACTAAGTCATCAAGTACCTTAATTTCTTTTTGTAGAATTTTCGCTTGTTTGCCAAGTAGTTCTGACTTGGCATTAAGCAAACCCAAGTACTCACTGCTATGGCGCTTTTTCAGTCGTAATACAGAATTTTCTCGGCGAAGATGTTCTATTTGAGAAAAAATGAAGTGCTCTGTTTCTTCGGCAAATTTTGGTGGTTTTTCACTACCTTGTAGTTTACGAAGCTCGTCATTCAGAGTGTCAGTTTTCTTTTGGTTGGCAGCCATTTCAGCCTGGGCCGTCTCAGGTAATTTTTGAGTGATTGTAATTAGGTCACTGTTTCTATCCAGCTGACTTTGTACATCAGATAGGTCGGCTTGTTTTTCGCTGAGAATATCCTCTAAACGGTCAAGCTCATGTTTTTCAAAGCTTTTTCGCAGAGCTGCTTTTTTGGGAATAGATAACTTGCGAACATCTTGTTCTAACGACCTAATTTGCCGTGGGATATCTGCATACTCCTGGCGTAGGTTATGTAAACGCTGTTTTTCCTGCTCAACTTGCTCAAGCTTTTGTAATGTGTCTTGTAGAACATCACGAAGTGCTTCCTGCTCTTCAGAGCTTAGTTTTTTTTGATCAATTGAGTCTATAGACTTTTTAATCAACTCTTTGGATGGAAGCTTAATATCTGTCGAGGCGGCTTCTGCTATCGCTTTAGGTAAAGAGTTTAAAATACAGAGGCTGAGTAATAAAAAAAGCCAAACTCTAAATGACACAAAAGTACATCGCTTAAGGTGGGCGCTCATAACTTATAAGGCTCTTTTTGTGTTTACGAAAACTGTTAAAATAAAAGAGTAGTATTGTAAACGAGTTATTGGTCAACAGTAGGCGGCTAATACATTTTTGTTATTTTGATCGCACCTTGTTTTGATATTAATAGCGCTATGCCATATTAACTTGAACGTTCATGCAGCTTTTAGGTGGGGCTAAAGTTGAATTTAAAGCTAAGTTGAACTCATAACACAGTCGAATTTATAACAAATTAGTCCCCTAATATGTTGTGTTTTAGCAACCCCACCAGTTTATTGCTCTAAGCCCTAGTTACTATAAAGGGCCAAAGGTGGCTCTTGTAAAGCGGCCAATTGTTCGCGTAACTCTAGAATATGTTCAGACCAGTATCGAGCAGTATTAAACCAAGGAAATGCTTTAGGAAATGCAGGGTCAGTCCAGCGGCGGGCAAGCCAAGCGCTATAATGCATGATTCTTAAGGTTCTTAAAGGCTCTATCAATTTTAGCTCTGCTAGATTAAAGCTCGAAAATTCTTCATAGCCTGAGAGAATCTCATCAAGTTGCTGTATTTGTTGGTGACGATCACCTGAAAGCAACATCCATAAGTCTTGAATACAAGGACCTGATCGGCAGTCGTCAAAATCGACAAAGTGGGGTAACTCATCTCGCCACAGAATATTTCCTGGGTGACAGTCGCCATGAATACGTTGTATCTCGATACCTTGAGTTGGCCACTGCTTTTCTAGTGTCTCAAGGAGATCTCGTCCCAGAGTTTCGTAAGCTGTTTTTAACTCGTAGGGTAGCAGGTCTGAGTTTAAGAGATATTGGTAACTTGCCTGACCAAAACTGGCGATATCAATGCTGGGGCGGTGGCTAAACGCTTTAACGCGTCCCACCTGATGAATACGGCCTAACATTCGACCCAGAATCACTAAGTTGTCCATGTTATCCAGTTCTGGGGCGTGTCCTCCCTGTCGGGGAAATACCGCAAAAGCAAAGTGATTATGAGTGTGAAGGCTTTGTCCATGGGTGTTTTGCCATGGGCAGACGATAGGTATCTCCAGCTCTTTAAGCTCAAATAAAAATTGATGTTCTTCTTTTATTTGATTGGTTGTCCACCGCTCTGGGCGATAGAATTTCACAATAACAGGTGACTGTTCTTCTATACCAACTTGGTAAACACGGTTTTCATAGCTGTTTAGGGGAAAGATTCGGCCATCACTCAAAAAACCAAGTGACTCAACCGCATCAAGAACACAGTCTGGGGTTAGGGTGTCGTAAGGGTGGTTTTTGGTAGCGATTTCCTGAGTTTCGTTATGCATAAGCCACCCCTTTAAAATCTTTTGATACAGACTCTTTCAAAGACTGCAGACTAAACTGTTTGGTTCAGCAGAGCAATGCTTTTGACTTGTAAGTAAACAGGCATCCCATTGCATAACTTCAGCTGGTCTTTAGATTTTTGAGTAATACGCGAGAGTATGTGTTGTTCTCCACAAGCAACCTGCACAAGTACACTGTGGCTGCTTAGTGGGGTGAGTTCAGTGATAGTGCCATGGAGAATATTTAGGATACTGCTGCCTTCAGGTCGAGCCAGGCTTAAGCTGACATCACGTGCAGGCACTTGCAGTCTTACAGGACAACCACAGTTAAACGGTAGGCGCTCAACCAGGAGTGATTGGGGACCAATATCCAGCTGTGTTAAACCATAGTGGTCATCATGGTTGACGACAGTACCAACCAATAATGCCCCGGCATCTGCTGGGGAAGATAAAAACTGATGTGCTTGCTGACTCAATGTAAGTAGATCTCCAGCCAGTTGGATTTGTCCTGATGACATCACAACAAGCTCTCGAGCAATGCGATACAGCTCGTTGATTTCATGACTGACATAAAGCCAGGGAATGGGCCAGCGCTGGCTTAGCTGGTAAAGCCAGGCGGTAATTTGCTGTTTACTTTGCTGGTCGACCGCCGAGAGGGGTTCATCCATTAACAGCACAGATTCAGCACTCAATAATGCCCGGCCTAGGGCTACTTTTTGTCGTTGACCTCCTGAAAGCTGGTTTGGGTAAAGGCTGAGTAGGGGGGATAGGCCTAGTTCATGAATTACTTCATCAATATCAGGTGAGCCAGTGCTGATGCTAGATCGCCAGCGCTGGCTAAAGGTCAGGTTGGCCAGGCAGTCTAAGTGTGGAAATAAGCGAGGTTGTTGAAAGACATAACCCAGACCACGCAGATAATTTTTGGTTAAAGCTTGTTGCTGGTTATGCCAGTAGCAGTTGTTATAAATAACCGCACCATTCAGCTCGGGTTCTAGTCCTGCTATGCAATTTAGCAAGGTTGACTTGCCACTACCTGAAGGCCCAAAAATTCCTGTGATACCACCTGACTGAAATGTGTAGGACAAATCCAGTGTAAAATTTTGCTGATGATCTAGCTTAATATCTAACTGCAGCATGATGTGTTGTTTACATAAATAAATGAATTGTTAACTAACGGAGCTAAACCTCTTTTGACGTTTATTTCCTTGCAAGCCATAGACAAGCCACAACACGACTAGCGAAAAGACGACTAAAACCGCTGCCAGCCAATGGGCCTGGGTGTAATTAAGTGATTCAACATGATCAAACAGTGCAATGGAAATGACTTGGGTTTTTCCGGGTATATTCCCCCCCAGCATCAGAACGACACCGAACTCACCAATGGTATGCGCAAAACATAAAGTGGCAGCAATGATAAAACTGCGTTTGGTGAGTGGAAAAATGACTCGGGTAAAAACATTCCAAGGTGATGCACCCAGCGTAGTCGCTGCTTGAAGTAGGCCATGATCGATTTGATGAAAGCCACTTTGTAATGGTTGTACCGCGAAAGGCAGCGAATAAAAAATGGAGCCGATGACCAGCCCACTAAAATTAAAAGCCAATGTTGAACCTGTCAGTTGTAACCATGCACCGCCGACAGGGCTATCAGGTGAAAAAAGCAATAGCAGATAAAAGCCCAGCACGGTGGGAGGTAAAACCAACGGCATGGCTACCAATGCCTCTATAAATGATCTGGCTTTACTTCGTGTGTGACTTAGCCACCAGGCAATAGGTGGTGCAAGTAGCATGAGCAGTATTGTAGTAATCAATGCTAGCTTGAGTGTAATGGTGATAGCGGCAATATCGGTAGCACTAAACATAAGTTAATAAGTCAGCTTTAAGGCGATTATAAATAAGAAGCTATCTTGTATCAGTTCACTGATATACCCTTGGCTGTGGGTGTTATTAGTTGACTTTGCGTGTTGCAATAGGAGGCTTAGCTTCATTCTGGCAAATCATAACCTGCTTGTTTGATTATTGCTTTGGCCTTTTTACTGCGAATGAAATTAAAAAAATGCTGAGTGGCTGTTGATGCCTGACTGCGTTTAAGGATGACAGCTTGCTGTTCTATAGGCTGGTACCAAGCCTGTGGAATTTCCCATGTTTGACCCCGTTTAATAAATGGCAACTGTGCTTTGGCAATAAAGCCCGTTGCTGCATTACCTGTTTGGATAAATTGAAGAGCTTGTGCAATGTTGTGTCCCATGACAAGTCTGGGGTGTGGCCACAAATTCAGTCGTTGTAATACTTGCTGAGCCGCTAAACCGTAAGGTGCTGTTTTAGGATTGGCAATACTAAGCTGGGTGCTTTCTTGTAAAAGCTGTTTTATGTTCTTTGAGTGGATAGAGCCAGTGTACTCTCTGGACCATAAAACTAATTGGCCATGAGCATAGGTTATACGTGAGTTTGGGTAGATAAGGCCTGCTTTTTCTAATAATTTTGGGCGAAGGCTATCTGCCGCAAAGAATGCATCAAAAGGGGCGCCTTGGCGAATTTGGGTAAATAAGACACCTGTCGCTGCGCTACTAAGTACAATCTTTTGGTTTTTATTGAGTTGCTGGTAATGATTGCTGAGGTTGCGAAGGGTTGGCTTAAAATTGCTGGCTACTGCAATGGTAATTACGTTTTTTGTAGCGAGTGACGCATGTGAAAATGTGGACTGGCTTATTAATGCTAAAACGATCAATGCTAAAACAAAAAAGCGTAAATGAGCCGCCTCGTGAGAGAAATATCGATGTCGTTGTCTAGTTGCTTTTAACCTCAAGTGATGTGCATTTTTCCAGCAGCACATAATTGCATCCTTTTCATTAGGCCTTATTTGACGTGGGCATAAGCAAGGACAAATGCACCACATAGTGCTTTAGTTGAGCTAAGACATATGTCCAGCGAGCTTATCAGTTGGCGGGAGTCCTTGCCAGGCTCCAGACATCAATCCGCGTAACATCAGTGGCGCTTAATGTTTCAACCAGTGCACTGATGGTTGCTCCTGTCGTAATCACATCATCAACAATGGCAACATGTGGTGGCACATGGTTAATTCTTTTAAAAGCATTCTGTAAATTTTTTTGGCGCTGTCTGGCATTAAGACCTTCTTGAGGTTTGGTGTCTATTACACGTTTACAGCTTTGGTTATTTACTGGGATATTCAGATATTTACTTAATTGTTTACTAATGATTTCAGCTTGATTAAATCCCCGGCTGGCAAGCCGTTTAGGGAACATTGGTACAGGAATTAATTGTTCAGGTAAGGAGTCACCCTGGTAGAGTTGTTTTATTTTAAATGCCAGCAAATGGCTAAGTGTCTCTCCTATACCAAGTTGTTGATGATATTTAAACTGAACAATGAGTTTATCCACAGGAAACTGGTAGCTAAACCCACAAACTGTCCGGCTGATGGGAGAAGGCTTTGCTAAGCATTGACCACAGCGATGCACATCAAGAGAAGGTACTGGTAGCCCACAGCTATGACAGGTTGACTTAAAGGCTGGCAAGTTTTTTTGGCAAGACACACATATACGACAGTCAAATGTGGTAGATATACCACATAACAAGCAAGGAATAGGTATGAATTGATTAATAAGTGATCGAATGTAAACCTTCATAATTCAATTTGGTTGACAGGTGGCGGTACCAATTTACCATTCACAGCAAAAGCAATGGACCACAATGAGCATTAATGAGGACTAATTCACTCATTGTAATGGCCTGAACCCTTAAACCTTTTTAGCCGTGAAGACCTGACCGGATTGATTATGACTCTGACAGAAAGCAAAGATACTCGACATGACTGGACTTACGATGAAGTAAAAGCACTTTTCGAACAACCCTTTAATGACTTGCTATTTGCCGCGCAAACCATTCACCGCAACTACTTCAACCCGAATCAGGTTCAAACGAGCACGTTACTTTCTATCAAAACGGGTGCTTGTCCTGAAGACTGTAAATATTGCCCACAAAGCGGCCACTACAATACTGGCTTAGAAAAGCAGAAGCTTATGGAAGTAGAGGCCGTGCTGGCAAAAGCAAAAGACGCTAAAACTACAGGAGCAACCCGTTTTTGTATGGGGGCAGCTTGGAAGCATCCCAGTAAAAAAGACATGCCCTATGTATTAGAAATGGTTAGAGGGGTAAAAGCGCTTGGCCTGGAAACCTGTATGACCCTTGGCATGTTGGATAATGAGCAAGCTGCATCGTTAGCAGAGGCTGGCTTAGACTATTACAACCATAACTTGGATACTTCTCCGGAGTTTTACGGAAGCATTATTACAACTCGTACCTATCAGGATCGACTTAATACATTAGCCCATGTGCGAGATGCAGGGATTAAGGTGTGTTCAGGTGGCATTATTGGTATGGGAGAAGGTGAAAAGGATCGGCTAGGGCTATTAATTCAGTTGGCGAACATGCCTCAACAACCAGAAAGTGTACCGATTAATATGCTTGTCAAAGTGGATGGCACACCTCTGGACAATGTAGATGATGTTGACCCTATTGAGTTTATTAGAATCGTTGCGCTGGCCCGGATCATGATGCCGAAGTCTTATGTACGCCTCTCTGCTGGAAGGGAAAATATGTCTAAAGAAATGCAGGCGTTAGCTTTTTTTGCAGGTGCGAACTCAATTTTTTATGGGGAGTGCTTACTGACAACCCCTAATCCAGAAAAAAACAAGGACTTACAACTCTTTAAGTCTCTTGGAATTTCTCCAGAGCAGCATATTGGTCAGTCTGATACAGAACAGGTACAGCAACTCCAGCAGGCAATTGAGCAGCAACAGGACCAGGCACTGTTTTACGATGCGACAGCAGCCCCATGAAGCTAGATGATGTTTTACGACACCGCCTTTTAGAGCGTGAGCGTCAGCATTTATTACGCTATCGACAGCAGATGTGCGGTCCACAGAGGCCTGAAGTGATTAACCAGCAACAGGCAATGATTAATTTCTGTAGTAATGATTATCTTGGACTAGCCAATCATCCTGCAGTCATTCGTTCATTTCAGCAAGCCTCTCGCAACCATGGTGTCGGCAGTGGTGCATCCCATTTAGTCTGTGGGCATCATGAGCTTCATAACCAGTTAGAAGAAGCGCTTGCAGCATTCACTGGGTATGAAAAGGTACTACTGTTTTCATCCGGTTATATGGCTAATCTTGGCGTGATTAATGCTTTAACCACAAAAGGTGATTACATTTTGCAGGATAAGCTGAATCATGCATCGCTAATTGATGGTGGCTTAATCAGTCAGGCTCAGTTTCGACGCTACACTCATGCCGATATCGGACAGCTGGAAAAGCGACTGCAAAACTGTTCTCCAGAGCAACACAAGTTGGTTGTGACTGATGGCGTATTTAGCATGGATGGCGATATAGCCCCAATACCTGAATTAGTGAATTCGGTTACAAAGCATGATGCCTGGCTTATGGTTGACGATGCTCACGGTTTTGGTGTTTTAGGGGCGACGGGTAAGGGAATAATTCAGCACTTTGGCTTGAGTCCTGAGCAAGTGCCCATATTAGTAGGGACACTCGGTAAAGCTTTTGGTACTTACGGTGCTTTTGTAGCGGGTTCAAAAATGTTGATTGAAGCACTGATTCAATTTGCACGGACCTACATCTATACCACAGCCTTACCTGCAGCGTTAGCGGCAGCATCGTTAACCAGTTTGAGACTAATACAAGAAGAAAGCTGGCGCAGAAGTCATTTACAGCAGTTAATCACGTTCTTCCGCCATGAAGTAAGCCTACAGGGTTGGCAGCTGCTGCCATCGTGTACTCCCATACAACCTGTATTGGTGGGTGATGCTGATCGATGTGTTCAGATAAGTCATCAGTTACAGAAACGAGGGTTCTGGGTAACAGCAATCCGTTCACCCACAGTCCCTCAAGGAACGGCTAGGTTACGAATAACCTTTTCTGCGGAGCATACAATGGAACAGGTAGAACAGCTTATTGATGCGTTAGCAAACATAAAAGGCTTGCAGGAACCTTTATGACTAAACTGAATGCCTCTCCAGTTGTGTTATTGGGAGGTTGGGGGATGCCCCAACGTGTATTGAACCCACTGGCTGAAGTCTTGACTGATGTGGGTTACTCCGTTAGCTGCCATAGTTTGTCTGGCTTAGAGAGTGATTTTGCAGGTGCTTGGGACTGGTCAACATTACAAAGTCATCTTGTAGATCTTCTGCCAGAGCAGCCTTGTACCCTTATTGGCTGGTCCTTTGGGGGAGCACTGGCTAGTGGTTTAGCTGCAAAATATCCAGATCGAGTTTCACATCTAATAACGCTTGCCAGCAATCCCTGCTTTGTGGCAAGAGCTGACTGGCCTGGTATGGATCCAGAAGTCTTTGGCATGTTTCTAGAGGGTATAGAAGAAGATTTTTCAGCAACTTTTCAGCGCTTCCTGCGTCTTAATTGCTTGGGTAGTGATCAGCTACGTGCATTACTGCGTGGTTTAACCGCTCAAGCCAAAGGTAAACCAGACAAACATGAAATCTATATACGTTCTTTACGGCTCCTGGGGGACTCTGATGCCAGAAGTTTTTTGCAAGAAATAGCTTGTTCTGCACTGCATATATTTGCAAAGCGTGATGCATTGGTTCCCAGTCGAGTAAGTAGTCATGTCCAAGATAGATTTCCTCATCATCAGGTTGAAGCACTCGATGGTTGCCACCTTATTTTTTGGGACCAACCCGATTATGTTGCTTCATTGATTCACGCCTTTTTAGACCCCCAGCAACCATAACCTAAGCTTAGTGGTATTTGAGTGATTCTTGTTGATAAAGAGAAAGTAGCCCGTTCCTTTAGTCGTGCTGCTCAGCAATATGATAGCGTTGCTAAGTTGCAGCGACTGGTTGGTAATCGGTTAATGTCGTTTCTTCCAAGCCACGTGGAGCCAAGGGTAATACTGGATTTGGGGTGTGGCACAGGCTATTTCACCACAAAGCTTGCTCGTGTTTATGAAACTAGCCAGTTACTGGCTTGTGATATCGCGATGGGGATGTTGCAGTTTGCTCGTCAGCGCTATCAAAAGTTAGGTGCAACCTGGCTAAGTGGTGATGCTGAACAGCTTCCTATTCGTAGTCAGTCAGTGGATTTGGTTTTTTCCAGCTTGGCGATCCAGTGGTGTAGTAGCCCCGCAGCAGTATTTAGTGAGATAAGCAGAGTACTGAGACCAGGAGGGTATTTTGTATTTACAACGTTAGGGGCTGGCACACTGAATGAGTTAAGAGATGCTTGGTCACAGGTTGATAGCTATAACCATGTGAATCACTATCCTGGTATGTTAGCCCATGAAAAAGCCATTCAACAAAGTGGTTTAGAGCAGTTAATGCTTGAGCGTCAGCCTTGTACCATGCATTACCAAGAGTTATCTCAGTTAACCCGAGAGCTAAAAAGCTTGGGAGCCAATACCGTTTTGGAAGCCCCTTCAAGTGGTTTGACGACGTTCAGACGTTTGCGACGCTTGCGACAAGCGTATGAGCGGTATCGTAATGATGATGGTAATTTGCCAGCCACATACCAGGTTATTTATGGGGTTCTCAAGAAAAAGTAGTTTTAATACTGGGTAGTTATGTCCATTTTTTTTATTACTGGTACAGACACTGAAGTAGGTAAGACATTCATAAGTTGTGCTTTGCTTGAACGGGCACGCCTTGATGGTCTCTCTACTAAGGCGATCAAGCCTATTGCTGCAGGTTGCCAACTGACAGAAAACGGCTGGCAAAATGAGGATGCTATTTTATTAAAACAGTTTATGACAGAGGCTTGTCATTATGCTGAGGTTAATCCCATTGCTCTTCAGTCAGCGATTGCACCTCACATTGCTGCTTTAGAGGAAAAGACTTCCTTAACAGCTGCGCTAGTTGCTAATCACTGTCAGCACTTAATCAACAACTCTTCTGTAGATCTTACGCTTATTGAAGGAGCAGGTGGGTGGCGAGTGCCACTTAATAATGAGGAAACGCTGGCCGATGCAGTGAAGCACTTGGAAGTTCCAGTCATACTGGTGGTGGGTATGAAGCTTGGCTGTTTAAATCATGCACTATTGACAGCAGAAGCCATTCAGTCAGATGGTTTAAGGTTAGCAGGCTGGGTGGCCAATACCATTGACCCCGAAATGTCTCGCTTTCAGGAAAATGTCGACACCTTAAAGACATTACTCAAGGCACCTTGCTTGGGTGTTGTTCCTCACTTAAGTGGTTCAGAAACGGTAATAGCCACTGGCTCTGCTTATGAAGTGCCCAGTTATTTATCAAAATGTGCTGCACGTTACCTGTCACTGGAAGCGCTTATTTGAGCTGGCTTTAGTGATGAACAAGCTGACTGGTGCTATTAATCCTATTAGTCATGTCTGATTAGTTTTTATGCAGAATCAGTTTTTTGAATGTGAAGTGCATCATGTTTTAATAGGGCTGTAGCTGTATCCAAGTGGTATTGCGCTTTATGAGTGGGCATTCCGAAAACTTATATAAGGTAAAAGGGCAGTACAATGGAGGTTAATAACTCACTACTTTATACAGGCCTCTCGGGAATGAACCGAGGACGGGCAACGGTAGCTGAAGCTGCACAGGATATTGCTTCAGGTACGGCTGTTAGTGAAGGTAGTGGTGATCTAGCAACATCCATAGTTGAGCTTAAAGAAGGCCAGCATTTATTTGAAGCCTCAGCGAAAGTCGTTAATGTCGCGGATGAAATGCTAGGAACACTGCTTGATATAACGGCCTGAGCTTTTACTCATTGCTGATTAGTCAGGGAGTTTAAGCATGCAGGTTAATAATAGCTTTTCGATAAACAATGTTATTCCGCCTGTTGTTGCACCTGTAAAGACTGCGGAAAGTATCGAAAAGGAAAGAGTACAAACTTCCACTTTCATGCCTGTAGAAGAGCTCAGTTCTACAGCCCCCCGAGCTGCGACTCAAAATCAGCCTAATGTCGCTGAGCAGCAGTCTCTAGACAGAGACCAAGCACTTCAAGCTAGAAATCTGCAAGTCAATCAAGATCAACAGCAAGGCCAGTCAAACGCACAGGATAATGCTCAACAGCAGCAAGAAGAGCAAGAGATACAGCAGTTAGCTCAGCGTGACCGAGAGGTTAAAGCCCATGAGCAGGCTCATCAAGCGGTAGGAGGGCAGTTTGCCGGTGCAGCTCAGTTTCAGTTTATTCGAGGACCAAATGGTGTTCCATATGCTGTTTCTGGCGAAGTATCGATTGACTTATCCCCTGTACCTGGGAGTCCTGAAGCAACTATTGCTAAGGCTCAACAAATCCGTCGTGCTGCTTTAGCGCCTGCTGAGCCTTCAGCCCAGGATAGAATTGTAGCCGCCAAAGCTTCACAACTTGAGTTGCAAGCCAGAAGAGAGCTGGTTACTCAGCAAGATGAACAGCTTACTGCTAACCAAGCGCAGGTAAATACGCAGTCTGCAATTGCAAGTAGGGAAGAGGACACAGATGAAGAAAACAATAATGATGAAGAGAGCAGGGTACAACTTGCAGAAAGGAATCGGCGTAACTTATCAGTGTATGAGCAGTTTATTGAGCTTGGTTTAATCAAGGATCAAGTGGATAGGGGAATTGACTTGTCTACCTGATAAATATTTTAACTTCCCACCATTTTTCTCCTCCACGAGCAATCAAGTTTACGATTTTAGATTTAGATAAGTTTTTTCTAAACTAACTTGGTGCTATGACATTTCATTCGAACGACAGTTTGAAAAAATGACTAAAATGATGGTTAGCGTATCTGGAAATACACATGGCTTTAACTTGACAAGTTAAACTTGCCAACGTATGTTTCAAACAACTGTTTTATTATTTTTATGCTCAAATAACAACCAGTTAGAATCCTCCTGAAGCGCTATACATACATAATGTTGCAACAAACCAGGATAGACAAAAGCAACACACAAATTTGTAAAAACAAATAAAAACAAGAAGTAAACCAGAGTGAGGGGTTAGCACTATGCCAGAATTTAAAGCACCTTTACGTGATATTCGTTTTGTTAGAGATGAAGTGTTGGGTTATCCAGAGCACTACGCAACGATGCCTGGGTGTGAAGACGCAACACCTGATATGGTTAATGCGATTTTGGAGGAGGGAGCAAAGTTTTGTGAGCAAGTGCTAGCGCCATTAAATCTCTCAGGGGATGAAGAAGGTTGCAAGTGGAGTGCTGAGGGTGTAACAACGCCTTCAGGCTTCAAAGAAGCCTATAAACAATATGTAGAAGGTGGCTGGCCATCACTGGCCCATGAGCCTGAGTATGGTGGCCAGGGTTTACCTGAGTCTTTGGGCTTGGTGCTTAGTGAGATGGTTGGTGAAGCAAACTGGTCATGGGGTATGTATCCTGGCCTAAGCCATGGTGCAATGAATACGCTGTCTGCCCATGGCACAGAAGACCAAAAGCAAGTTTATTTGACCAAGCTGATTTCAGGTGAGTGGACTGGCACGATGTGCCTGACTGAGCCTCACTGTGGTTCAGACTTGGGCCTGCTGCGTTGTAAAGCTGACCCTAATGCTGATGGCTCATATCGTATTTCAGGTACCAAAATCTTTATTTCAGCGGGTGAGCATGACTTGGCTGATAATATTGTCCACATCGTACTTGCACGTTTGCCGGATGCCCCTGCTGGCACCAAAGGTATTTCTTTATTTATTGTGCCTAAGAGGCTGCCTAATGAGCAGGGTGAGCCAGGGGAGCGTAATGCAGTTCACTGTGGTTCCCTTGAACATAAAATGGGCATTCATGGTAACTCAACATGTGTTATGAACTTTGATGAGGCTACAGGTTATCTAATTGGTCCAGCGAATAAAGGCTTAAACTGTATGTTTACCTTTATGAATACAGCGCGCTTGGGTACGGGGCTTCAAGGTTTGGCACATACCGAAGTGGCCTTTCAGGGTGCTTTAACCTATGCCAAAGACCGTTTACAGATGCGTTCTTTGTCTGGTCCCAAAGCACCGGATAAACCTGCTGACCCCATTATTGTTCACCCTGATATTCGTCGTATGATTATGACGATCAAATCATTTGGCGAGGGTAATCGAGCGTTAGCCTATTACGCTGCGAAATTAGTCGATGTTGCTAAGCTTTCACCTGATGCCGAAATGAGAAATGAAGCTGAGCAACTGTTGTCTTTTATTACCCCTATAGCAAAAGCCTTTATGACTGAGGTGGGCTTTGAGGCAGCTAACTTAGGCCTGCAGGTTTATGGCGGTCATGGTTATATCCGTGAGTGGGGAATGGAGCAAAATGTTCGGGACTGCCGAATTGCGCTGTTGTATGAAGGAACAACGGGTATTCAAGCACTCGATCTGCTCGGACGTAAAGTGCTTATGACTCAGGGTGAAACACTGAAGCGCTTTACCAAAGTGGTTCATAAATTCTGTCAGGCTAATGCTGATGAAGAAGCTTTGCAGGAGTTTATTGGGCCATTGACTGAAATTAACAAAGAGTGGGGAGATATCACCCTGAAGGTGGGTATGGCTGCTATGCAAAACCGGGATGAAGTAGGTGCTGCAGCGGTTGATTACCTGATGTACTCCGGTTATGCCTGCTTGGCTTATTTCTGGGCTGATATGGCAAGAGTAGCCCAGGAAAAGTTAAAAGCGGGAACGACAGAAGAAAGCTTTTATAGCGCTAAAGTAAAAACCGCACGTTTTTACTTTAAACGGATTTTACCTCGTACCCAAATGCATAAAGCAGCGATACTATCAGGTGCTGATAATTTGATGGAAATTGCTGAAGACGAGTTTGGAGTTGAATAATTCAGTGATTTGTGTGCTTTTTACTAAAAGCACACTGCTATGTTCAAAGTGAAGTGTATAAAGATTTTGGTTTGGTAATTTTCATACAGCTCCTTTATCTTGCCCGCGTTTAGCGGGCTTTTTTTATTCTGTTTCATCTAAAATCATGAAGCCTAAAAATGTCGTACTCAACATAATAATGATGACTACAGGTAATAATAGTGTGCAAATAAGCATAAAAAATGTGGTAATGACCCAAATAATATAAACAAGCTGTTTTTTTGTTTCTTGATTTTTAGTGAGCTGATGACAAACTAAGTCATGCTGTAATGATTGGCATTTAAGAAGAGTACTTATACTGTGAATAATAACTAAGAACCATAACTTCATGATATGACTACTTGGGTTTGATGCTTTAAAGAACAAAAATAATTGATAAGTCTACGTTTTACAAAGAATGACAAGAAATAATAGTAAGCAGGCTTAATCGCTCAGCTTATATATTTGGTAGGTTAAAAACTAAAGTTGAGTCGTTATGGCGGTTATTGAGAATATATTTTCGGGAGCACACGGCACCATTTTTGTTAGACATGGACCATATGCTCCCGATGTAATAATGGGTTAATTAATATTGATCTCTACTGAACGAGTGGCTGGTTTTTCCATTTTAGGTAGATGTAAGTTGAGCATACCTTCGGTAAACTCAGCACGAATAGCACTGGTGTCAGTATCTTCAGGAAGGTGAAAGCTACGGGCAAAACTGCCATAAAAACGCTCTACGCGGTGATGCTTACGATTTTTCTCTTCTGACTCGTACTTCCTTTCCCCTTGGATCGTTAATACGCCTTCTTCGACTGTCACTTTGACATCTTCTTTTTTGATTTCTGGTAGTTCAGCTTTGATAAGGTACTCTTCAGCGGTTTCAATAATATCAACAGCGGGAGACCAGTCATTCACTTTCATTGCTTCCCGCCCCCCTGCTGGTGTTTGTGCAGATTTGCCAGACATGCGCTGATAACGATCAAGCAGTGTTTCGAGCTCGCTAAAGGGATTCCACGGAACCATACTCATGTTTTATTCCTCCATGAAATAACATAACCATCTATTAAGTAGAGTGTTAACAGGACCTAGTAAATCGTACTGTATTAGAAAATTGTTAAAATAATATTGATAAATATCATGCAATATTTTGCTGATAATTGTATGTAACACTACGCGTTAAATCAGAGAGTAGTTTGAGCAAATTATACCCTTCGTGATCGGTATATAATAATACTAATGAGTCATATTGCGACGAATACAATAAAAAAGTTTATAAGGTATTATAGTAATATTAGATATAGCTATTTCAAAGGATGGTTGAAAGCGTTGGAGTAGAGGTCACACTTATTATTATTTGATGTTAAGCATCAATAAAACACTACATAAAATGTATAGTGGTTAACTCCATTTGCGAACTATTTAAGTCGTCGCAGTGGATATGGATATACTAGAAAAACTTAATTTAATTTTTGCTGAGGTGCCATCATGGCTGAATATAATGCACCCTTAACCGATATTCGTTTTTTACTTAATGATGTCTTTAATTGTCAGACTAAGTGGCAATCTTGGCCGGCATTGAAAGAGCAAGTTGATAGTGATATTGCTGAAGCTATTTTGGAAGAAGGCAATAAGATTGCTGGAGGACTGCTGGCACCTCTAAACCAGTCAGGTGATAGCCAAGGTGTCGTTTGGCAAGAAGGTAAGGTTAAAACGCCACAAGGTTTCAAAGAGGCTTACCAAACGATTGCTGAGGGTGGATGGTTAGGTATTACAGGTAATCCCGAATTTGGCGGAATGGGAATGCCAAAAATGCTGTCTGTTCACTTTGAAGAAATGCTTTATGGGGCAAATAACTCACTGGCTTTATATTTAGTGTTAACAGTAGGGGCCTGTTTAGCCGTAGACTCACATGCTGATAATAAACTAAAACAACAGTTTTTACCTAAGATGTATTCTGGTGAGTGGGCAGGCTCTATGTGTTTAACTGAAGCACATGCAGGTTCTGACTTAGGTATTATTCGAACTAAAGCTGAGCCTAATAGTGATGGCACATATTCGATTACGGGGACAAAAATATTTATTACTGGTGGAGAGCACGATCTTACTGACAACATTATCCACTTAGTTTTAGCAAAATTACCTGATGCTCCTGCAGGATCTAGAGGGATATCGCTGTTTATTGTTCCCAAAATATGGGTGAACGAAGATGGCTCTTTAGGTGAGTTTAATCAGGTCAACTGTGGTTCTGTTGAGCATAAAATGGGAATAAAGGGCTCAGCAACGTGTGTACTAAACTTTGATGGTTCACGAGGGTTTCTAGTAGGTGAAGCAAACAAAGGTTTAATGTACATGTTCACCATGATGAATTATGAGCGACTCTCCATTGGTATTCAAGGTATTGGTTGTGCTGAAGCTTCCTATCAAATTGCTGCAAATTATGCCAAAGACCGGTTACAAGCAAGATCACCTACTGGAGTAAAATGTGCTGACAAGTATGCTGATCCCTTATTGGTTCATCCTGATGTACGACGAATGCTACTTAATATGAAAGCTTTAACTGAGGGTGCTCGGATATTTTCCACATATGTAGCCTTGCAGTTAGACACAGCTAAATACAGCCAAGATAAAACTGAGCAGAAAAAGGCAAAAGACTTTGTAGCACTCATGACGCCTGTTGCTAAAGCCTTCTTTAGTGATATGGGCTTAGATGCTTGTGTTTTGGGGCAGCAAGTCCTTGGCGGGCATGGTTATATCTCTGAGTGGGGGCAGGAGCAGCTCGTTCGCGATGTACGCATTGCACAAATTTACGAAGGCACAAATGGTATTCAAGCACTTGATCTCGTAGGGCGTAAAGTCGTTGCTAATGGTGGTCAGTATGTTGCTGAATTTGTGGTAGAAATGCGTGAGTTCATAGAGCAGCAACAGAGTGAAGCTATGCATACGTATTTGAAACCACTACAAAATGCCATTGCTACATTGGAAAAAGTGACCGCTTGGGTGATTGATAAATCAAAAAATAATCCAAATGAAGTGGGTGCTGCTTCTGTTGAGTATTTACACTTGTTTGGCTATGTAGCCTATGCATATATGTGGGCAAAAGTTGTTGTGGTAGTAACGCATAAATCTGATAAGGACAATGCTTTTTATGATGCTAAATTGAAAACAGCTCGCTATTACTTTAATAAGTTATTACCACGTATTTATGGACTCGAGCAGTGTATTATGGCTGGCAGTGAAGATTTATTTTCACTTGATGATGAGCAGTTTTAAACTATAACACTCAGCTTAACTGATGATAGCGAAGGGTATACCATCGCTATCATCAAGTTAAAGAATTAATAAGGCCAACAATTCCAATCTAACCATGAGCAACTATTATCTGTCTCTGGCGTAGGTGGCGTTGTTGTATCTTCATCAAGCAATGATTTGGCTTTTTTGACTGCGGCGCCTGCATCAATTATTCCAGTACCACACCCGTATTTTTTACAAAGAGTTGCATTGGCTGAAAATACTTTTGCCGTGTCTTTTAAAATCTGCTTTGTGGTTGTCGGCGTCAACTTAGGGTTAACTGAATACATTAAAGCAGCCAGTCCAGCAACATGGGGAGCAGCCATACTGGTACCTTGATAGAATGCGTAGCCCCCTTCTATGGTGGATAAAATGCCATTGTACGTTTGTTGTTGTACATGGCCATTTTGGATAATACGTGTTTCTCCTCCAGGTGCGGCTACATCAACAGACTGCCCATAATTCGAATAATATGACTTATCACCATTTCGGTTTGTTGCTGCAATAGAAATAACGCCTTTACAGTTCGCTGGTGTGTATTGGCTTGCATCATCAGCACTGTTTCCAGCAGCTACAATGATTGATGTGCCTTGAGCTATAGCATCACTGATAGCATTCTGATAGGTCCTGCCACAGGCGTGTTTTCCACCTAAACTCATATTAATAACTTGGGCTGGATACTGGTTTTTAGGTGCATCGAGAACGTTTAAACCTGCAGCCCAGCGAATACCATCAGCAATATCTGAGGTATAACCACCACATTTGCCTAATACTCTTATAGGCAAAATATTGGATTTCCACGCTATACCGACAATGCCTTGCTGGTTGTTGCCAGAGGCTGCAATGATCCCCGCCACATGAGTTCCATGCCACGAACTTGGTTGGTCTTTGGCTGGTACTGGATTGCCAAAGCTATCTTGGCCACACTCACCAGCGTTGATGGCATCACCTGTATCGAGTGGGTCGTTATCCCGGCTATTACCATCATTGGCAGTCCAGGCATCAGAAATAAAGTCGTAACCAGGCAAGATTCGCTTGGTATCAATATCAGGGTGTTTAACAAGCCCGGTGTCTATGATGGCGACAGTTGTTTTTGTTGAACCTGCTGTTATGTTCCAAGCATCAGGAAGGTTAATACCCCCTGGCTTCTCATAGTAATTCCATTGCTCACTGTAACGAGCGTCATTAGGCATTTCTTGCTTGGTAAGTATATAGTCAGGTTCCGCATATTCTACAGCGCTATCATTACTTATCTGTTTGGCTAGGGATTCAACGGTATTGATATCAAGGGTTTCACCTAAGCTATAAACTTGTGCACCATTTGAAGTATACCGTAAAGGCTTTGCCTGAAATGCACTTAACATTGAAAGTGCTGATGCTGTTTGAGCTTTGCTGATGGCAGCAGCTGGCGTATTTTTTATATTTTTGGGTGTTTTAAATTTAATAATTAGGCGGTTAGTAGATGCTGCGATATTAGTTACAACCTTGCCTTGCTCTGCTTTTTCAGAATTTAGAGAGAAGTTGTTAGCCGAAGCTGGGCTAGTAATACTTGCGAGTACTACAATAGAAAGAAGTCCAAGTTGCGGGGAACTGTTTTTTTTTATCATGTTATTGGCACTCCATGCTGGTTTTGTGGCTGAATTTCCTTGGTATGCATTGTTATATGAACTAACTTTCACTTAACTGCTTGGCTGAGTTTTGCTGGTAAAACAAGTCGAGCGTAACTTCTTTCATCCAAATAAAAAAATGAATGTGGACTAGTCAAGAGAGTTCATTTTTATTATTAATATACCCTTCATATATGAGTATATATGCTGAGCTTGGCTGGTTATTACTGCACAGTACAACGCTTTGCAATATGTATTAAATGTTTGTCAAAAAAGGTTATATGTCAAACTTTAATGACATATAAGAAAGACTAAGTTATGGCGTATAGCAAAGGTATACATCTAGTGCTTTCTGTTGCTATGAGCTGTACATATAAAAAGTATTCTTTTTATCTAGAATCTAGAATGCGTTTTCTAATGCATGGATGCTTCAACAAGAATGGAGGCTTGTGAAAAAGCCTCCATGGTTCTCATCCTTACTTTTTGAGTAATATTAGTAGTATTTTGCTTTCTTTACTGCTTCACCTGCGTCAATAATCCCTGTACCACAAGTGTCTTCAGTACAAAGGTTATTGCAGCCACGTGTATAACATCCTGGAAAACTACGCGTTGTTGATTTTAAAATTTGCTCAACAGCGCTAGGTGATAGATCAGGATTAACTGCATAAAGTAGAGCTGCAGTACCTGCTACATGTGGTGCAGCCATGCTGGTACCTTGATAGTAATCGTAATTGTCTTCTCCGGGTGCTGAGGAGCCGGCATTGAGTGTGGATAATATGCCACCTGTTTTATAGAACCAAGATGTTTCACCGCCAGGCGCCGCAACATCAACGACAGTTCCGTAGTTGGAATAATTTGCACGGAAGCCTTTTTTGTTAGTGGCTGCCACAGTAATAACACCACTACAACTGGCAGGCGTGTAGTCTTTGGCATTGTCATCACTGTTACCTGCAGCAACTACAATAGAAGCTCCTCTGTCGCGTATTGCTTGGATAGCATTTTGATAGGTCCGGCTACAGCTTGAATAACCACCAAGACTTAAGTTAATAACTTGCGCTGGGTGAGTATTACGAGGAGCATCATCAACATCAATTCCTGCTGCCCACATCATGCCATCTGTAATATCAGAGGTATATCCACCACACTTACCCAAGACTCTAATAGGAAGTACTTTAGCATTCCAGGCAACACCAGAAACGCCTACGGAGTTATTACCCACCGCAGCAATTGTTCCGGCTACATGCGTTCCATGCCATGAACTGCTTTGGTCTTGAGAAGGGTAAGGGTTGCCGTAACCATCAGTTCCACAGTCACCGGCTTTAATTGCATCTCCAGTATCGTAGGCATTGTCGTCACGACCATCGTCATCGTTTGCAGCCCAGGCATCAGAGATAAAGTCATAGCCAGGTAGGAGATTGTTTTTTAAATCCTGATGTGGACGAACCCCAGTATCAACCACTGCTACAACAACAGACTCTCCAGAAGGCATTTTACCTGTAGTAAGGTCCCATGCTGCTTCCGCATTTATGCCACCTTTGGTGTCAAAATAAGCCCATTGCTGGTTGTACATTGGATCATCTGGAGTATTTAATGCCGTCATTATATAGTCGGGTTCTGCATACTCAACATCACTTGTTGTATGAGAGATTTGTTCTGCAATTTCACTCACTTTGGATACATCGACAAGCTCGCCCAAATTATATACTTGTGCACCCGATGCAGTTTTATGCAGTGGTTTGAAGCCCATTCTTAGCATTTGAGCATGTGCACTGTTAGCGTTATCACTGCTTACTGAGGCTGACTGGCTTTTTTTAAACTTAATGATGAGACGGTCAGTTTTTTGGGTAATTGAGTTGTTAGCTACTGCATAAGTGTTAGTTAGGCTGAAAGCAATTGTTGCTGCAGAAAAAAGACTTAACAGTCTCGTCGATGGCATGGTCACACTCCCTGTTTAAGGATTTTTAGCTAAATAATAGTTCTTATTTAAGTTTGTTTTGTGGATAGCTTAGGTGATTAGCGCAGAGCAAATAAAAGCACTGGATGTTCTAAACCCTTCTTTTTGAGTATACATCACCAGAAATATACTTGTTTAATACTGCTAGTTACCGAGTTAAACGAAACTAAAAAAGACTTTTAGTGTTTTATATGCACTGGCTACACCAGTCTTTTTTAACTTTTATTCTCATTACAGCTTGTTATGTGTTTAATGATATAAGATGTTTCCATCTGCTAGGATTGAAGCTAGCTGTTTGTCCGTTTTTTTATTCCACACTAAAAATATATTATATTTTTGCTTTGTATGGCAATACAAAATTGTTAAATGCATAACTCTTGCCATAAGTATATGCTAAAAAAGTCTTTAAAAACAATAGGATATTTTTTTGTAAGAAAACGCCTATTAAAAAAATAGCAATTTGTTGGTGCATTGTGCGCTAATTTGCAGCATTTAGTCCTGTTGTTAATTGAGTCTAGATGCCATTAAAAATAAAGAAGTACGCTTGTAGGTTAATTTGGGGGCCAGTTTTAGTTAATTGTAACAAAGTAAAAAAATGTAATTGGCTGAAAATATAAGTTTGTTTTCTGACTTTTATGTTAGAAAGTGACCTTTAATACTTGATGTTGTGGTATATAAAACCGGAAAGTTTTAGTGGGAGAGACTTAAGTGTTTGATTAAGATCGTAGAGATAAAATCATAGTGTCTATTTGTGAAATGGAATTCTGTTACAAATAGTTTATATTTTTTTATGTCTTCTTCATTATTTCTATTTGAGTATCAGGTGCAATGAGGATATTGCGAAATCAATATGCCTTGATACATGTTGTTACTTGTTGGTAAATAGTTTGGTAATGACTGAACAGAAGCATATTGACTAATGAAGAACATTATTTCCTCAGTAAAAGGTGTGGTCTGTTTTCATTTTACCCTTCGCTGAGAGTATATAACCATAAATAAAATAATAACAAGTATGCTAAGGACAGACAAAATACAATGAAAATAAGAATTATAAATATTGCATTGCTCATTCTGCTTTATGTGTCTTCACCGTCACTTTCTGCAAAATATGCTGTAGGTGTAGGAAAAGCTGATATTACAGGGCCAGCAGCTGAAGTATTATTTATGGGTTATGCTGACTTGGATCAAGTGGCCGAAGGAATTAAAACCAGGTTGTGGGCACGAGCATTTATTGTCAAAGATCAAGTTACAAATGATAGCGTGGTTTATGTTGTTACTGATACAGGAATGGCTTTTCAAGCTATCAAACAAGCTGTTGTTACTCGCCTAAATAAAGTATTGCCAGGTTATTATCATGATCATAATGTAGTGATTAGTGCTACGCATACTCACTCAGGTCCAGGAGGATTTTCACATTACGCATTGTATAACATTACGACAAAAGGATTTATTAAACAGAATTTTGACGTAATTGTTAAAGGGATTACCAACGCTATTACTCAAGCACATCAAAACCTTCAGCCGGGTGAATTATTCATAAATGAAGGTCATTTGCAAGGTGCTAATCGTAATCGTTCTTTGCAGGCTTATTTGCAGAACAAAGATGCTGAGCGTTATTCAGCAGAAGATACGCGAATGGTAGTCCTTAGTTTTAAGCAAAAAGGACAGCTGGTTGGAGTGTTAAGTTGGTTTCCATCACATGCCGTCTCTATGCCAAAAGAAAATAAGTTTATAAATTCTGATAATAAAGGCTATGCAGCCTACTTATTTGAAAAGTATGCCAAGGATGTCTGGGGCGTAAATATTGTCTCGGCTTTTGCACAATCTAATGCCGGTGACATGACACCTAACATTAACTTGGATGGTACTGGACCAGGGAAAAATCCGGAAGAAAGTACGAAACTCATTGGTGAACTTCAGTTTAAAAAAGCACGAGATTTAGTATTACAATCGAACCAAAAACTAACTGGAAGTATACAATATCGACATCGTTATTTTGATATGAGCAAACAGTGGGTGCGTCGGGAGTTTACTGCAGGAAAAATGGAGCAGACTTGTACTGCCGCATTAGGCTATGCGTTTGCGGCAGGTACCGAGGATGGTCGAGGACTTGATTTTTTTCATGAAGGCCAGTTACAGGAAAATCCTTTTTGGCAGGCAATTGCAGCACTATTAAGCCAACCTACAGCAAAACAAAAAACATGTCATGCGCCAAAACCTATTATATTGGCACAGGGTAATGCTAAGCCCTTTCCCTGGAGCCCTGAGGTGCTTCCTGTCAGTTTGATTCAATTAGGATCATTTGTTGTGGTGGCATTACCTGGTGAATTTACGGTAATGGCAGGTCGGCGTATTTTGCAGACATTAACAAAATATTACCCTGATACCAGGGTTTCAGTGATGGCAGGCTATAGCAATGCGTACTCGGGGTATGTCACAACATTTGAAGAATATAATGCGCAGCACTATGAAGGAGGCTCTACTCATTTTGGGCCATGGACTTTAGCTGCGTATCGTCAAGCTGTGAGTGAATTAGCACAAAGTTTACATGATATAAATAAAGTTCAGAATAACTATAAAGAACCTAAACCGCGTGATTTGAGTAAACATCAAATTAGTTTTGACTTACCTGTCGTCTATGATCAAGCACCTCTCAATAAGAAAATAGGTATGGTTGAACGTGATGCACTTAGCCAATATAAAACAAGTGATGAAGTCGTTGTCACATTTTGGTCTGGGCATTTACGAAATGACCTTAGAGTGGGTAAAAGCTACTTATATGTTGAAATTTTTACGCAAGGTGAGTGGAAAACGGTTGCTACAGATAATGACTGGAGCACAAGCTTGCAGTGGAAACGAATTGACCCTATTTGGGGGTCATCAAATGTAATTATTCGTTGGCAAATACCTGAGAATACTTCGCAGGGACTGTATCGTATTCGGCATGTTGGGGCTTATCGGCAGCCCATTACGGGTGATGTAAAACCCTATACTGGGGTCAGTAGGGTATTTTATGTTGGTTTAAAGTGACAGATGCTGCATATCGCTAGTGCTTGATTTATATCCTTGGTTGTGGGTATATCATATGAACAAACTGCCGTTTATGTGGCAGTTTGCTCATATGAAAATATGAGCGTAAGTACCCTTATAGGAGTGTAAGTACTCTTAAGAGTATCAAGGAAACTGACTATCAATAATACCGCAAATGGCTTTTGCGAGCTGGCAAAAATCAACATTAGGATTATTTAGTTGCTGTTCCTGCTCTGTTGCTGGAAATAGATTGCTTTGTGGTGCCGTTATAGTTTGACCTGTACCTGCACAGATTGAGGTCGCAACAATATTACAAATCATACCAGGAAGTCCACGTAGGTCTGGTCCTGTATTATTTGGTGGTAATGGTAACTGTGGCCACTCTGGGCTACTCGGTGGTTGAGGTGTGCTAGGAGGTTGTGGAGAACTCGGTGGCACACTTGGATCATCATTACTATCAATGCCTGGATTATAGATACGGCCAGAGCAGTGTTTATCGCCATCTTTTGTAAGCCAGAAGAAACTACAGTTATTATCGTAGCTGCCACGCCCTGTATGGATTTTATAACCAGAGAGGGATACATCGTTAAGATGTATGTACCGACCTTGTAGTTTCAAACTGAAGTGCTGGTGAGGGCCTGTAGAGTGACCTCCATTACAAAGTGCTTGAGATTTATTACTAGCATAATTAGCAATAGGCTGATTTATTGATACCTGATCACCTGTACGAACTTTAATATTAGACAAGTGATAATAGTGCGTTGACCAACCATTTTTATGGGTTATTTCAAGAGAACACGAAGAATGTACTTTGGCTACACCTGAAGCTGCAGCAGATACCCACTGATTTGAAGTATCACTTCCCCAGTTTCCTCCATTGTTAAAGTCAAGAGAGGATAAAGGACGATTACCACTTCCGGTATTGGTGTGAGCGCCACCTATATGCCAGTATTCTCCGACTGGAAAAGGAAGTTGAAACATCGAGTCTGGCGGAAGTTGAACATAATTATCTTCAGTTAATGATGTTGTACTGTTACTGAGTTCATTGGGAAAAAGTCTATTGTAAGTTTCAATGAATCGCTGCAAATTAGAGGCGTCGCTCGTCGTTGTAAATTCGCCACTGGCTTCATTTTGTGTGAATAACTGATTAATTGTTTGAGCTTGGTTTAGCTGTAACGTATCAGCTGTTTGAGCATTTAATGATGCTGAAGATTTACTTGGATGGTAATGTAATTTGGCTAACCGTTTCGCAATGATTTCAATCTGTACTTCAAATCCTACTTTCACAGATAGGTTGCCAAAAGGTGATTGTAAATCAGCCTCTGTTGCTGATGAGTTAGTGATAATACCCGATTGTTGCTCCATTAATGCGAGTAAGACTTTTGGGCTAATACTGGTAAATCCACTCCAGTGCGAAATAACCTCGGCATATTGGTTAAGGTGAGGAGCATGCTGAGCTAGATACTGCGCTAAATCAAACTGAGACATTTCCGTTGGAGAGTAGAGCAAGTGCTGTATAGGGAAATCTTCAAGCTTACTGGTTTGACCGTTTTCAGCCTGAGCAATACCACTGCCTATTACTGTTGTCGCACCGATAATACTTAATGTAAGTAATGTTTGAGGTATGAGTAGTTTTTTGAGGGGTTGCTGCTTCGATTTTGCTATTTGATTCTGTTCGCAAGACGCATATGGTCTAATGACGTTATTTAAGCGATAAATCTTCATTGTACATCACCTGTACTTAATTCCCTTACACAAATTATTTTTACCCTAAGCTATATGTATACATGTGAGTGTTTAGTTACTTAAAAGCTTGCTAGGGTATAGCTTCGTAAAGTGTGGCGAATAATGTGTAATGGGCACCTATTGATTGATAGTCCTTTTACCAAGGAGAGTTAATAAGTAAATATTTTTTGCTTAAAGAAAAATATTTCCAACATATAATGAGTTGGTACGATATTAATAATTACATGGTGGTGAGATAAAATATGTGAAAATAATCAAATGAATTGATACTAAAACAAAATACATAAGATAAAGTATAAAACTACGAAGTGGTTAGAATTAATTACTTTGTCTATTTCATGGAATGAATATAGCCTTCACGAATGATTCTGTGGTTTTGTTATCATCTCTCTTAACCCCAACGTTTTAGGTTTGAATTCCCCTCTTTTATCCTTCGACATAATCTGCCATGAATAAGCGATTAATCAGTGCTGTAACGCGTGTCAAGAATTGATTTTTACCCTGTCCTGAGTACAATAGCACCTTGTGTTATTACATACTTAAAGTACATAGCCTTAATGGTTAGCATGCTATTAGGTATGACTTAAGGAATCGAAGTACATGTTGCAGTTGCTTTATCACGGTCAGATAGCCACATTTATCCTATTCGTTATATCTCTCATTATTGCTTTTACTTTTCACGAGTTTGGCCATGCCTATGCCGCAAAATACTACGGTGATCGCACTGCGGAACAACAAGGACGAGTATCGTTAAGCCCACTAGCGCATATTGATCTCATGGGCTTTCTCATGGCGCTGTGTGTAGGTTTTGGTTACGCCAAACCCGTTCCGACGAATCCACGAAATTTTACCTCACCCAATGCAAGCTTAGTGGTTGCTGCCGCAGGGCCAATGATGAATTTACTGGTAGCAATAATTGCTATCAACCTTTATATGTTTGGTGTCCAAAATGGCTTGGAAATGTTTGCAGGTGAAGGTCCTGGTATCTTTTTCACAGGGTTAGCTGTTTTAAACCTTATTCTCATGGTATTTAATCTGCTGCCTATTGGCCCATTAGATGGCCACTATATATTGCCTTACTTGCTGCCCAAAAAGGCAGGAATAGCGTATCAAGTGCTTAATCAACGTTACGGAACAATGCTATTTATTGGGTTAATGCTATTAAGTTTAGCGGGATTGCCTATTTTCAGCTTTGTTTGGATTATGGGGCAGTCAATTTTACCTTATATTACGTTTATCTAGGCGAGATTAAGATAAATTAAACCTCAGTCATTGGTTGAGTGACTGAGGTTTTTTTATGTATACCCTTCGCTGTGGGTATATCTAACTCTCAGGATCAATGACTAAATCATCAAAGTGGAGTTGAACACATTTAATATAATCGCCTGTTTTTAGAGCTGTGAAAGGTGTTTGATAGCTCACGAGCTTACAGGCATAGCTTTTACCTGAAGGGGTTGAAGGGTCCCACCGCCAGTCCTGTTCCCAGTAGATATTAAGAGCACCACTACCAAACTGGTCAAAGCGTTTCATATTCGCACAACCCAGCACTTCATCATCAGGGATACTATGTTTTAGGTGCTTGGCAAACGCTTGGTAGTAATGTATTCGATTCACTGACTGCCTGTGTTCTTTGGCACCGCCACACTCGATCCCACCATTGATAATATGGGTAGTTACCCCAAAACCAGGAACTAAACCATTATCGCGATCATGCTTATTGGGCTGCCAGGTGCCATTAATCACATGATACATGCTGGGCTTGGGTGGTTGAGGGTGCATAAAGAAAAATACAGCGCTAGCGATGTTAAGCCAGGTATCAGCTACTTTTTCTGGATGATCGAGAAGAGGTCTGAAACTGCCAAACATCGCATCAGAAAATGGACCGTAATTATAGTTATAGCTAAGTTGTTTAGCACCTCGACCAAAGTAGCTTTTAAAGTAACCATCAGGAAACTTGCCACAGGGCCATGTTTTTCCCTGCCATGTGTCAGGATTACACTCTGCGTTATAACCACCTCTCATATCTTCAGTCCAACCAACTTCCCTTACATAATATAACCCTTGTCGCCACTCAGGTAGCTCCCAGTTAGGTGCATGAGCACCTGTTTCTTGGGTAAAGTGTGCAAACATGGTTATCAATGACTTTTTACAAAATTTATCAGCATAGGAGATATTTGGTGTATCACCGCAAAAAGCTGGGAACTTTCCAACAGCTTGTAAAAAATGTTTATAGGTATAAGCACTGTTTCTTTTACTAAAAAGAAAATTCCATTCATCTAAAGAGACGAGAGACTCTACCCGTTTAACATTGTCAGGATTTTTGGGATTGCCAGGTTGAATAGCATCAACTTTATTGTTATCGAGAGTTATGATTGATGCTTTTACTTTATTCATGAGAGGCGTGTCAGTTAATGCTTTTTCTTTCTTTTTTAATTCACTCAATGGAATGGTATAAAGCTTTTGTTGAATGGGCGGCGGGTCTGTCTGGTAAGCCAATGTGGTTGATATAACAAAAAGAGAAGTGACTGCCGTGCAATACATTAAATATGCATTGGAATATTTCATTTTACTTTCCTTGTAAATAAGAAATGAAATAGCTCAACAAGCTAGCTTGATATATACCCTTCACGAATGAATTCTAGGTTTTGTTATCTTCACTCCTCACCCCAATCTCCTATTAATATAGGCTCACGGGGCTTCGTCACTCGATGGTCGCACCTAAAAACCATTCGTATTGGGTATAAATAACGCTAAATGACTTATAATTTTTATTAAAAATTTGTTTCACAAAAAAAGTTTTAAATATAGCCTGTTACTTATATAGTGTAGTGGCGAAAATAAAATCTCCTTGAGTGATGTAAAAGGTATGCAAGGGAGTCTGTTAAAATGTAGATTAATTTTGGGGAGGCGGGTTAATAATATTTGACTATATATACTAATCAGTACGTTTTTAGATTGTTATGATTCGAAAGTAATGTTAACAGGCCCTAGGTAAACTGGGTGTAAAAAATAGTTTATGATGGATTTACGTCGTATTTAACGGGGCGTTATGCAGATTTTATAAAAGTGATTAAACTGTAGTATTCAGTAAATCTAAAATTGTTTTTTTATCGTAGCGAATTGCTGGAGCCAGCAGAAGACCATCCTTAGTCTCTACTGTTAACGATGTTTCTAGCAGGCACTGCACCCTGCATAGTTAGCTGAAATTAGCGAGTTACTGCTTAATTACCAATCAGTGCAGGAATGCCTGGCAATTGACCCACAGCTGCCAGTGAACCCACACAGATAACAAAGGCTATGCCGGGAATCAGGTACTTGTCTTTGGCAGATAACTCTTTGGCGCGCTCGTGATCACCAATCAGACCCATGTTATCCAACAACATGGTGGTTGCCCAACCGAATACCGGGTTAACGTAAGCGCAGGCAAAAATACAGATACCAGCGCTGAGTGAGTCTTTATGCTTATGGATCATCTGCATACCCGCTTCCAGCAATGGAAGGAATACTCCGACGATTAACGCCACACGCAGAACCGGCTCCCACATGGCTAGATCCATTGGATAACCAATTATTGATGCCAGCACACATAAAATACCAGTCAGCAGAGCGCCACCGGGAATTGGACGTTTAGCGATAGCGGCAGGGATCATGTATGTACCCCAGGATGAAGCCAGGTTACCACCACCCAGGAAGGAACCTACACCCTGACGAATCGATGCAGCGACCATAGTGTCATCCACATCCATCAGCACACCTTTAGCTTCTTTTGGATAGTTCAGTTCTTGAAATACTCGATGACCCAGATAGTCAGGTGACCACATTGCAACGGCTAACAGCGCAAAAGGAATAACAGCAATAAAGTGCTCCAGGTTAGGCCAGCCAAGCTGCCAACCAGTGTCTTCACCCCACCAGTAGAATGGATTGAAATTTGGCAAGCCAGGCTCGGTGGTAAAGGCAAAATCAGCCCCCATGCTATATGCCACTATACCAGCTAAAGCTGAACATAGCGGGATCGCTAGCCAGCGTTTGCCAATCTTAGCGAGGTAGGCATAAATCAGCACTGTCACACCGATGACTGCGAAGGAGATATAACCCTGGTCACTGGCTGTGGCCCAGGCTTCAGTCTTGTTGATTTGTCCAATCAGGCCGACCGCACCGAGATAGATGAGCAGTCCTCCTCGGACACCAACCCCCGTGAGAGTCATTAACTTTGACCCCCCTTTAGTGTACGCAAGTATCAAACCGAATACACAGACCATGATTCCCAGTGCCAGGGGATGTCCTCCTGCAGCAGCAATCAATGGAATCAACGGGATCATTGGGCCGTGGGTACCGGCTAAGTTCGCATTGGGGTTGAGAATGGCGGAAAACAGAATGACAAAAAGTGCTCCGGCAATCAGTAATTCATAACGAACGTTTTCCGCCACAAACTCAGGAGACAAACCAAACTGGGCAGCAAAAGCGGCTACCATCGCGGTCACCATCACCACTTTACCTATGGTAGCTGCTAATGCAGGTACCCAGTCTTCTATTTCGATGGAATAATCACGGAAGGGGAGGTGAATACCCCAACGACGAAAACTCATTATTTTAAGATCGTGGTTCAAAAACTCCTCACGGCTTTCGAACTCTTGCGACTTACGGCGCTTGTCACGGTAAAATGTCGTGCTTTTCTTGGACATATATTTTCCTATAATTTTTTACGGGGGATTGAACCACGCATAGCAAAATAGACTTACAAACTACTCGTTATTTGTTGTTTATTGATCTCGATCACTTTTTGATCATGTTAAAATAAAAAGCCCAGACTAAAAGTCTGGGCTGAGCGTAAAAAAGTTTTAATTACCATTTTTATGGCAAATTTGGTGTATAAATTTTAATCGCAAACATAAGAAAAAACAATTATTAATAGTAGCCAAGCGCTAAATAGCGTTGTGGGAACTGTCACAAAAGTTATTTGGTTTAAGAAATAAAGTTTGATTAAAATTATTTAATCACTGTTTAATTAATAAGTTAATGAGGCTATCCAGTAAGCCTTATTTACAGTTGTATACTTTGAAGCACCTACTTGTCAGTATGCTCACTCTATTAATAAGTGAAATATTTCACCTAAATACCATAGTGAGCTCGTGTTACATTACCTTCAATGAAATCACAAAGCCCTTTCCCAAAATACTAAGCAATAGACTTAAGGGAGTCCTTAATAAATTGCCAAGGCTGAAAGCGCTGCTTTATTTGCAATTGATCATGGGAAGAGTAATGAAAAAATGACTAATAAATTACTACCAATAAATTCAACACTTAAAGAATGTGCGCAAGAGCAAGCAGTGGCACGTTTGGATAATATACCTGTTGGGATTGGATTATTATGGAATCCCGATGAGTGTCCTATAAAATTATTACCTTGGTTAGCCTGGACTTTATCTGTTGATGAATGGGATGGTAATTGGTCTGAAGATCAAAAGCGTCAAACAGTACAGAAAAGTTTTGGTGTTCACGTTAAAAAAGGCACAGTTGGCAGCGTTCGGCGAGCACTAGCGGCAGCAGGTTATGGTGATGCCGTTATTATTGAAGGACTGAATGCACAGCAATATAACAATAAAATTTTATATAACGGGCGTTATTTTCATGGTGATAGGGGGCGTGAATGGGCAGTATATAGAGTCTATCTTCACCGTCCAATTACTATTACTCAAGCTCAACAAGTGCGCCGATTATTATCGCAAACTGCACCTGCTCGTTGCTATTTAGCAGGTTTGCACTATGACCAGGCTTTACATATTTACAATTCTACAATTTCTTATGATGGAAGTTTTTCACACGGAGTAGCTTAATGGCACATTTATCTGAAATAAATGAATATGAAGAAGGTATTTACCAACTTGAAACAACTGATCCTGTAGTGGCAGGACCTGATGGTATTTCTAATCGTCAAGCTAAGCAGCTTGCGAATAGAACAGCATGGCTAAAACAACAAATTGACAAGTTAATATCTGATGTTGATAAGTTGGGAGTTACTGACGTTACAGGACTGCAAGCTGCATTAAATTCTAAGCTAGATGTAATGGGAAAGGCTACAGATTCAGAACGATTAGATGGCAAGTGTGGAAAAGTGTATGCACCTCCTGGTGCAGTCATCGCCTTTGCCGCAGATACCCCGCCAGAAGGGTGGCTTGAATGTAATGGCGCTGCTTTGTCTCGGATATCATATGCCAACTTATTTAGTGTAATTGGTACTGTGTTTGGTGAAGGTAATGGTTTAACAACTTTTAATTTGCCAGATTTGCGCGGTGAATTTATCCGTGGTTTTGATAATGGTCGTGGGATTGATGAGAAGAGGCAATTAGGGTCATATCAAATGGATGAAATTAAGTCACACGATCATTCGATTGTTACTTTTAAAAACTTATCTGGCGGTTCTGGAGGTGGTGGTGAGTGGTTCGATAAATCATCTACTGTAACAGGTAAAACAGGTGGAAACGAAACGAGGCCCCGTAATTGTGCGATGCTGTATTGTATTAAATATTAAGGAATAAATAATGACAATTGTATATAGCTATCACTCTAAAACGGGTGAATATTTAACACAAGTGATAGCTCGATCTGACCCTCTAGAAGGAAAGCCTCTGGTAGCAGCATATGCAACACTTGAGCAGCCTCCTATGGTAAAAGAAAATGAAGTGGCTGTCTTTAAAAATAATCATTGGATAGTTTTACCAGACTACCGTGGTATTGAATATTGGTTGCCTGATGGTACTAAGCATCAAATAAAAGATATTGGGGTTTTAGAACCTACTGAAGCTATGCATACACCACCTCAAGTAGCGTTGAAAAAAATTAAGCAACAGATATCTAAACAGTTAAAAAGCATTAGCAATGTGGCAAGAGAAAAAGTTTCTAGTTATTCTGGAAAGTATGCTCTTATGGGTTGGAATGACAAAATTCAACGAGGACAGCGTGTACTGGAAGATTCCGCAACTGATCTTGAAATAGCGATTTTACAGATGGAGTGTGAGGCTAGGGGAAACAATGAAACTCCAAAGATGCTTGCTAGTAAACATATAGAGTATTATAAAACTCTAGCTAAGAACCTTGCTATTATCGATGGTGCAGAGTTTAAAGTGTTGACAGAAGTCAAAACGAAACGAAGCGAAAAGGTACTAAGTAATTTAGTGCAGGTTTTCCAAGAAAAAGTAAATCAAATAGTTGAAGATTGTGAAAGGTTAGTAATTTGAGTTGGTAGAGAGTAATGATTAAATACTACAATATTTTATTTGTAATAATCAGGTGAAGATAGGTTTTTATAAACTGATTTATTATAATTGCTTGGGTAGGTTTATATTAATAAAAATGAATTGAGTATGGTTAATAAATTATATTTTAGATGGTTTTACCGTAAACAGTGAATAGATAATTCTTATTGAACATGTTGAGAATTAATCTATAGTAACTGGGTTACCACTTCATAGCAGGCACATATAATAATTACTATTTAATGAATAGAGATTGTGCTGATGCAATGCATGATTTAATTTGTTCTTCCTGCAGCAGAAGACCATCCTTGGTCTCTACTGCTCACGGTGCTCCCGGCACCTGCTTCACAAACTAATTCAAGCATTGCAGGCTCACTTTGTAGTAACAAATCAATCGCTTTTAAATAAGCAGTAGTGATAATTCAGAGTGTGACTTGATAATATCTAGGCTGGATAACGTACATCGAACTGTTTGCCGCAAGGAAGCGGCAACCAAGCCTCCAGGGAGGGATTTACGGCGTGTTTGATGGGCGCTATGCAGCCGTTGGACAAAGGGGGGGCTACAGAGAATAAGCTTTTTGAGTTTGGTTGGCTTATAATCCATGTCGACTATTAGCTATCTACATGAAGATATATTTAATGAATTCTTGTTGATCATAAAGAATGAATGAGTAGAAAGTTGTGCCTATCCACCATACCCAGTAAAATTTATACAGAGTGATGCTATTCGGTTTTAATTCTATTGAAGCCAGCTTGACAACTACAAACACAAAAACGTTCACCGTAAACAGAATAAGTGGCAAAATAAGCTCAATACCTGTATGACCCATGCCTGGAGGATGAGTATATAAGATTATGGATAAGCAAGAAAAAAATAAAGTAAATAAAGTGTATATGAACAACATAAATATAAGCCTATAATACTCCTTCCATACCCGTATCTTCATCTAGAAAAAAATGTGGAAATGGGACAATGTTTCTGCAGATAGGCTTATATAGTGGCTCATTTTTCTCGTTGTTCTTTAAAAAGCTGCCATGGTTTAGTAGATATTTAATATCGTAGGGTTTTATGCTTACAAGATCAGTTTCTTTTGTATAAGTTAGAAATCCTTGATATGAATTGCTTATATTGAATGTATAGCTATTAATTTGTTGAGTGTATATTTCATCAAGTAGTAGTATGGGTACCATGTATTCATAAAATGATATGTTACCCATTTTATATCTTTCATTAGAGCTATTTAAGTAAACCCTTTTGCCATCTTTGTTTATAATTGAGTATAGAAAAATAAACGGGAATCCGTGACTTCTCTTAACGTTATTGTAATAAGTGTTGACTACTGGAAGAGGAGTGCTATTGCCGAGTATAGTCTCTAATTTTTCTGAAAAAGCTACTATTGCATATACATTTCTCTTTTTTATAGTTGAGCTGTTTGTGTCTATTTTGCCTGTATCAAAATAGTTGCTATCTAGTTCCTGGTGGGGTGTGCAGTATGATTCTGTAGGTGGAGTAATAGCAAGCCCTGTAAGTTGGGTTTTATAGTTTTGCAATGTGCAGCCAGAAATAATGACTAAATTTACAATAAAAATGGGAAAATGATGAAATTTAGTTTTTATCATTAAATATTATCTCTTCAGTATTGGCTCCACCTAACAAGTCAAACCTTTGTTGGAGCATAAAAAGAAAACGAGAATGTGAATAGCTCGACTCTAAATAGTTATCTGCTTTTCCTTTTGGGTAGGTTCCCCACTTATTTCCAATAGTGACAATTATTTTATCATCAATAAATGAATAATCTTGATCAGAAGGTACAGAGTTGATATTAATCCACCTGAATGACCTATCTTTAAAATTTGGTTTAGTATAGCCAACTGGGTCGACTGTTACGAGTAAGCTAATTCGATTTATGTCTACTGCTAAGTGAGAGGCTGTATCTCCTCCCCAACTATGACCAATGATATTTACGGCTTTCTTAGATTTTAGTTCATTTAATATAATTTCTTTACCATGATCGTATTCATAGTGTTCAATAAAACCAATTTTGTGGAAGGTAATAAGGTCAGAATATAATTGATATGCATCCAGTGTGTTTTTATGAAGTATACCTCCATCTCCTGCGCCACCAACAAATAAAGTATAAGTATCTAATGGAATCTTTTGTATTTCTAAAATTGACTCTGTGTTAGTGAATATTATATAGCTCTTTTTGTTATTCGTTACTCTATGAATACTTGGTAAGATAACTTTTTCTGGTTTGTTTTGCTGAAAAGAAGTAATTACTTTTGTATATGAAGCAATTAGTACACCTAGTTTTCCAATTAAATGGTGTTTGCCTGTTTCTTTTGCCCATTGTGAAGTAATATTTCTAGGTTTAAAGTAATCAGGGTTTTCTGTTCGGGCTAGCTCTAATAATTTTTCGGGATTTTGTATTTCAATCTTGTATGCGCCTTTAATGACATCTTTAAAAGAGATTCTGCCAATTGCATTAGTTTGAGCTTGTAAAGTTATCTCAGGATTGTCAACGTTTGTCAATTTAATATCAATGTTTCTATAAGGCTCTTTAACTTCATCAAGTAATGTTAAATCTATCCAAGATTTTTCAGGGCACGAAATACCATTAGTTGAAAAACTAGTCATTTTTTACAAACTCCGAAAGATAATCTAATACTTTATCTGGAGGAACAGTACCTCCTCTAATTATCTTGTTTTTTGGCGTGGCATTTTCAAATCCTTCACCCGCAATTACAGTTAAGTCTATTAGCTTATATATTTGATCTTCATTATTAAACCCAAGCGCTTCTGATCTTGCTACTGTTCTGGTTGCAAAACACTCTAGCTTTCCTTCTTCATTAACAATTCCTTGAGCAAACTGAAAATGATTGCTCCATAAATAACTTGTGATATTTGTATGTAAGATCTTCATGTTTATGAGTGATGGAATATTAAGGTGTTGGTCTTTTATAATCCACCATGGAGATTTTTGTGGGCTGGGTGTTGTAGCTCTACGATTAACAACAGTCTTCCAGTCAGTATTAGATATGTGAAAAAACGAAGAGTTGATTGGGCCCAATAACTCATTTATTTCATCTTGAGTGCAGTTATTCAAATAATTACTAAATATTTCTCCATTGTAAAATCGAAAAATTACTTCGTCTTTTTGTGGAGAGTATGCTGTTACAAGATTCTTAAAATATCTATAAACATCATCAATATCATTATTTGATAAGCCTATCCAAAACCAACCGAATATATTTAGCCTCTGAATCGATCTAAATAACGCAATATTGTTAACTTCTAAGATAATTGGACTAACATCCCAGGTTTCTTCAAAAAAATTGTACTCACTAAATAGGAACCTATATTCAGAACTTGTTAATAGTATGTAAAGCTCCTTAAGCTTTTGTTTAGGCATATAACCATCTATAAAAATATAGATATTTTCTAGCCTATTTTCGATCATGCTATAAATATTTTCGGTTTGAATATTACTGTTTTTCATCGTTTATTACTGCAGACTTTACAAAAGGGTACTTTCAATTTTGTTGCTTGAGCCAAGGAGTCTCTTTGGCTGTAATTATTTTTACTAACTTCTTTTTTAGTATCAGTTTTTTTGGCTTTAGTTGTAGTTTTTTGTGAACGACCTTGATCTACCTCTTCCGCAAGGGCGGGTCGCTCAGGTGTGATGATATTGACGGGTGTGGGGATTCCAGGTCCTTTGACATGGATGGTTTTGCCATCAATAAATACGCCTTTCTGGTTGACAGTAATGGTGCTTCCACCGGCTACAAAGGTGACTTCGGTATCTGACTCCAGTAATATTTTTTGGCCGGATTTAAAGTTCATATCTTTGGCTTCTATCCGGTGCTCACCATTAACCTGTATGTGGCGGCTATCCAGCACCGTCTCGTTATAATCACCTTTTACGATCCGCTCGTGATTTTTATCTACTTTTATATGCTGGTCTTGTTTTATATGTTTGAAGTCATGTTGATGGATTTCAACACTATTATTACCGACAATATGTTCACGACGGTCATTTTTGATGCGGACATCCAGGTCTTTTTCTGCCGTGACCATTATCACTTCCTGGTCCTTTTTATCTTCAAAGGTGAACTCATTAAAGCCGCCACCACCATGGGATGAATTGGTTTTAAAGCCAGAGCGGGTTTTATGGTCAGGAAGTTTATAGGGTGTTTGATGCTTGCCATGGTAGACAACGCCCGTTACTACGGGGTGGTTAACATCGCCATTTAAGTAGTCAATGGTAACTTCCTGGCCTATGCGGGGAATCACCATACTGCCCCAACGATCTCCGGCCCAGGTTTGCATGACCCTGACCCAGCGTGATGAGTTTTCATTATGTTGGCCTTCCCGATCCCACTTAAACTGGACTTTTACGCGTCCGTATTCATCGGTGTAGATTTCTTCGCCAGCCGGTCCAGTTACAACGGCAGTTTGTTTACCTGGCATTTTAGGGGCTTTGTGCCGTTGCTGAGGGCGGTATGTTGTTGTTTTGGGTATGAAAACGCCACGTGAGCGATAATAGGCGCCATCACCTACAGCATATTCATCAGAGTCTTGGGGTTGGCGACCTTCATGCACAACTTGAGTAATAATGTAGGCTTGATTAACTTCTTTAACTGGGTGGTCTTCAATTGCCGCTGTAAAACCGGGAATCATCGTGCGATAAGTGCCGCCTACCGTAGCAATGGTTTTCTTGACTTGATGCATTTCACAGCGAATTTGGGCATAACGCTGTCCTGCTTCTATCGTCTTATAATTCCCAGGATAAATATGCTCAACTGTTGTGGGGTCACCCAGTGTATGCTCAACTTCGAGGTTTAACCGTGGTTTATGAAAGTTATAGTCCCGCATCACCACCTTACCGATGGTATCGTTTTGACTGTATTTCACAGTATCTAGACAGTCACCATCAGGTACCATACCGGTTTTCATATGAAAACTCAGTGTGTCACCAACAATTGGCGCTAAACTTTCATTTCGGTCTACAAAAATAAGTTTATGGCTGTCAGCAGTATGCTCGAAGTAATAAAAAATACCTTCTTTTTCCAGCAGGCGGGCAATAAAATTGAGGTCAGATTCATTAAACTGCACAATATAGGTTTCTTTTTCATAATCGTCTGTAAGCCGAAACTCGAAATCGATACCCTTTTGTAGCTCCGCACGAATGAGAACTTGCTCAACAATTTCAGGTACCGTGAGTTTTTGATAAGTACGACAGTCTTCTCGATATTGAAGAAACCAAAGTTTAGGTACAACTTTTACGTGGTATTCGGTATAGCGGTTGCCAGGGCTGGCTTCGGTTAATGAAGCAACCATACCGTGAATTATGCGGTCTTCTTCCTCACCACGAATGGTGATACAGGCAGGCTTTCGAATAAGGTTGAGATTCCCTAATTCAGGATGACGACTCATTAAGCTGATTTCGATACTGTAAGGGTCAGAAATCCCTTCAGCACCATTGATCTCTGTGACCATTAATTCGGCATGGCAGCCAGAGATATCCAACAAAAATACACTACGATTAGCACCCAACTTCATGACATCGCCTTACCAAAATTCACTGGATGCTATTGTATGTAAAAGGCAGGCAAGGCTTAGTAATGTACATCACAAGGCTACGATATGTAACAGATTAGGTTAAGATCGTAACTCTTTACTTTGATGCCCAGTGGTTCATTTTTACGGTAGGGTAAAGATTTGCGGAAGGCTTGCAAGGCGTTATACAGCCTTATACAAAGGCTGCTTTTAAACGTGGTTTTAATAAAAAAATCATATACCCAAAACGAAGGGTTTTTAAGGGCGGCCGTCAAGCGATGAAGCCCTGGGAGCTTATATTATTAATAAGTGACTGGGGTGAAGAGCGCTGACAACAAACCCTAAAAATGATTCGTGAAGGGTATAGATAACTACAATGTTACCAACTAAACCGCTTTTGCTTCAGATTGACTTTGATTAGGGGTTGTCTGGCCATTTGTTGTTTGAGTGACAAGTGCTTTTAAATCAATTATACGGTCGGCCATTTTAATAGTTTCTTCACGATGGGCAATAATAATTCTTGTCATGTCTAATTGTTTTAAAGCATCATTTACAAATTGCTCAGATTTCTTATCAAGGTGACTGGTTGCTTCATCCAAAAATAAAACTTTTGGTTGGCTATACAAGGCGCGTGCTATTAAAACACGTTGCATCTGTCCGCCAGATAAAGTGCTACCCATATCGCCAACAAGGGTATTGAACCCCATTGGCATGTTTAAAATATCTTCAGCAATTTTTGCTTGTTCAGCACATTCAAGCACACGATTCATGTCCAACTCAGGACAAAACAAGCTGATATTTTGAGCAACTGAACCTGATAATAAGACATCATTTTGCATTACCGCAGATATGGTATCGCGATAGTTACGCATGCCAAACTGCTTGATATCAATACCATCGATTGTAATTTGGCCTTCAGCAGGTTCTAAAAGACCCATCATAATTTTCATTAAAGTTGTTTTTCCGTAACCTGAGGGTGCGACAATAGCAACACACTCTCCAGCTTTGATCGTCAAATTTAATGATTTGAATAAGTATGGATCTTCCCCACTGTATTTAAAAGCAATATTGTGCAGTTCAATTTTACCTTGAACTTCATTATTCATAGTAATGCTAGACTCTAGGTGCTTTTCTTCATCGGTTAAGATTACTTCAGAGACCCGCTGAAGATGAAGTGAAATCATCTTATACTCAAAAAATTTATTAATAAAGGTTTGAGAACATGATGAAAACTGGCCTTGATAAGCAAAGAAAGCATACAGCATACCTATCGAAAACTCATTGCTCATAATAATAAGTGCACCGACCCATACTAATAGAACATACTCAATTCCAGTTAATAAATCATAAGTTGTATCACTGGATATAGTGAGTTTAGCTAAACGAATATCTGCATTTAGCCAGTCAGCATAAGCATTACGCCAAGTGGATTGCCGTGTTGATTCATGATTTGATATTTTAATGGTTTGAATAGCACGAACACTTTCTAGAAATATCGAATCTTCATTTGCTGCGAATTGAATACTTTCTTCTGTACGCTCCATGAGCAATCGATAAATAGCAAGCCGGAATATAAAATAGATTCCTATTGCGGCCAGCGTTATGCAGGTGAGTGTTACGCTATAAATGCACATCATTGCTAACGTAATGAGTGCCATAAGACCATCAACTACACCTTCAATAAAACCAGTGCTTAATAACTGGTTAATTTTGTCTAAGGAGCCAAACCGAGAAAGTACATCGCCTACATGGCGTTTTTCAAACCATGTGAGAGGCAAGCGCATTAGATGACGGAAAAAATTTGATAATAGCTGTATTCCTAAAACGCTTCTTAAATAGACAATTAACCACGAGCGAAGTGTACTCGTAAGTACTTTTACACAGGTTAACAATAAGAAGCCTATACCTAATACAAACAAAAGATCTTTGTCTTTATTCACTATAACGCTATCAACGACGACTTGGATAAAATACGGTAAAATAAGTGAAAAAATTTGAATAGCGATGGCTAGTAGAAAAATTTGAAGTAAACTACGCTTGATTCCTGTGATACTTTTTAGAAATGTTCCTAAGCTGAGATTAAGGCGTTTGTCTACTTGTTCAAAACGTTTGGAAGTTGATAACTCCAGTGCTACACCGGTAAAAGCTTCTGACACTTGCTCCCAGCTTAAACGTTGTTCTCCCATAGCAGGGTCGTGAATGACTACATGGGACTTTTTAGCTGCTTTAAGGACAACAAAGTGACACATTTTCCAATGTAGAATACAAGGAGTAGAAACTTCTTTTAAATCATCAAGCTCAATCCTTATAGCTCTGGAGTTCAGTTTTAGTTGATCACTGATTTTGATAATTTGTGATAAGCTGGCACCCTTTAGACTAATATTACACTGCTGTCTCAAGGTCAATAAGTCGGTTTTATAACCATGATAGTTTGCTATCATACAGACGCAAGCTAGCCCACACTCAGAGCTTTCACTCTGAAATATCACGGGGAGTTTTTTGGTGAAATGTGCCCCAAGTGCTTCCATTATATTCATCATTTTACTAAATACTTATCTTAATGCTGTGATTTATTCACTAAATAATGACTGCCTACGTAAACTATAAATTGGCTCAAATATCCAACCCAGCAGGGTAGTTTGTTGCCCAAGAATACTTCCCATTAATTGCATCCCTGGTTGTAGATTATACTGACTACCAAAAGCATCAATTGTTTGTTTATTTAATTTAACAGAGACTTTATAAACTGGCTCATTAATGTTAATAGACGTATTCAGGTATTTAGGTTGTAGTATTGTATGCGAAATAGCTGTGATTTCACCTTCATGGTGGCCAAATTTTTGGTATGGAAAGGCATCATACTGAATAAGTACTTTTTGACCTGGATGTGTAAAACCAATAGATCGACTAGGTATATATAGTTCGGCCATTAGCTCACTTTGTGCAGGCAGTACTGTGAGTAATAAGCTTTCAGTATCAACGTGCTGACCAGATTTAGCGAGTAGAGCACTGACCTGCCCAGTCACTGGGGATTTTATAACGTAACCTTTTTGAGACTTGGTTTCGATTAGCTGTTGTTTTAAAGAGAGTTGTTCTTCACTAAGTTTAAAGATAGTGTTTTCTATTTCCAGCTCTTTTTGTTGAGATGATTTTATATCTTCATTAAGTTCCATTTTTAACCGGCCAAGCTCACGTTGATCAACGTGAATATTAATTTCAAGCTCTCTCTTTTTGTTTAGGATATCTTTATAGCTGCTTTCAGAAATTTGCCCACGCTTATATAAATTTGAGTATGCAATGACATCTTTTTCTAAAGAACGCTTTTGAGCATTTCTCAGTTTAATTTGTTTTGATAAGTGTTCAAGCTCAATATCGGTATTCGTTTTCTTTTGTTGAAGGCGTTCTTTTTCAAGTGTTAGTATATGATGACTTTTTGATATTTGATTTGTTATTAATTTATAACGGTGTTCAATTTGTGTGATAAGTTCTTGATCAACATCACCAGTCGTTGTTTGTCTTTCTGTTTTCACTCGGATGAGGGGTTGACCTTTTTCTATAAATTGACCTTCAATCACATTTATTTGATCGACTACGCCATTTCTGATGCCAAAGACTTCACTGATTCCCTTTGAAGGCTCAAGTACACCAGAAACAACTTCGATTTTTCGATAACTTCCCCAGCTTAAATAACTCACTAAGATAACCAAAAAAAACAAAATAAAGATAACGTAAATAGAAAAAGAGATAGGTCTTATGATCAGTATTTTACCAAAATTATGATGAAGTTTTTCATAAACTTCAGCTCTAAAAAGCGAATTTTTTGTTGAGTTTGACATATAATACACGTAGTGAGTTGGTTATACTCATGGCTAAGGGTGGATATAGATATTATTTTTTTACTTGATCATTACCTGGTTGATTGGTTTTTAATAATTTATTAACCTGTTTTCGGTAGTTGTCTTCTGAGGGTACGCGCCAATACAACTTTAAATCATTTGATATTCTGTGAGAAGGCTGTTGATAGAAGTGACCATCTTCAATTACATATTGTGTGCCAAATAGCTGTGGGCACTGTTGAGCTATTAAATATCGGTCAAGAGACGCTGCTGCTAAATAACGAGCTTTATCATGGTGTGGATTGACTTTTAATGCATTGAGACATAATTGATGTGCTAAGTAATATCCATCAGCTGCTTGACTATGCTGAAGTATCATAGCTGCATGATAGTAATCATCAGCAGATAAAGTAAGTTGATGACGTGTAATTTCAATAACACGCTTGGTGCGTTGCTGATCACGCTCTGAGATTTTATTCCACATAGCTATAGTTTGCTGACTCGGATTTTTAGATAGAGTTGACTGTTTCCTGTCATTTTGATCAGCCTCATAAAGCGATAAAAGTGTATTATTTATTTTCTTTAAGTATAATTTTTTATTTGTTATGACTTTTGTAAGCAGGTGTAAGTAAAATGGTTTATTTGTAATACTTGGGAAATCATTTTTCACTTGCTCTATATTATAAAATCCACTTTCTATCGATTCTGTTAGAGTAATCATTGCTTGTTTTATATTGCCCTGACTTTTCAAACATAAGGCAGAATCATATAAATCTGAAGCTTTGTTAGGGTTATTATTGTACTGTGCTGAAATTTTATATAAAGTTGCGCATTTATGATAGTTGTTGTTTAATTTAGCAGAAAATGCAGTTGTTCTAATATGTTCTAACAAACTAAACTGCATTTTAGGCACCTGATTAATACAGGCTTCATTATCGAATTTCATGTTTTTTGTACTACATCCGCTTATGACTGTGGCGCTTATTACAGTGGATAGTATAATAAAACAGTAATTCTTGAGCGATTTCAAACAATCCATTACTTACTGACCAATGATTTTGATAGGTTCAGGTTCCCAGTCTGCTTTATAAGGGTTATAATTGCATCGTTCGGGCTTAGAGTAAATATTGTTGTTGTCACTAATAAGACCTCTGCAATCAACGCAAACATATCTGAATTCACAATCCTTGCAGACTAATATATCATCTTTAGTTATTTTCCATAACGATGAAAATGACTTATTATTTTTTACCAGGTCAATAACATCAATCTGGTTGTACTTACCATAGCTTTCAGCCTGTACATTGCAATTTTTAACTTGACCATCTACATCGATAGATAATTTTTTATTAAGGCAAGAGTTATAATGCTGTGACTCCGTAAAAAGTGACATGTTTCCTATCATAAGGTTTTCTGAAACATAACCGCAGCAGCTGGCTGAAGTTATATCTTTTTGGAGAAAAATGACTTTTCTTTTGTCGTAATCATTATCTTTAATAATATTAGATGGGGAACCATGAATAATAAAAGAGTTAACCCTTGGGTAATCCAAAAAGTAATCTTTATCTATAGCTCTTTGTTTCCAGGTATTATATGGAATATATATATTGATATTTCTAATGCAACTTGATTCTGTAGCATGAATGAAGTTAGTTACGATATCAAAGTTGATATGTTCGAAAACTCGCAAATCAATCGCTTGACAGTTGAGTTTGTCTAATATTTTGATGATATCAGTATAACTATGTTTAGAGCTTTTATTAACATCAATAACGGCGTTAGTAATATCACTAGGCGTTTTCCAGGTTAAGTCAAGTTCAGGAAAGCATTCGGGCTGATCTGTGTAAAATCCATATTCATTCTCAATAATAAATTCCATATACTCTTTTAAGATAGGCTGATCATTTTCTTGATAATTTTTTAGCACAGTTGGTAAATAAGTAGTCTTGCATTGGTCAATAAATTCAAGAAACTCATTTGGTATCAACCTCATTTTATGACGTTCAAGATCAATAAGTAAAGATCTTGCATAGCCTTTTACAATCTGAATAGATGAGTATAAAAGAAGATAACATTTAGCTGTAGGGTTTTCATAAATCATTGTATTACTTCTCAAATAAGTCGTTTTCGAAACTGCAAAATCTGGTTACATGCTTTTCAAATTGGTAACAAAGCATATTGTCAGTGTTGTATTTTGAGCATTTGGTATACCTTATCGTGTAATTTTTCTGGCTATTACTTGGTGGTTCGTTGTATTTCATAAAATAATATGGAAGGGGAAACTTATTGATATGCTGTTCGTTATAAAGCTGCTTAAGTGTCTTGGTTAAGTTATTTTGGCTCATGCTTTTTGTTCCATAGACAATATATAGTCAGCAATTTTTTCTTCTAAATAGTAGTTGCAAGGTTTAGATACCATACCAAATTGCCCAACTGGATTTACTTCAAGAAAAACATAGCGATTATCTTTGGTATAAACCATATCAACCGACGCTGTTTTTAATTTTAGCTGTTCAAGTAAACACTGTAACTTTTTCTCAATATCAGTCGGTAATTTAAATGATGTGTTCCTATTTGGCTTAACTCTATCATAACGTCTAAAATCAATTTGAGTTTGTGAATTTCTCTGAGAAAAAATAGTCATGGGGTAGAAAGAACCATCCAGATAAAAAACTCTAAGCTCAAACTGTTTGTGAAGTAACTCTTGAAACAAAGAGGTGCCTATTTTTGTAGGCATTTGATCAATCTCTTTCGCTGTAACTTCTTCTGTATAACTTACATAACTACCATTTTTGTCATCAATATATAAAAAGGCTTCACTGATTGGCTTTGTAATAATGCGATCTTTATTTATTAGAAACTCCTTTACTTCTTCGCGAGAATTAGTAATAAGTGTGTCAGGTATGCATAGATTTACTTGATCAGCAATATCAAGTACCTGTAGTTTGTTTACTTCAATGAATCCTTTATTTAATGACCTATCATTGCATGACAGATGACTATGCAACCAGTTATCTAATATTAAACGTTCTTGTCTGAGATGATGGTGTGTAATGACCGCTAATTTCACTTTTTCATTTTTATCCAGCTGATCGTTAGAGAAGTCTGTTATATTCCAATTAAAGTCAAACCATCTTCTGAACCAAAAAGCATTATTTGGGTTTGTTTCATTGTTTTTTTTGAGTGTGCCATCGAGAGATGTTTTTATTTCTTTATTGCCTGGCTTTAGTCTGATAGAAAAAGGTTTTGTCCTGAAGTCATCACCTTTGATTCTTTTGGGGGCACTATCTTTATTATATAGCCAAGCCATAACTTCATCTGTTGATATGTCATTATCTGTGTGCGTTATTATTACTGACAATGTCCCTCTCCAGTAAAAGTAAAACCCAAAGTGAGTTATACTCGTTATATATCATATCAAGTTACATTAGTTGATATACCCTTCACGAATCATTTTTAGGGTTTGTTCTCCTCGCTCTTGACCACCAAGGATGGTGGGAATGCAGTTTATGCATAATGACATGGATGTCATATAGTAGAGCAATGCAGGAGCTATTGCCGAGGAGCATTTAACTGCCACCCTTAAAAGTCCTTCGTGCTAGATACAGTATATTTGTTAGCTGTAGAATATAACCACTTCAGGTGTTTTGTTATCGCAACTTAATTAAGTGCACTTTTAAATGCGCTTAATATAAGAATATTAGAAGTCGATTTTAATACGATAAACGACGTCTGGTTTATTGCCAGGCTGTGTGCTTTCAATAACCGCTTCTTGATAGGTTGTACCACCTCCGGCAACGGTTTTGATTTCATCTTGAGTTAGTTCGTGGAATTTGTTGTCATTGATACTTTTCATTCTAAATCCTTAGTAAATTATTTTAACCTTAAACAGCTGGCTGTCTAATGCACTGTATTATCCAACTATATAAAATACAACTATCAATCCCAACGAAACTTTACTCGCCAGTCAGTTGTTGTACCACCATTTGGTTTCATAGTTGAGTAAGCTTCCATAACCCTTTCAGAAGTTCCACTACCACCTGCAACTAATTCAACTTCTTTAGCATTGAGTTCTTTGAAAGCTTTTTCATTAATACTTTTCATTAATACAATCCCTCGTTGTACAGTATAGAAATGTTGATTTACCCAATATGGGTAAATCAACACTTTTTAGTGGTCTAAACTACAACTATTAATCCCAACGGTAGTCTGCTTTCCAGTCAGTTGTGGTGCCACCATTTGGTTTCATCGTTGAATATACTTCAGTTGTTCCTTCAGAGGTGCCACTACCACCTGCAACCAATTCAACTTCTTTAGCGTCTAGTTCTCTAAAATCTTTTTCATTAATACTTTTCATATTTTATCCTTACTGTAATTTGGATTTTATAAAATGCGCGCCTAATGAATTTATATTTTTCATGGGATAATGGTCAATTAGACGAAAGTATAATAGAAGCTTAAAAATGCAAGTTGTAGTGTGGAGTTTTTTTATAAATTTTATAATTTCGGAAAACTACGTATGTGTTTTTAATTGAGTGGCTTTTGAAATCTGTTGTTATTGTTAGCTTTAATGTGTAAGAATAGGCTCGTTCAAATAAAATGCTAAGTTTATATGTTATAGAGATAAATGATACTCCATTATGGAATAGTTTAATTTTTTAAAAACTATTGAGTGCTTGAATTTTATATGCTCCGAACGGAGAGTTATAAGGGGTACAAGTTTGGTTTTTTTAAGACTATCCCCTAAAAATGATTAGTGCAGAATTTATACCCTTCACGAATGATTTCTAGGCTTTGTTATCTTCAATGTTCACCCTAATCACCTATTAATATAGGCTCATGGGGCTTCGTCACTTGATGGCAGCAGCTAAAAACCATTCGTACTGGGTATATATTAATTTTAGGGTGCTTATAAAATATCAGCGAATTGCCCGTAAGGCTGTAAGTAAATCCGGCAGTAGTTGTATATAGGTTCCAATGTGAGCAATAATACTGGTGGCATCAGGTTTAGTTTGCAGGATGCTGTTTTCTACACGAGTAATCACTTCGTGTAGGAATTTTTTAGCGCGAAATTTATTTACACCATACTCAGTTAATGGTGCGATGAGTGGCGTTGCTGCTAGTAATACCACAGCGCCACTGACAGCACCACCGACTGATATCCAGGTTGGTACACCAGCCCATTTTGCCCATAACGCCCCCCAATACGACTGTTGACTGATATAAAGACTCGTCGCTGCTGCAGAACCGATACCTAAAGCACTGCCGAAGACCAGCTTATCGCTGAAAGAACGACCGATTAGCCCTAAGGTAAAAAAGATAGCCATATCCCGGCTACCTTCATGTGTTATTGTTAATCGGCTGAGTGCTTGCTGTAGATGTTGTTGGGCCTGTTCTGGTGTATAGGTGTCAATGATCTGTTTTATTTCCAGCCAATCTTCGGGGTTAACATCTGGGTGTTTGGTGATGTGGGTTATGATTGTTTGTTCAAGCGAAGGTAAATCAAGCAGTTCATTAATCAGTATTTGACTAATTTCTATTTCTTTCTGGCTTAGAGATAATGGTTTTTCGATGTGTTTTCCCGCTAACCGTTTAGCAAGACGCCATGTGGCTCTAGGAATCGTAGCAAGGTCGCGAGGGATATCTTTGCGATGCTGCCAGTGGCGGTGAAGCACACGGCGTAAGGAGGCAAAGTGCTCTGCATACACTTTATCAACACGCTCTTGTGCTGCTGTAAAATGGCTTTTTACCAAGGCTTGCAGTTCTTCTTCCCACTGCTCAGTCGAGTTGAGTATTGGTGTTGACATCGCGTATTGTATGTTTAGTGGCTACTGATGTTTATATTGTTACTGATTTTGCTAACAAACAATAGAACATACTAGTAAAGAAAAGCTGATCGCGAGGAGAAATCTCACCTCGCTGTTATCAATCGATATAGTCTGCATTAATATCATTGATGTGAAACGGTGTAACGCCTTCATCCAATGAAAACACCGTATCAGCTTCATCACGGTGTTTTACCCTGGCGCCACGCGCTTTGGTATGCAATGAAAATAAGTCATACAAGGATAACTTATGACTCATAGTGATCACAGCTTCAAGCTTTTCTTCGATTGATGCGTAGTTAGATTCAATATTATTGCCACCATAAAATCTATGCCCTTTCATAGCAACATCGACCCAAATCGCTTTGCGTTCCAGTAAATCGAATACAACAGGGATCACATTGCGTGATGCGGTGCGTACATCAATTTTTTGTTCAACCGTTTTAGGATCGTAGACTTCATTGCTATTAGGCTTTGAGCGCGTCATCCAGCCTGCATAACAAGTCTCGTGCTGCTCAAAGGTAGGACCGTTAAATACAAGTACATTCATAACCACATAGCGAGCACCACACTGGCAAGCACTGTTGATATCAATATCAATAAATTCACTGGCACCATTGGTAGCACGAGTAATGTCGCCACTATGATAGGCTTTGTACTTTTGCGATTTTAAATTGGTATAGCTTACATACTCGATTAACTGAAACTGCTCATCATGAAATGATGCACTTAAGTCGATATCAAGCCCAACCCAATAAATAAAAAATCGCAATGTGCTTTTATCACCAATCGGTAAACGAGTGCCTCTTGCAACATTAAATAAACCTTCAGCTGCACTGCGTTGCTGTGAAGGAACAGGGCAATGCATAAGCTCTGGATCTATCCAAACATTACCTAATGAAGTTTTTTTCGAAAAACGCTCAATTAGGCGAGAATCAATGCCTTTTTTAAGAAGCAATACAATGGACTTGTCCAATGCTTCAAGAGGCGCATTCACCAATACTGCTTTTTGCACGTTACCTTTTGGAAATACCACACGTTTATCAACATCTGAGGCTCGTCTACCAATATGTCCTAGCAGCTGCAGTAAGTTTCTTGTTGGTATTTTATCGGCAATATCCAAGAATGCATTCGCTACAAGAATTTGATCTTCACAGTTTTCAGTCATTCGTAATGTCTGATCAAGGCGTCGGCCAAACTCACCTGGGCGCTGGCGTAATAAATCAACAACAGATTTGAAATCATTGGCTTTGATTAATGCTTCCAGTTTACTGTAGAAGCTTGCCAGCGTTTCATTATTGCGTGCTTTTTTCGCGATGGCATTAACGTGATTAGACAGTTCACCAACATGTAAACCATGAAATAACCGCACCCACTTGTTTCGGTGGCGACCAATATCTTCCTCATTAATGACTTTTTCAAGCGCTCTTACAAGTAACTTTCGGTATTTACGAGGCAGCGATTTAAACTTGGTATTTGTTGCCAGTGAAACATCGCCTTCCGATAAATAAGTGGCCACACGCAATACATCTGTTGCAGTTTTAACTAAATGAAAAATAGGTTTTTCCTGCTGCATTAATTCTGCGATAATCACACATTTGTTTTCTGCAAATGGAATATCATCTGGGTATTGAAGGTTGTCGTAATGACGCATAAACCAGCTGATTATTCCTTTGTCTTCATCAGATAATGAGTCTGCAGATGCAACTAACGTTGTGAATATATTTCTAAAACTGGTTTCAGTAACAACATCAATTTCACGATACTTTATCGCTTCAAATGCAGAGGAACGAGATAGTGACTTATATTCAGGCAACCATTGGCCGTATGTCCAGTAATGACATAGAGCATTAAAATATAGCTCAATAGAGGAGGTGTTTATGACCTGCTCTGGGAAATTGGGATACATAGGCCGATGCGTTACATCACTACCAGTCATTGCTTTTAAATAACCAAGCATTTTTTCGTGAAGCGTTTCAATTAATGCTAATGGAGATTTCTCTAAGGCTTCAAACAAAGCCTTAGTCATTACAAACCCTAATTGCATCATTTCCGCATTGAGGGTTAATACTGCTGCGTAATTTTGATTGTTATCATTGCCTGAATCGACAACCAATCCGTTTAGCTTAGTTAAGCTGATTTTAATTTTATGTGTATCCATAATGAGTTCCTAAAAAATTAATAAGAGAGCAGCAACGCTAAACAGGTCGATCCTAAGTCGACTGCCTTTAGGGCAGCTAGAAGGAAGCGTATGCCATAGCCTATTAAAGTGAGGAGAGCGAATGATCTAGTTTCATGGAAAGTGAGTATAGAAGGAAGATCAATCATAGCCTCGCCCATGATATAGCACATCGTGGGCCAACTCTTAAAAACTATCTAAAAAACATTGATAACCTATTGAAATATAATAATTTATTTTTGATCTATGTCGTGCAAGCGCTTAACTAGATCTTTTAAGTTTTAAAGTTAATTATTTAATTAGATAGCAATCTATCAAATTAAATAATAATGGTGTTTGTTAGATATAGGGCTAACCTTAGCCCTATGTCTATTTGTAACTGTGTTTAAGAAGGTAATAGTTTGAGATGACTTTAAATGAAAGTCGTCCATTTACCTCTTTAAACACTAAACCTTCCCGTCGTGTTTTTGGGTTTAATGATGGCCCATCAGCAACAGCCAGTAATGTTTCCAAATCACTGCCAATATTGGTGAGTTTATCAACAGTAACATGAGGTACGTGTTCCAGCTGTCCACCATATGAGCGTAATTCATTAACAACCGCATGGCGGTCATGATGACCAAGATAGCACTGTGCATCGATATCGTAGATATCATACAAATAGAATGCTTGGCCTGTGAGTTTCTCAGGATTTCCTTGAATTCCTTCGCCAATAAGTTCACCTTGCAGCGCAATGTTTTTACCTAAAAGGCTCAGAGAATCAATTAATCTTGAAGCTCGTGCCACTTTCCATAGAGAGTTTCCTGGTGTTTCTGTTAGCCACCAGTTACGGCCACAAACACCTATTTCACTATCGTTGTGAAAAACAGTCATACTGGACCCGTCAAGTTTGACTGTAACTTCAAATAAACTGTTCAACTCACTCACCCAAACATCAGGCAAGTTTTGAATACGCTCTTGATCAGTTTTACGAATGAAGCTTGGAAATCCGCCATGTACTTCTCCAGACAAACATGCAGGAATAGGTGCTTCCCATTTTTCAATATTGAGTAGTCCACTGAAGTCTCGATCTCGAATATCAGATAATTCAGCACCATCAATTTGCAGCATAATTTCTGGAAATACCGTTAATGGCAAAATTAATCCTTGAGAGAGTTGCCCTCGTAATTTCATCGTTCTTAAGCGTATACCTTCCTTCTCTTGCCAAGTAATTTTATTTTTTGCAAGAAATGCAAAACGCTCATCTTCTATTGGTAAAAATGAATCAATTTCAAAGAATACACATGGATCATTAACAGAGAATTCATTTTTTTTGACAACGACAGTCCAACCTTCAACTGTTGCACATTCAATGGCATCTGCATCGGGTATGGATGAAATTGCATCCACTTTTCTTACTGTAACTAGTTTACGCATACTACTTCCTTATTGGGGGTATTCATGTCTAATTACCCCAATACTTTCCTTTTAATATCCATACTATCTATGTTCCAGATGAAGCCGCCATTTAAGCGGCTTTCCAATCCCGGTTACCCGTAAATTGCTTTTCCAAATATTCCATTTGGTCTGCAAGTACCGTATGTTGTGCAAGGAACATTGACTCAAAAACATTGGGCCGAAATGGTACTGCCAACAGTGCCATACCAGCTGCTTCAGGTGTTCGGTCTGCTTTGAACTGGTTGCATCGCCGGCAGGCTGCTACAACATTTTCCCAGATATCCGGACCACCTTTTGATCGTGGTATAACATGATCTCGCGTTAATTCCGCGTGAGTGTGTTGAGTACCACAATACATGCACCGGTAGTTATCTCGACGAAACAGCATTTGATTGTTAAACCCTGCTGTACGACGTCGGTGGTGTATATCACCTTTTGTTGCAATAACTGGACTGATCTCTAAAAAAGACTGTTCACCGCTTATACGGTTAAAACCGCCCAATAAAATCAGATTTTTTTTACCCAGTTCCCATTTGACCAAATCTTTTACATAAAGCACTGCAGCATCTTCGCAAGAAAGCCAAGAAGTAGGTGTGCCTGAAAGATCTAGTCGTAATACTCTGCCCATGTTAATTACTCTTTATCTATACCCTTCACGAAGGGTACCGTTATCAATGTCCTTTAATAAATGTTGTACCATCTGCTGTACGATAGCCGCTCCTTGTTAATGTTAAAGCTAACAAGACGCGTTTATCACGATCACTTTCTGTTATCACCACAAATCGTGGAAGTAAATTTTTTTCTCTGGCCCACTCTAAAATAACCTTGCCGTTATGTCGGCCATTTAAGTAAAAATCAATTGCCAGAATAGAAACGCTATGTTCATTTAATATTTTTTTTGCGGAATTACCATCATTGCAGTATATATCAGCGTTATAATTACCGCGCTTACTCACAGCTACCCGCACGGTATTTTCCTCCTTTGAAAATGCTTAGGGCTATCAGCTCCGCAATGATCAGGCTTGAAACATCAGAGCATTACCCGCTGAGCAAATCTCTCATTAAATGGTTGGAGGTATGGGAATTGAACCCATCTATGCCGGATTAAAAGTCCGGTGCTCAACCGCTAAGCCAACCTCCATTCGTAAATTGGTACCCAGCCCCAGATTCGAACTGGGAACATCCTGATTCTAAGTCAGGTGCCTCTGCCAATTGGGCTAGCTGGGCAATAATTGGTGAGGGTAGATGGAGTCGAACCACCAAAGCTTTCGCCACGCGTTTACAGCGCGCTAGAGTCGCCACGTCTCTTCTGTGTACCCTCGAAATGGAAATTTATTTATATTAATTCATGAGTACAAGTGAAAAATAAATACGCAAAATATTAATTAATCTATTGCACTTTACACGAGCTATTTTAAAAACCCTTCGTATTGGGTATATGTTGGCTCGTGTTTGCGAATCTTTTTAAACGATACTTGGCGAATTATTTTATTTCAAGTAAGAATTTTATTTGGATTTTTGTGGATATTCGTTTGAGTTATATGGTTTATTTTAGCGTGCTTTTTATTAAGGGTGAGTGGATTCCTATCGCCAAAAAATGCAATATTTGAGACAAGGGATCTCGGAGAAAAAATGACAATTATTCATAATTTCTCTACCAGTTAAAATAAGCTCATCATCTATAAAAAATCGTTCTAAACGTCACCTAAATATTTTTTCCTTGCTTACTTACTTTGTTCTAATCAGTATGCCATCGCAGGTTCAATAGACTGTATTCTGTTACGGAAACAGAGGTAACTATTGAGCTTTTAGCTCTAAATTATTTTCTTCGGGCGAAAAAAAACCCGAAAAGCTAACTTAGCCTTCCGGGTTTTCGTATGCTGTAAGTAAACGATGTCTGGAAGGCTTATTGCCTACCAGATGTCACATTCTTAGCAGGCAAAATAGGGACGCACGAGTTTCTCCAGGGAAATATCTATCATCCCCGGCGTCCAACTATATAAATTACCTTGTTGTGAATGTAAGTGAATCATCGTTTTCTCAAAATCTGGTTTGCGGGCATTATAGGGTTGTGAATAGGAAATGCAACATATTCTCTTTAATGGAGCGTGAATAGAGTAACGCAGGACTCTTCAATGTTATTGATGTTCAGTCAAAATACTTGTCACTTGATCAGAGGGTGCTCAACCATGATCTGAAATTTGGCTGCACATAGTGGGTTTACAGTGACAGTGCTTTCATAAAGCTATGAAACGGGTGTTGAGAACGAAGTTAGTGTTAGGGATCAAGGGCGGACAGGGATTCAATGATCGAAACGATCTATGAACATGCTCGGTTTGCTGCAGAGGATGAAAGGGTATGTATGGTGGGCCCTGCTGGACTTGAACCAGCGACCAACCGATTATGAGTCGGTTGCTCTGACCAACTGAGCTAAGGGCCCCTAACAGGGTCACGCATTATACGCGATCATTTTCAAGAATGCTACAGGTTTTTTATGTACGCTGACGCTTAGTTTTTGGCTAAAAAATATACAGTTAATCTATCGATAATGTCCTTCTATATGAGTCTATATAATTGCTCTTGCTCTTTTTCTAATATTGAAAAAATACGCGGGCGATAACTCAACTGAGGTTTGAAAGTACGAAATAAAGTACATGTGGTTATTAAATTGAGTCATTTTATTAAAAGATACTGAATGTGTGAGTGTTTTACAATTTTTTAAGTTAAGCAGGTGTTGTGTAAATAATTATTATAGTGAGAAATAAGTCATGTAATTTATTGTTTTAAAGCATGTTTTGGGTCGCTATATAACAATTAATTTTGTGTTTAAATATAACCACATAACTATACCCTTCACGAATCATTTTTAGGGTTTGTTGTCAGCGCTCTGCACCCCAGTCACTTATTAATATAAGCTCCGGGGGCTTCATCGCTTGACGGCCGCCCCTAAAAACCCTTCGTTTTGGGTATATATGTTGTTAGAAAGTCATCGCTCTTTCCTAGTTGCAGCGGATACGAGTCTTGTAAATTATTTATAGGAGTAGTGTTCGTTCAAGTAATTTTGTGAAGCGATTAACTATACTTACCTGTAATTCGTTTTTTAAACCTTTTTGAGTGATAAACATTGTGAATATCACTGTGCCATTTGCGGATGTTGTATGTTGCAAGCAGTAAAAACACAGGATCAATAACGTGGAACTGTTGCTGAAGGTTATCAGTCCCCAGCGTCATGAAATGGGACAAAATGAAATGAGGGTTTTTCAACCTTCAGGAGGAACTATTGGCCGCGCGAGTCAAAATGATTGGGTGTTGCCTGATAAGAACCGTCATTTATCGAGTAAGCATGCAACGATTACTTACGAGCAGGGGGCTTACTTTATTACGGATACCAGTACCAATGGTGTTTATCTCAACAATTCGTCCGAGCCCCTTGGTAGAGGCCATACTGTCCGCTTGCAGCATGGTGATCACATTCAAGTGGCAGACTTTGTTATAGAAACTGAGCTGCTTCAGGATGCAAGCCTGGTGCCTACGTCGAGCTTATCAGCTGAAACACGCGGGGATGATCTTAATGGCTTGATTACACCGCAAAAAACTCAGGTTGAGCTAGATCCACTGGCTTCATTTTCAGAGCAAAGTAGCTCTTCGCTTTATTCGTTCAGTACAGATGCCAGCATAGATCAAAACCAGCAACCTTTTGATCCTTTAGATGGGTTTATTGGTGCTGGCGGTGCTCAGTCAGACCATGACTCTGTTTTAGATTCGAGTTTTATTCCACCAACACCTGTTGGCACTGATCCACTGTCTAATGATATCGGCATACCAGGTTATCCTCCACCTCAACCACCAACAGCAGAGCCTTCCAGCTCGGCGCCCAACCCTCAAGCTCATCAAGATTTATTAGCTGGTTTTGGCGCTGATGGTTTGGGTAGTTCACCATTACAGTCATCTCCGGCCTCGTCACCGGCAATTGGGGAAATGGGTAAAACGCCGTTGACGAATGACCCTTATATAGCTTCCCCCTCACAGCATAATAATTCCGAACAACCGCTTATTCCTGATGGTTTTTTACAAGGGGGGAATAATCAAGCAAAACCAGGCTATCCTGGTCCTGGTGCTATGGAGTCATCTGCAATTACCGCAGAGCCTCAGCCACAAGGTCCTAACTTTTTACAAGAAGATATTACACCGCCAGGCTTTGATGCTGAGCATGTTGACCTTGGTTCAGAGCAAGCACAAAGCAATCCGGTAAACAGCCAAGGGCCATTGATTCCTGATGACTTTATGTCAGAGCAGAGTGTAGCCAACACTTCTCATCAAGCTCAAACCGTCAATGAAATACCTGCAATAAAAAGTGATACAGGCTTAATACCAGATGACTTTTTGGCTGACTTTGGACCCGCGATAGATTCACCGGAGGCTGCTCCGCGCGTTGTTGATGAGAAAGCTAAAAGTGAAGAGAAAAGTGAAGTTACCTGGGGCAACCATCGAGCAACAGAAGACTCACCGTTACCTGATCATGATCAGCCACTTTTTGCCAATGATTTCTCTGCTTCAACCGAAGCCTCTGATCTACTAAATCAAAGTTTAAAGCAGAGTGGAGAAGAACCTCTAGTAGCTGATAATCCAGAGCAGGTGATATCGGGTGATGATATTTTAGCCGCATTTGAAGCACATTCTGCTGCAGAGCCAATGTCGAGTAAGTCGGCTAAAGCTGATGCTTCTGCAAGCCAGGATGCTTTCAATGTGGTACCAGCTGGGCAGAAGGCATTTCCAAAACCTCGACCACCTCGACCCAGGCGGGGACAGTCTGGGACTCAGAGGCCTAAGGCACAACCAATCGTCAGTCAGGAAAGGCCACAGCCTGAGCTGCAAAAGCCGGTTCGAGTCAAGGTTGAGCAGCAGTATGAAGCAAAATCCAATGTATCAGCGGCGATGCCAGTATCTCAGCAAGAGCAGCCCAGAACTCAATCTGACTCAAGCGCTTCTCAAACCGCTACTTCTACAAAACAAACGGATGCGCCTCAGCAGCCTACTATGCCGGCTATACCCGTTAAACCTGATAAAGCATTTAACCAGTTGCTGCTGCAGTTGGGTATTAATCCAAAGGATGTACCTGCTGAGCAATACAATCAGCTACCAGCTACACTTGGCAAAGTGATTCATAAAACGATAGAGGGGTTAATTCGGTTAATGATGACACGGGCGAACCTCAAGAATGAGTTTCGTATGTCGATGACGATGATCCGTACACAAGAAAACAATCCTCTTAAGTTTTGTGTCAGTGCTGACCAGGCGATTAAACAAATGTTAGTTAATCCTTTGCAAGGTTATCTGGATACTGAAAGTGCTGTGGAAGAAGCATTTCTGGATTTTGACAAACACCAGTTGGCGGTGATGGCGGCTACCCGATCCGCTTTAAACCATATGCTGAGTCGTTTGGACCCAGAGCGGTTAGAACAGCGCTTTGATGATTCAAAAAGCAAGGGCATGTCATTTGGTAATAAGCGAGCACGGTACTGGGAAGCTTATAAAGAGTTCTACCGCGATATTCTTGAAGAGGAAAATGTATTTCAAGCGTTATTTGGTAACGAGTTTGCCAGTGCTTATGAAGAACAGATCAATAAATTAAACCAGGATAATTAAACTGGAGGTTTCCAACAGTGAATAAGTGGCTAGCAAGATGGCAATACAATTTACTTTTTGGCTTGCTTTGTTGCGTTGCTATCATGACGACGGGTTGTTTTAAAAGTGAGACTAAACTGGATTTAGCTGTTGAGGTCGCACCGGACGCTAATCCTGATCACAGTGGTCGTCCCTCACCGGTTGTTGTCAAACTATATGAATTAACTTCACCTGTCGTTTTTGAGAATGCGGATTTTTTTGCGCTGTATTCAGATCCTGTCAAGGTATTGGGTGCAAGCTTATTAGGGCAAGAAGAGCACGAATTTGTACCTGGCACTAAGTCTGAACTTAATTTGTTGCTTAATCCATCTACGCAATTCGTTGCCTTTTTAGCAGCTTATCGTGATATTGAAAATGCTAATTGGCGATTGGTGGTGAAAGTCGAGCCGTTATCCAGCAATGAACTTGGCCTACGTATAAATCGTTTAAGTCTTTCAAAACAGTAGTCATTCAGCAGTAAGGACAACATAACTAATGGCAATGCAGGACAAAGTCGTATGGGCCGAAGGCATGTTTCTTCGGCCTCAACATTTTCAGCAACATGACCGGTACTATGATTTTCAGCTTAAGGAACGGGTGCGTTTAGGGGTTGCCTATGGCTGGGGTGTTAAAAACCTGAGTATAGACCAGCAACACTTGGCATTAGGTAAGATTGTCGTGAATAGTTGCGATGGCATTTTACCTGATGGCACTTTATTTTCGGTCAGAAATACCATAAATGGACAGCTCACATTAGATATTAAAGAAGAAACAAAAGAAAAAATTATTTATTTAGCATGTCCTTTATCGGCGGTTGATGATATTGAGGCTGATAAAAAAGATGATGAAAATATAATTGCCCGATATATCAACAAAGAAACCACCGTTCATGACAGTAATGCTGGCGACGCTACTATTGCGGAAATAAATGCTGGCTTATTGCGTTTGTCACTACGACTGGATGAAGACGCGAAAGGTAATTATGTTAGCTTGCCTATTTGCAAAATTATTGAAAGCCGTGCCGATAAAAGCATTGTGTTGGATGAAGATTATATTCCGCCCTGTCTTGATGTAAAAGCTGTGCCTAAACTGGTTGGCTATTTGAGTGAAGTTGTGGGTTTATTAAATCATCGCGGTGAAGCATTGGCCGGCCGTATGCAAGGCTCAACTCGGCAGGGGCTTTCCGATGTAGCTGATTTCCTCATGCTGCAAACTATTAATCGTAATGAGCCTTTGTTTAAACACTTATCTAAATTGGAATTACTCCATCCGCAGTATTTATATGGATACATGGCTCAACTGGCGGGAGAGTTAGCCACTTTTACTAACCGTCAAAAACGTCCTAATGAGTTACCAGGTTATCAACATGATGATCTTGAAGCTTCATTTATTGCATTAATGGGCGAACTACGTCAGTCACTCAGTACTGTGCTTGAACAAAATGTCGTTAAACTTGAGTTGCAAGAACGTAAATATGGTGTACGAGTGGCAACCGTTAATGATCGAAACCTGTATCAAAATGCGGTGTTTGTGCTTGCTGTAAAAGCAAATGTTGCCAATGAAGTGTTACGCTCGCGCTTTCCATCACAAGTTAAAATTGGAACAGTTGAAAATATTCAACAACTTGTTAATTTGCAGCTACCAGGTATTTCACTCACTGCGCTAAATGTTGCTCCGCGTCAAATACCTTACCACGCAGGCTTTAGTTATTTTCAACTTGATCCTAATTCAGAAATTTGGTCACAGCTAAGTAAGTCAGGTGGTTTTGCTATTCATGTGGCAGGTGAATTCCCTAACATTGAAATGGAGTTCTGGGCGATTAAGCAGTAATGAAACATTTGTATATCCTCTTAAACACGAGGCAACCGCATGGATGGTTACGACTCAGATAATGCGGATAAGACGGTAGTAAATTTTCAGCATGGTGGAAGGCCTGTTAAGCCAACCCCTGGACGAAGATCATCTAGTGCCCAGGAAGGGGCATCCTATTCGTCTTATCAACAAGCACCACAATCATTTAGTCAGCAGTGGCAACAAGCTCAGGCCGGGAAGTTAACGGGTGTAAATAACCTGGTTAATTCAGCCTCCACTCTGATTAACATGGCCATTCGGCTGCGTAATTTAGCGCATCATGAAAATATTCAAGAATTGCGCAGTTATTTAGTGCAAGAAATTAAGCAGTTTGAGCTTAAAAACAGACAGCGACAAGCACCTGAAGAAACTATTAATGCTGCGCGTTACGTATTGTGTACTTTTCTTGATGAGATTATTGCACTGACGCCCTGGGGAGGACATGCTGAGTGGAGTAAACATAGCCTGCTGAGTATTTTCCATAATGAAACCTGGGGGGGGGAGAAGTTTTTTATTTTATTAGACAGACTAAGAGCCGATGGTTACCGGCATCAGGATTTGCTGGAGTTAATGTTCATTATTATTAGTCTGGGATTTGAAGGCAAATACCGTGTTATTGAGCGGGGTAACGTAAAACTAGAAGAGTTACGTGATGATTTATATCGTCAGCTGCGAATGGTTCGGGGTGATTACGAACGAGAATTATCAACACGGTGGCAAGGTGTTCAAGACCGTCGTAATGCTTTAATTCGCTATGTTCCCCTGTGGGTTGTGGGAGCGCTTGGCGCTGTTATAGTGCTGGCGATGTATTCAGGATTTGCCTATTTCCTTAATGAAGAATCTGTTGCATTGAGAAAGGACTATACCGCTTTAATTGATCCTGCTGCTGAAGAGTTTGCTAAAGATTTAGAGTTATCATCAACAGCACAAGAGGAAAAAAAGAACAAAGAAGAACCGCAAATAAAAGAGACGGCTGAAGATACAGAAGAATCATCAGCAGATACTGACAATAAAGATGCAGATTAGTCAGTGCTATCCATTAAAGGTGTATGGGTCATCATCAACTGCAGTGTATGGAAGTAATGAATGAAAGGCTTCATCAACGTTATTAAACAAAAGTGGTTTATTTCTCTTGTGGGGGTTATTGCCCTTTCAATTTTGATTTGGTTTGTGGGGCCACTGTTCGCGATCGCTGATAAAAAACCTTTGGCCAGTGAGGTTGTGCGGTTATTCAGTATTATGGCATTGATGCTATTGTGGGGGCTGAATAACTTACGCATGAGCATGAAAGCGAAAAAACAAAATGCACAGTTGATTGAGGGACTTCAACAAGACCAGTTAGCGCAACAAAGTGCGGATGCACAAGAATCAGAAGAAGAAATTGCCTTACTCAATGATCGCTTTACTGAAGCAATGGATTTATTACGTCAGTCCAGTATGCAAGGGAAAAGCGGCAAGCAGTTTCTATATGAATTGCCTTGGTACATTATTATTGGACCACCAGGCTGTGGAAAAACGACAGCTTTAGTCAATTCGGGCCTGGAGTTTCCTCTGCAGGAAAAATTTGGTCGAGAAGCCATTCACGGTGTTGGTGGAACGCGGCACTGTGATTGGTGGTTTACTAATGAATCGGTATTAATTGATACGGCAGGACGGTATACCACGCAAGATAGTCATGCTTCTGTTGATGCGGCTGCTTGGACGGGGTTTTTAGGATTATTGAAAAAAAATCGCCCGCGTCGTCCTATAAATGGCGTTATTTTAGCTATCAGTTTGCAGGATATAGCGCTACAAACTGAAGCTGAAATGAATGCGCATGTGAAAGCCATCCGCGCACGGTTACAGGAATTAAATGAACGATTAGGGATGCGTATACCCGTTTACCTGATGTTTACCAAGTGTGATTTGATTGAAGGATTTAACGAGTATTTTGAAGATTTAGGTCGTGAGGAGCGGGCCCAGGTTTGGGGAAATACCTTTGAAGATAGCGATCAACTTAATGTAGTGGAGTTATTTGATCAAGGCTTTGATGAGTTACTTAATCGCTTAAATGAGCAGTTATTAGGCAAAGTACATCAAGAGCGAGATGTTAATCGACGTGGTAGAATTTTATCGTTTTCACAACAATTACTGCTTATCAAACCACAGGTTCATACCTTTATTGAAAAAGTTTTTGCACCATCCCGCTTTCATCATCGGCCTTATTTACGCGGCTTTTATTTTACCAGTGGTACACAAAATATTACCTCGATTGATCGTATGGTTGACAGCTATGCGAACCAGATGGGGGTAGCGCCACAACCCACTCACCAAACAACCGGTAGAAGTTATTTTATTACTCGTTTACTGCGTGGAGTGATATTTGCTGAGTCAGGTTTAGTCAGTAACGATCGTAAATATGAAACGGGACGCTTGTGGGTTCAGCGCGGTTCGTATGCTGCAGCGCTTATTACTGCTGGGCTGGGTGCTTTTGCCTGGTCGACAAGTTTTACTTGGAACCAGTTGAGTATTGGGAGTATTGAAGATTACGTTAAATCGTTTATTTCAGGAAAAGAAGAACTCCGTCCTGGGTATCGAGAAATTGATACAATTCCTGTATTAGACCCATTGCGGGATGCAACTCAGGTTTATGATCAAGATAAGGTTCCATTGACTGGTGGACTTGGTCTTTATCAAGGCCGAAAAATTCAGCCAAAAGCAACACGTGCTTATTTTGACCAGGTTGAAGAAGTCTTTTTACCAGCACTTAAGCGGCGGCTTGAAGAACAACTCAAAGATAATATGAGTGATGTTGATTTTCTTCATGCGGCATTAAAAGCTTATATTATGCTGGCAGTGCCCAAGCGGCTTGATGAAGATTATGTACGAGATTGGATGCAGTTTGATTGGGAAAATCAGTTACGGGGTGAAGCTAAGCTGCAAAGTAAATTAAATACTTATCTGGATGACTTGCTTAATTCTGGGTTTAAACCCATTAAACTGGATGAAAACCTGGTAAAACAAGCCAGAATCGTATTACGTCAGGTGCCTTTACCACAACAGGCGTATGCCAGAATAAAGCAAGAATTTATTCGCCCAGATACTATGCGTAGCTTTACTTCTGAGCTAGGTCAGGAAATTGGTTATGTATTTTTAAATGCCGATTACAAAATTCCAAAACTTTATACCAAAAATGGTTTTTACACTCAGTTCAAACCTGAGAGTTATAAATATGTAGCTGAAATAGCTCGGGATAACTGGGTACTGGCGACGGCCAGTAGTGACTTCTCTGAGGCAGATATCAAAATGTTTCATGATGAAGTACAAGACCTTTATTTCCAAGATTATATCAAACACTGGAATACATCACTTAATGAGCTGAAGGTACGGCCTTTTAGCGATATTCGTCAGGCAACCGATCAGCTTGGAAAAATTACGGCAGGCTTTTCACCATTTAGAGAAGTATTAAAAGATGTTGAAAAAAATACCATGATGTCAATTATCACCCTGGAAAACCTTGAAAAAGCGAATGAAGTTCGAAAGGCAGCAGGGGTTCGAAGTGGACAGCTAGGTCGTTTGAGTCGCCGTGCAGAACGACTAAATCGTGCTGCAGATAAAGCAGGGTTAAAAGATAAAGCTAAGCCTGAATCGCTAGGTCCTGGCGCGAATAAAGTCGAAAGGCAGTTCAGAGAAGTAAACCAGGTGATTCTTGCCACAGGGCGAGGGCAAAGCCAGATGGATCAAATTATTGAGGCATTAAATGGTTTACGAAGCTACCTGTCATCTATTGTCAACAGCGGTGATCCTGGTGAGTCTGCCTATAATGCGGCAAAGCAGAAAATTACCGGAGGCCGTGGTGATTATTTTACTACGTTGAAAGCATTATCCGGTACTACACCACAACCGGTCAGACGTTGGATTTTAGATGTAACTAACGGCAGTTGGGGCTTGATGATGGGTCAAGCCAGTGACTACCTCAACCAGATTTATCGGGCGAATGTTTTTAGCTTTTATAAACAAGCTTTAGCAGGCCGTTACCCTATTGCCAATGCACGGGCAGAAGTAAAACTGAGAGACTTTGCCGAGTACTTTAAACCTGGGGGAATAGAAGCACGCTTTTTTGATGAGTATATTAAGCCATTTGCTAATACAAATAGAGGTTCGTGGCGATTAAGAACAGTTGATGGACAATCCTTAGGTATTAGCTCGCGTGCACTCAGGATGTTTGAGACCGGCGCAAAAATTCGTAGAGTATTTTTCCAAGATGGAGCAGCAACACCGCAGCTTAACTTTTCTATGAAGCCTGTGTATTTGGATGCCAATGTGGCACGGGTAGAAGTGGATATTGATGGGCAAAAACTGGTTTATCGACATGGTCCCAGAGTGCCGCAGAAAGTGAGCTGGCCTCAAGAGGCGGGAGAGTCGAGTATTTTATTTGAAGACCTCAACGGTGTTCGTGTGGCATTCCGTGAACAGGGAATTTGGTCATTCTTTAGAGTGATGGACAATTTCCGTGTTGTGAATAGCGGGCGAGCTGAACGATTTAGAGTAGAGTTTAAGCTGGATAATCGACGTGCAGATTATGAGCTTTCAGCGAACAGCGTCATCAACCCCTTTAATCGATCTTTGTTACGTGGTTATAACGCTGTTGGGAGACTATAGGAAAACATCATGCTGTTAACAGGGTTTTACGGGAAATTTCCCTCTCATGGTGATTTTATCTCCAGGCGCCTCCCGAGAGAGTTTCTTGATCATTGGGATGAGTGGCTACAGGGGGCAATTCGTCATAGCCAAAATGAACTGGGTAATAATTGGCTGAATAGCTATTTGTCGTGTCCTGTGTGGCGGTTTTTGCTGTCTGATGGGGTGTGTGGTGAAGGTATTTGGTATGGTGTGTTGATTCCCAGTGTTGACCGAGTCGGCCGATATTTTCCTTTGACCTTTGTCAGCCACTTACAGCAGGCCAAAAGCCCTATGAGAATACTGGCTGAATGTGGTTATTGGTTGGATCGGCTTGAGGATATTGCGTACACCGTGCTGGATGATAACTTTGACTTTGAGCAAATGGAGCAAAGTATTAAGCAGCTTGGTAATCCAAGATTATCGCCTTCTGCTCAGCAGCAAACTTCTGCACACAGCCGGCAAGTATCTCGCCCTCATTTAATGGCGGCATTGGAAACAGAACGAGTTCGTCCCTTACAGGCGATGCCTGCACTGGCAGAACATCTCTTAAACCGAATGTTTAACAGTTTTAGCTTATGGTGGACTCATGGTTCGGAGCACATTGCCCCCGCGTTACTGTGTTGTGAAGGTCTACCTTCTTTGGCTGGTTTTACGAGTTTTATGACAGGCCAGTGGGAGCAAGGAGGGTGGATTAATTTAGGTAATGTAATTTCCCATAGTGATTCAGTAGGACTTCTAGAAGACTGAGGCGTTTTTTTGGTAAATCATGAGTAATCAAACATCCCGCTATTTGACCGCAGCACAAACGCATCAAGGAAATGTCAGGAGAATAAATGAAGACGCTTATTTAATAGGCATTGATGGAGCATCTGGCCATAGTAATCACATTTGGGCCATTGCTGATGGAATGGGCGGACATTTTGCGGGTGATTTAGCTAGTCGGATGATCATTGATGAGTTAGCCAGTCTACCTATGAATGAATCATTAGATGATGCTATTAAAACCGTACAGCAAACCTTACTGGAAGTTAATCGGCGTCTGATTGAGGATGTCACCATTAAACCTGGCAGTTCCGTAATTGGCAGTACTGTTGTGACTGCGGTATTGAGTGGTTATGAGTGTGCCTGCATCTGGGCGGGTGATAGCCGTCTTTATGTTTTTCGTGATGATGCCCTTTACCAAATCAGCCATGACCATTCTGTTGTACAGGAGCTTGTTGATCAGGGGCTGATTACGGCAGAAGAAGCCTTAGTCCATCCGCAAGCAAATGTGATTACTCGGGCTATCGGTTCAGATATCAATCTTGCCCTTGATATCAGGGTATTTGATGTGATGCCTGGAGATCGTTTGTTACTGTGTAGTGATGGACTTTACGGTGAGGTGCCTGTTGATGTTATAAAAAGTGGACTACGTCAGCGTAATATTGAGCAATGTGTGCAAAAATTGATCGAATCAACCTTGGCGGGACGAGCCAAGGATAATGTCACAGTTAATGTGATTGATATCCAATAATCAATTTTCACACGTGAAGTACTGGCATGGGCGCTGATAAAACGAAGCACAGCAAAACCCGTATTGATCGCGGTTTAGAAGTTCGTGGGTGGTCTTCAACAGCAGGATCCGCTGACTCCCAACCTATCCAACAAAAGCAACCTGTTCAAGATAATAAGCCGCTGCATGATGAAACTGAAGATGAGACGGTGATTAGTCAGCCTCGTTTACAGGCTGATAATTATAGTGCTGAAGATGCAACAGTTATTACAGGCAATAAACCAAGCACTAATAATCCATCAGGTGATGATTTACTTGATGATAAAACAGTGATTACAGGACAGCTTAATAAATCTTATTTACCCACTCAGCATGACGCTGAAGCAGAAACACGCATCACAGCGCGTGAATTATCTACAGGCAATGCTTCTCCATATTCTGAGACAACAGGCCACCGGCTTGAAACTGGTCATCAGCTTGAGCCAACCCAATATGTAACACACAGTCAAATGGGGCAACCAAATAGCCAGCAATCCTCTGGTCAGCGTGTAGGAATCGGATCGGTTTTAAAAGCTCGTTTTGAGCTGGTTGAGGTACTAGGCAGTGGTGGTATGGGGGTGGTGTATAAAGCGATAGACCGCCGAAAAATTGAAGCCAGTGATAGAAACCCCTACGTTGCTGTTAAAGTACTTAATGAAGAATTTCGTCAGCATCCGGAATCATTAATTGCATTACAACGAGAGGCCCGTAAAGCGCAGACGCTTGCACACCCAAATATTGTGACGGTTTTCGACTTCGATCGTGAAGATGACGTTGTTTTTATGACAATGGAGCTGTTACAAGGAAAGGCATTAGATCAGCTATTACGTGAAGACTATCCTGATGGTTTACCCCTTGCTACTGCGCTTTCGATAATTCGAGGTATTGCGAACGGCTTAACCTACGCCCATAACAAAAATATTATTCACTCGGACTTCAAACCCAGTAACGTTTTTATTTTAGAAGATGGTACTGCAAAAGTTTTTGATTTTGGAATCGCGCGAGCTGCAAAAACAAAAACGCAGGAAGAAGGGGATAAAACGCTATTTGATGCAGGTGAGCTAGGCGCATTAACCCCAGCGTATGCCAGTCTGGAAATGCTGTTGGGTAAAGAACCAGATATTCGTGATGACATATACGCTTTCGGTTGTGTTGTAAATGAATGTTTAACTGGTAAGCATCCTTTTAATAAGCTTTCGGCCTTAAAAGCTCAGGAAAAAAAGCTCCAGCCCAAGCGCGCAAAAATTTTAAAGAATACACAATGGAAAGCATTATCTGCGGCGTTGTCCTTTCGCAAAGAGAACAGACCCGCAAGTGTACAACAGTTTATTGATGTTTTTTTAGGCAGCAATAAACGCAAAGGCTTTACCGTTTTTGGTGTGATAGTCGCAATGTTAGCGGGTTTGACACCAGTGATATACACCTCTACTACATCACTTTTAGATGAAAGAAGGGCAACTCAAGTTATTAAAGAAATAAAACAGTTGCCTGCTAATCAGGTAGAACACGCTTTTGAGCTGATTGATGAACAGTCACCTGAGTTACAGGAGCAAGTATTAGACGCCACTAAAGACAGGATTCTTGAGCTGCTCAAAGAAAATGCGTTTGCCCGTGTAGCAAATGCACAGGGAGAGCCTGACTTTCAAGGTGCACACCGAGTCTTAATCAAGGGGCAACAGTATTATCCAGACTCTGCAGCATTAAATGTTCATCTGGAAGCCTTGCAAGAAAAACTGAGAGAAAAATACAAATGGTTAATACAGCAGCGGAGAATTTATCCTCGTGATGATCAATGGGATATGTTTGACTTGCTGGAAACCGCTCGGACCATAGCACCGCAGCATGAAATTCTAAAAAATCAGGAGCTTGCTAAAACCTATATTTATGATGCTGAACGGGCTATTCAGTCAAAAGACTATGATTTAGCAGATAGAGTGTTATCCACAGCAGTTTTACTTTTTCCTGATAATGAAAAAATTATACGTTTAGTTGACCAGATTGATGCACAACGTCGTTTGAATAAGCAGTCCAGCGCCAGTGACTTGATTGAAAACCTGGCAGCAGAAAATACAACCAAAGCGCTACAGTTAAAGATCAATAAGCTGTTAGCAGAACCCTTTGCAAACGAGCAGTGGAGTTATCGGTTATATACTCAGCACCAAGCAGTTAAGAAAAAGTTAGATGAAAGTGATGAGTGGTTATTGGATCTACAACAACAGATTGCTGAGTTATTTGTTAATCGAGCCAGAAAGTTACGTGAAGCCAAACGTTTTACTGCATCACTGGATCACTTAAACCAGGCTGCGGAGTATGCGCCAGACTACTTTGGTTTAGATGATGAAAAAAACATCTTAAATACTGCTCAAGCTTCATACCAAGCAGAACAGCAAGCAAAACAGCGTATTGCAGAAGTTAATAACTTAAAGCAGGCTTTTAGTCGCAGTGTAAAACTTCAGGATGAAAAGCAATCTTTAAAGAATTATTTACGACTTCGTCAGCTGTTAGGGGTTAATAGCAACTACATTCATAAAATTGCTAATGTAAAAATAATGCGCTTATATTTATCTCTCGCAGAAAAAACAGCAAAAAGTGAAGAGTATGAACAATCAATTAAACTAGTAAAAAAAGGCTTGGAGTATAAACCGAAAAGTAAAGAGCTATTAGCGGCCATTGAGCACTATCAAGTGCTGCTCAAAAAACTCGAACAAGATAGGCGTTACCAGCAGCAACAAGTTGTGGTTAAGCTTTATCAACAGGGGCAGAAGGTCAATAAAGATAAGCTAAAAATAGCATTGGCTGAACTAAAAGAAATAGATAAGTCAATGCATCAAAAAGTTGAGAAAAGTATGTTGCAATACTATCTACAACATATGCAACGCTTAAGCAAAAAGCAGCCTGATATCGCACGGCAATATGGACACCTTGCAAGTACTTTTTTTCCTGGTAATGCACAGGTAAAAAAGATACTAAAAAGCCTGGACCCATGTGAGATTCGCTTTGCCGGACATGGTATTAATAACCGCGCTATTTGTGCTGATAGGCTTGCTAATAAAGCATCAGGTCCCAAGCTCGTGGTTGTACCTCCCTACGCTCAGGGTACAGCATATTATGCAATGAGTAAGTATGAAATAAGTCAGGCTGATTTTGCGCAGTACTGTGCGAGAACGAAAAAGTGTCGTTCGCAGTCAAGCCACTCTCGTTTACCGGTTACGAATATCTCTTTAAAGAGCGCACTGGATTACACAACCTGGTTAACAAAAGAAACTGGATTTACATATCGTATTCCTACTGATCAGGAATGGTTACATGCGGCTTTAACAAATAAAAAGTCAAAACACAATGAATACAACTGCCGTGTAAAGCTGGGCAGTAAACTGCTTAAAGGCCAAAGTTTGTTACCCGTAACCAGTGGCCGCGCAAATCCTTGGGGACTGGTTAATGTTTATGGTAACGCGCAAGAATGGGTGATGATGAATGGTAAACCCTATGCCCGTGGTGGTGCTTATACCGACTCATTATCTGAGTGCAATGGTAGCTTAGTTAAGTCTCACACCGGTCAAGCAGATAAGCTTACGACATTTCGGGTTGTGAGGAATATCATGGTTGCGCAAAACTAGCTTTTTATAATCACCAAGCAGGAGACCATCCTTGGTCTCTACTGCTCACGGTGCTCCTGGCACCTGCTTCACAAACAAATTCAAGTATTGCCAATTCGCTTTGTGCTTTACCTCAATCTCGCTTAAATCCTTAACAGTTATAGCTAACTCTATATTAAGGGGTCTTCAAAGGCTGGATAATGGCCGCTTCCCTGTCGAAAGACATTTTGCAGGCTTTGGAAAAAGACCTTCAAAAAAAATTATTGAGCAGAAAAATGTAAAAAGAATGTGTGATATGATTCTTAAAAAAATACTGTCAATAAAAATTATAAAATAATTATTCAATTACTGAGCAAGAAATTACAAAAATAAGAAGAAGTTGCGCAATTTATTGCTCATATATCTCATGCTAAAGAATCTATAGATAATATTAATTTTATAAGTCATTGATATTTAAATTGAAAATGTTTTTGGCATGGTTTCTGCTGATAAAGAGTATATTTTGAAGACACTTCCTAAGGTGTTTCCTGTGAATTCCTTCACATCTCCAATATTAAAGCTATTGGATATTGTGGAGAAAAAATAAACAACTTATTTATTAAGGATTAAGCCATGCCAACACCGGCGTATATGACTATTGAAGGCGAAAAACAAGGACTTATTACGGCAGGTACATTTACTGAAGATTCTGTTGGTAATATCTTTCAGGAAGGTCACGAAGACCAAATTTTGGTTGAAGCTTTCCGTCACGATATCGTGTTACCACGTGACCCTCAAAGTGGTCAGCCTACTGGTCAGCGTGTTCACCAGCCTATGGTAATTACCAAGGTTTTTGATAAATGTTCGCCACTGCTTTATAACTCATTGACTTCAGGTGAGCGTCTAATCACTTGTAAAATTGACTGGTATCGTACTTCTGCTGCAGGTACTCAAGAACATTATTTTACGATTGAGTTGGAAGATGCCATCATCGTTGCTATCAATGCATCTATGCCTAACTGTCAGGATCCAAACTCAGCTTACTTCACACACTTAGAAGATGTTCATTTTACTTATCGTAAAATTACCTGGACTCATGAAGTATGTGGTACATCAGGACATGACGACTGGCGTGTACTGAAAACCTCATAAACGCTGAAAATAAAAAAGCCTGTATAGTTTTTACAGGCTTTTTTTATGCGTATACCCTTCACGAATCATTTTTAGGGTTTGTTGTCGTCGCTCTTCACCCCAATCACTTATTATTATAAGCTCCTGGGGCTTCATCGCTTGACGGCCTCCCCTAAAAACCCTTCGTTATGGGTATAATTTTCGGAAAAGGTAAAATTAAAAGCAGCGGCTTGTTTCGCTAACAGCTTTTGCATAACGCTTCGTTAAATATTGCCGTTGTTGTGTTGTTGGTTCTACTAACGTTCCCACTAAACGAATTTGATCCGCTGAAGCGCTATCAAATAAGCTGCTTACATTTTGGGCCGTGCTCGCAACATGATCATCTGCATGCCAAATACCTGCTCGTGAACTAGGCGTTAAGGAGATGCTGTCTAATACATTAAGATTAGATTTTAGATCATGGTAGATTAGAATTTTTCGAATTCCAGATTCGATTAAACTAAAGCGATTCCCTCCACAATGTTCCGGAAACTTATATGTGCAGAATGTTTGTCTGGAAGCGGGTTGCTTGTTGTCAAGATAACGAGAATGTGTCAGTTCTTGGCGCACACAGTGAATACCTACCGTTTTAGCAATTTTTGAAATAATTATGTTGTTGCCACTTTGATAGTTTATGGGCGTTCTCGAAGTTGGGCTTGGTGTATAAGTGCTCCTAGATTGTGGAACATGCTGACCAGGTCGAATATAGTAAGTTTTTTTATCTGTCGATTTTTCTGGAGTTGCGGTTGTTTTTGCTTTTGGATCTACTTTAATTGCAACTGAGGATGAGCCTGCTTTAATCGTTGTTTGTTGAACAGTCGTATTTTTAGGTTGGGAGGCGCCAACAGGACGATAATTTTTACTGCCTCCACCACATGCAGTCAGTAGCAAACAGTTAACGGATAAAAATGTTACTAATAATATTTGAGATTTATATCTCATAAATAACCTCAATTGACGAAACTTATGCTACTCATTTGCAAAGTTAGCCTATACCCAGAGTATTGCCATTATAGGTAACAGATTGAGTGAGTAAAATTTTTATGCTTTGTATTATAGCTGGCAAGTATTATTGAATGGAAAAACTATTTTGTGATTCAGTTTTACTTATGGACTACCTCTAAAAAAAGATTACTCATTCGCAAATACTACTACACATAGTGACTAAATAATCTGTGCCATAGCTAACGGTGTTACAAAAAAACAGGAAGAAAATGCTTATTATAACAGTGTTCTTGGATTAGGGGTTTTATAATAAAGATAAGACCGGTAATTCCAAGTGTCAGCTTATTTGAAAATATACCGCTGTTGTGGGTGTGAAATACTCACAAAAGATGAGTTATTGAAAAGGTAATACATGAGTTCTATCGCAGCTAATGAAAATCTCTTTGATTTTGTTGTAGCAGGCCAAAAGGGTAGTGATGCATTACGCGTAATGAAAGTTGATGGCCTTGAGTTGTTATCGGGTATATATAAGTTTGAAATAGAGTTGGCTGTTGAAAGTGATACCTTGCTTCCCTCTGACTTTCTTCAAAAGACGGCAACACTGACTCTTAAAGATCCGAGTTATCCACGGTTAGTTAATGGTGTCATTATCAGCTTTGAACAGAAGGATACGGGACGTCGTTTTACGCGATATGGTATCACCCTTGCACCCAAAGCATGGACCTTAACAAAGCGAACAAACACTAAAATTTTTCAGCACCAAACTGTGCCTGATATTATTAAATCGGTATTGTTAGCTGCCAATCTCTCTACGGATGATTTTACCTTTCAGCTGATGAGGAATTACCAACCTCGAACCTATTTGGTCCAATATGATGAAAACGACTTGCATTTTATTTCCCGTTTAATGGAAGAAGAAGGCATTCATTTTCATTTTCAGCATACATCAGATCGTCACCGAATGGTGATGGCAGATAGCCAGTCTGCATTAACGACCATTCCAGGTGGAGATTTACTCTACCAAGATATCAGCGGTATGGTGAATGATGCGGATAGTGTTCATAAGTTACGTAAACAGGCACAAACTCAGTTTGGCAAAGTCTCCATGCGTGATTATAACTTCAAGAAGCCCAGCCTGAATCTTGAAGTCAGTCAAAATGTAGATGGAGATGACTATTTTGAACAGTATCAGTACCCGGGTAATTATCAACTTCCTGAAGAAGGCGATGAATACGCTAAGTTGCGTATGGAAGCCAAACAAACGAATAAAGTGATGCTTAAAGGTGCCAGCAATAGCCGGCGTTTGTTACCAGGGCACCGGGTGAATATTACTGAACATGCTCATTTTGAAGGGGAATACCTGATTACTCAGGTAAAGCACGAAGGGACCAATCCACAGGCGCTGGATGAGGGTGCACCCAGTCAAGGTGGACATTACATTAATTACTTTGACTGTATACCTGCCGACAAAAATTATCGTCCGGCGCAAAAACATAAAAAAGTCTTGATTGAAAGTACCCAGTCTGCCGTAGTGACAGGCCCTGCAGGTGAAGAAATCTACACCGATAAACATGGCCGAATCAAGGTGCAGTTTCACTGGGATCGAGATGGTCAAAAAAATGAAAAGACCACGCGTTGGCTTCGTGTGAACACCGGAATAGCTGGAGGGCAGTGGGGGCAAGTTGCAATCCCGCGGATTGGCCAAGAAGTGGTTATTGAGTATCTGGATGGTAATCCTGATAATCCGATGGTCACTGGATGTGTTTATCACGCTAATAATAAAGTGCCGTATGAATTGCCTGCTCATAAAAGTCGCAGCACCTTTAAAACCGAAAGTAGCCCAGGTGGTGGCGGTTTTAATGAATTGCGTTTTGAAGACAAAAAAGGCCAGGAACAAATTTATATCCATGCTCAAAAAGATATGGATATTAAAGTTAAAAATGATCACCGTGAGCACATTAATGGTCATCGTCATTTAGTCGTGGGCAAAGACAGCCTAATAGTGATTGAAGGTGATGCCCACTGGCAAAAAGATAAAAATGAACGTATTGAAATAGGGCAAAACCGGCATATTGAATCCCAATCCTCAACCTACACTAAATTTGGTCAAGCCTATCTGGAAAAATGTCGGAGTGAGCATCATGCCAAAGCCAGCCGTAAAATCGTCATGGATGCCCGTGTCGAATTAACAGCTAAAGTAGGTGGAAACTTCATCAAACTGGATCCTTCGGGTGTAACCATTGTTGGTAGTACGATTAGTTTTGGAAGTGGCAGTGCCAGCCGAGCGAAAAATGTTGCAGCCTTACCGTTAAATGTCATTCAAGGACAAGAAGAAGTGATTGCTAAAGCGGCCAAAACAGGTACACCTTTAGTGAGTGATTGTGCGTCCAATGGTGAGTGTGTTGATTGTACTGTGTAATGTGGCTGGGTAGGAGACAAACATAATCATGAGTGCGTTTAATAGCCAGTTAAACAAATACTTCGAAAAAAAACAGCATCAGCTGTATGCCTTAATTGATGGGGCGATAGTAGATGAGCTCATGCCAACTTTATTTACGTTGGAAGATAATCCATCCGTATTTCCCATATTTATTGATACCCCCCTCAATGGTTGCTTGCATTTATCTCCTTGCTTAGTTGAGCTAAAAGCAGATTCAAAAATCGTCAATTTTATACTGAATGAAACACGAGAAGCATATTGGGGGTTACTGTTAGGCTCTACCTTAGCTTTTGAGTCATTATCAAAGTACTTACAAAGCTTGTTGTATGTTAAAACACCATTAGCAGAGCAACTTGTCTTTCGCTATCAAGATCCTCGGGTGATTAATCCGCTACTGAATGCCAGCACAACCAATGAACAAGCTAAATTATTAGGGCCTATCGACAGGTTATGGGTGCCCAATCATTACCGGCCTGAATTATTTCGGCAAACAAGTAGCACAGAAACCCATGATGTCATTAAAGATGAATTTGAACGTGAATGGATCGTTTGGCAAAACCCACAAGCCTGGCATGGTCAATTCCCAGAAGAGCGCCCTTGGTTTGAATTCAGCGCTAAACAGTGGGAAGGCATTATGGCTGAGCACAAACATAAAGTGGAAGAAGCCATCGCTTTATATTTAATGGAAGAAAACCCCGCATTTAAAAAACTTAAACCCAAACAGCTGCATGAAACGATTCGTTACTGGTGTGATAAAAGTGATGATTATGGCATCAGTAAAACCAAACTGGTGGCGAGACTCATTTTAGTGGTGACAGAATTTGGTCCTGATATCCCCAAGCGAGAATGGATGAAGTTAGAGCAAGAAATTTTGTTTAATACGGATTTTTCTGAACATGAAAAACTGCAGCGTTTGGAAAAATATAATGCACTAGTGTATGAAAAGCCTGGGGTTCCGTTTGATCCTGTTAAATGCATTGTATATGAGATGCTCAGTCAAGATTTTGGCATAAAAGAACTCATTGATCCTTTCAATGAAGAAGACTTAATAATACGTATGGAATTTCTGGATCGGTATAACGACATCAAGCCAGATAGTGCATTAATAACAGGCTTGGTGAAAAAACTCTACGAGAAAAATTCAGATAAGCTTATTAATCAAGACGATGAATTGATACCGCTTTCATATACACAAAAAAGTGATGAAGCATTTAGAGCACAGCTATTAAAAATGTATCAAGAACAAAAACAAGACATTTAAGGTAGCGTTGGTTAGCAGAATTTTAGGAAGTTTACAGAAAATGAGTTCAAATAAGATTTATCGTATACAACCAGGTGATACTTTAGCCACAATTGCATTAAAAAATGGTGTAAGCGTTGAAGATCTACGCCAAGCTAATCCTGGCATTACCGATGATAATCTTATCTACGCGAATACCAATATTCGTATTCCTGAGCCTTCCTGCGATGATCCCTATGTTATTAAGCGGGGTGACACATTAGGTGATTTGGCTAAAAAGCACGACACAACCGTAGACGAAATCCTAAAAGAAAATAAAGATATCAAAGACCCAGATAAAATCTATGCAGGCTATGAATTAAAAATACCCGGGCGTAAACCACAAGATGAGTGTCCAGTTCCTCCGAAAGGTGGACCAGAGAAACAAGAGCCTGTGAAGATAGAAGAGCCAAAAGATAAGAAAAAAATTGAAGAACCAAAGAAGCAAGAACCTGAAAAGATAGAAGAGCCAAAAGATAAGAAAAAAATTGAAGAGCCCAAGAAACAAGAGCCTGAAAAGATAAAAGAGCCAAAAGATAAGGAAAAAACAAAAGAGCCTGAGGAGCAAGAACCGAAGGCTGAAGAGAAACTCCCAGAGGATAAAGATAAGCCTTGTGAGGAGTGTGATTCTAAATGTAATGTGAAAATTGCATGTGCTCACAAAAAGAGGAATTTAAAAAATAAGAAGCCAAAAGTCATCAGTGTTGTACCAGATGTTAAACCAAGTAAAACAAAACTTGGTGACGGTGTGAATGAATATAGTGATACAATTGGTATTGAGTTAAGTGGATCGCAAGCACCAGATAAGTTAAACCATAATCTTGATGCGAAAGCAGTGAAAAAGGTATCTGATACTAAAGACAGAAAAACATTTGAAGTTGAAGCATCATATATAAGACCAGCATTGAATTCTGAATTTAGAAAAATAGTTGATATTTTAGAATTGATTACGGTTTACCAAAAGCCAGTAAAAAAATATAAAGTTAATGGTCCGTGTTTGGGTGATCTAGGGATTCATGTTTATTCAGCGAGTGTTTGGGAATTTACATTATTGTTTCCTTCTTTTAAATCAAGAAAAATTGGTATTAGAAAAATATTTAGAGATAAAGAACTACTTAAAACAGATGAGATAAAAGGGTATGATCCAAGGAAAGCTGAAGTTGAGTCTTATACATTAGAAGAAAAACGAAAAGAAGTTACTTCTGAATCAGATGATGGTATTCCTCAGACTTTAATAGAACAGTCTCGCACACTATCACGTGGAACTGAAAATGCTTATCCTGAAGCTACACTAACTGTAGATAATGGGTTTGGACCAGAACCAATAAAGTTTAGTTGTTTGGAAGAACTCAATCCAATCTTTCATACTGTTGAAGTAGTCCATGGATTGATCACAGCGTTAAGAACTTTATCTACTGCAAAACTTGGATTTTATGCTGACGTTAATATTGATGTTTTTAAAGGTGGATTGCAAATAAAGCTACAAAATAAAGAATATAAAGATAAGCCAGATGTATATACTTACTATGAAATACTCTTTTGTATCAAAATGCTTGAGATAAAGTTTGAAGTAGGTTTGGCAATTCAAATTAAAGATGACTATTACATAAAAGCTTTTATATCACTTGAGGCAAGCTGGGTGCTTAAAGCAGGTGTTGTATTTGAAGAAAAAGAAAAGACTCAAGTTATTTCGGAGAACAAGGCAGTACCTAAAATAGGAATAGAAGTCAAATTTGGAGAAGCATTTGGTGCATCTGTCACTGGTGAAACTGGTGTTGAGTATAAAACCACAATGGATATTGACATAAATGCTAACGAAAAAATAAAAGTAGAAGGTGAGGGGAAAGTATTACCTGTTGTAATTAAGGCAAACATTGTCTCAGTTCATTTTAAAGTAGATTGGAATGAAGAAAAGGAATTAATGCAGGAATACCCTTTTGGCAAGTTTAAATGGCCTGAGGGAAAAGAGGAAAAAAATAAAGATGCTTATAATCCTGCTAAAGACTTAGATGATGTTCAAATAAGAGCAATTCTGAAGAAAAAATTTAGTGAGTTTGTTGATGTTAGGATTTCTGAAATAGCTGGGTATGAAGAAAAAGAAATAAGTCCTTACTTATTGGGAGGGATTAATCCAAAGAAATACAAGGTGGCAAAAATAAAGACATATGATGTTGACTATACAGTTAAGCAAGTAGTAGAAAACATGAGAAAAAAACAAGCTATTCTAAAATTAGATAAAAAATCTATAGAAGCATTAGCGTTGAAGATTGATGAAGACTTAAGAGAGATGCGTGGTTTTGGTGGAGTTTATGTTCGTAAAGAACATTTTAATGAGTATATAAAAGGAGAGTTTCAAAATGTGCTTGATGACTATATTAGCCCTGCTAAAGTTGCAAAACAAGAAATGGTAAAAGCCTCTAGAAAATAGAGGCTATTTAATAATTAATTTAGTTGGCAACGGAATCCTGTAGTGTCACTACCATATTTAGTGTCTGTAGAGGCGCGAGTGATGATTTTGAGAAACTCAGGGTCAGAGGAACTTGAATAATCATTACCTTTAACAATCTTTAATTCACCTGATGGAGGGCCTGCTGGGTCATTAACCGGTGCATTAGCAGGATAAAGTTCATCATACCAATCAAACACATACTCATATACCCCACCATGCATGCCATAGATACCTGCTGGATTAGGAGGATATTTATCGATAGAGGGAGGTAGCTTTGGTGCTTTCTTAGAATCACCCCAGATAGTATTGATTCCTGGCTCAACCTTGCCATTATTGGTTGCATATTCAACATCTTTTCCACCGCTGGTAGCGGCGAACTCCCATTGTGCTTCTGTTGGTAGAGAACCCTTTTTGCCAAATATAGAGCCAAGCCATTCGCAATACGCTTGAGCATCATGCCAAGGTATTGAGTTTGCGGGTGTTTTTTTCTTGTCAGGACATTTAGCATCTTCGAATTGTTCAGAAGTATGTCCCGTTATCCTCATAAAGAACTCAAATTCATAGCAGGTAGTTGGGTATTTCTGTATTGTGAAATCTGAAACTATAACTTTAAAATACTCAGGTACTTTACGATTTCTTTCTTCTAGCTTCCAGCTTAAATCAAAAGAGACTTTTCGACGCATTTCTCCACCGTTAAAGTCAATGAAGTTGTCCTTAATCGATGTTTTGAAGGATTCTACTTCCTGACTATGATTATCACACCCTGTTAAGAGGGTGAAAAAGAACACAATACTAAAATTTAAAGTAATGTGATGTCTATTCATAAACATCTTAATCTCCATTAAATACAGAGTTTAGCGTATACTATTGCTATAACTAAAGTCTAGTAGAATTGACTTAACTTCGAAATCATCATTAATGAATGAGTTCACATAATGAGTCCTAAAGTTATACAGTTGACCTATAGCTATTCACAATTATCACTTGAAATTTTGATAAATGGTATTCCTTTCTTTTTAGAGCATGATTCTGAGTCAGGTACTTTTTCAGCTGGTCTAAATGATTATCTTATTAAGGGTATGAATGAACTTTCATTTATATGTAGGCCTCACTGGGTTAACCGTAAGAAGGGTATTACAGATATACGTAAAGTAGACTTTGTTATTGAAGGAAATCTACAAATAGGTAATAAAGGGGCTTCTGCTGGTAAATTAATTAGTGATTTTTCTTACTCATCTATAGACGGTGAATATGATGAAGAGCTTAATGCTATTGTCATAAAACAGACTTTTGAAGCAGATTTATATGATGTCACTCCATGGCTAAATAAGTTGGAGATATTTGAAGAAGAAACAAATGAAGACTTTTTAGATATCGCACATAAAATACTGAGTCTTTTTGAAACGAACCTCTCAGACATGCTCGAAAGTGATGTTGATAAATTTATAAGATTTTTTAGTGTTAGCAATTTAATAACGATAGATGCTAGAGGATATGATAAGCAATTGTTTCTCGAGCAATCGAAAAGCGCAGCAGAAAAACTTGTAAAAAATAAACTTAAGAAAACGAAAGTTTTATCTCATGAACTTATTGTGAAGAGGTATTTAGACGATAAATATATAAAGTTAAGAATTAAGCCTGATATGTCTAATGATATTAATGAGAATATAAAGTTAGATGAAGGTGAGGAGGCTATACCTCTAATAAACTTTGAAGGAGGCGGAACAATAAATATAAATATAGTGAAGATAAATGGAGAATACTTTCAGTTTATATAGATTGATTTCAGTATTAAATAAGATTGTTCATAAAATTGATGCTATCAATTTATGTTGAATATTGAGAGTGTATTAGATGTCAGAGCTTAAAGCAGCGTTTAAATTTTTTTTGTTTACATATATTTCGACTTTTGTTATTGGGATTAGCTATGCGTTATATCGTGGACTTGCCTTTTCTGATTTGACAGAGTTGGTAGGTTTTTGGATAGGCATTATCACTACGTTTGTTCCAATTATCATGCTATGTTATTTTGGTGGCCTTACTATCGCAATGCTTAAAGGAAAGAGTCTCTTTGGTGTTGCTGCCTTAGCTGCTTCAGGTTTTTTAATCTACATGTATTACATGCTTGTCTATGTAATAGCATTTGATGAAGTAAAAAAAGCACTTAACCCCTTTAATGGAAATTATATTCCTAAGGCAGTCGCTGAGAGTGAAGATACTAAAGAGGTAGAATATAAACTTGAGATTAACGGCTACCGAGCCTATTTGACAATCGAAGGTAAGCATGCAGTATCAGAGCTGAGTTTTAACGTGTGTCTGGAAGGAGATAATATAACTTTGAGTCAAGGCCGACCCGATACAACGGACTATTGTCAAATTACTAAAGCAGAATCTGAGTTAGAATTTATTTTGAAAGGCAAACGTAACGATGAACTGGAATGCCATTCTTGTGAGCAAGGGCCATATCCTTCAATTTGGCAAGTAACATACCAGTAGGTATACCACAAAAAAGATTTGTGAAGTATTTGTTCTTTATCTCAGTATTAAGTGAATATGCAAAAATTGATAATGATACCTGCATATATATTTGCAGCAATTAGTTTAGTTTTAACTTATTTTTGGCTATCAAGCGTTATGTCAGGAAAATCTGATCTGGCTTATGTTAAAAATTTTAAAGCAGATTATGAAAGCAAAAATGTAACTGTACATTACGCAGTTATTGAGTTTGATCTACCTGACGGCAAAGAGATTCAAACCATAACGAATCATACAGTTGAACCGAAAAATTACGATATAGGGTACCCCGTCAGAATTCGCTACAATCCAGATGACCCCAGTGATGTTCAAATAGATAGCTTTTTTGGAAAAGGCGACTTAGTCATAATACTATGGATATTCGCGCTGGTTTGGTATGGTCTTGGCTTTGTAGTACGTAAAGTATTTTCATTTGCTGAAGATGAAAAATTTAAATCATAAATGATTTTTGCTTCACATGTAACTTAAGCCACTATTTACTTTATAGCGACGTTATATAGGAAGCTACCATAATGGAAAACCATGAATACGCAAAAGAAAACACCTAGTATGAACCATTGTCGGTCAATATCAAAAGCAAGGAAAAATGTCGAGGGATCATCTTTGAAATAGTATAAGGTAACTGACTCACCAATAGAATATTTTGTGTTACTACTTGATTTTGACAGTATTGTGTAAACACGACCTTCAACTGAATACTTCACCTTTGGAAAGTAAGAGTGGGCAGGTGATTTCTTGATTTGATAGTCAATAACAGTAGCTTGCACTGTATAATATTCAGTAGTGATTTTATAAAGTGTAAATACACAGCTGAACGAAACCATAAATGAAAAGAAAACAATCGAAGAAAAAAATAATCGCATAGATTAATATTTAAAAAGTGTCCATTTAGTGATTTGTGTAATATACCCAAAACGAAGGTTTTTTAGGGGCGGCCGTCAAGTGATGAAGCCCCCGGAGCTTATATTAATAAGTGACTGGGGTGAAGAGCGCTGACAACAAACCCTAAAAATGATTCGTGAAAGGTATACTACAGCGTAAAAATTACGAGAGGAAGTATAGGTTGGCTTATTACTATAGTTTTATGTATAGCACCACAATTTATTTTCGATCTTGATCATAATGGACATGTTTTTATGTACATTAGAGGCAGCTATTTATTGGGAGTATTTGCATTCTATCTCTTGACTTTCATTTATGCATATATCCGAGGGAGGAGAGTAGTTCACAGAATACACCAAAAATGAATAAACAAATTAAGGTTAAATCTAAAAAACATAGAAAAGGAAGTAGGAAGTCAAGTTATCAGTATTCGACAGATTATACTGACTATAGTAGCTCAAGTGGAAGTGATACTTGTTCTAGCAGTTCAAGTGATTCTTCGGGCGGTTGTGACTAGAGCTAGAGCGATTAAGAGTTCATGTATCACACTATGGGTGAGTAGATATTTTTAGAGCGTGGGTAGGCTATGTTCAAATTATAATCTTTTCGTTTTACTGTTAATGAAAACTTAGAGGCAGGAGTAATTTCTAGTGTCACATAATGCATATAGTTTAAATTTCTGGCTTTAAGGTGGTCTAGCCATTGGAGGATTACAGCTTGATTATTGTTAGTTGAAAACTTATGAGTATACCAGTCACTAAAAGTATGCATGTTTGCACAAATTTTGGTTAAAGTTACACTAACAGGTAAATCGTTAAAGAAAAAATAAGGATTTAATTCAATATAAGATGTATGTTCGTTGCCTAAGTTCATAGTGTACATTTTTAATCTTGCACGTGAATTTAAGCGTTTCGAAATTTGACTTATGGCTTGAAGTGAAAGCTTCCAACCATACTCTCCTCCATCAGAGTATGTCTTCTTTTCTGATAATGTTGGAGGGTTTGGCATATAAGGTAAGCTAGCAATAACTAAATCATATTCTGGAACCAGTGGGAGCATTGACTCAATATCAGCAGCCATAACCTTAGTATATTGTTGAACATTATTTAATAATATATTAAATTTCGCATATTCAACCGCTTTAGGATTAATGTCAACCCCTGTTACAGTACAACCCTTCTCCGCTGCAAGTGTTGTATAAAGCCCGCATCCTGTCCCAATTTCTAAAACCCTTTGATTTTTAAATAATTCATTTGTATAAAATGGTGCACAAATATTGACTTCTTCATCATAAGGCGAAAATACTTGATCTAATGAGTTAGTTTTGTAGTCAGTGATAAAGAAGCAGTTTTGGTATGAATAAATACAATATGATGATTTTACTTGTCGATTAATTATTTCAAGTAAATTAAATTTTAATTGATACTTCATCAGCCTTTCATTTAGAGTACAGGTTTGATTATTTCGATAAAGTAAAGAAAATTCTTCAGGGTATAGGTCATGGAAGGATCTTAACTCATCATGAAGCTGCTTATAATCGTTCATTGTAATGCACTCCTTGCATAGACCCAACATATAACTAGTTAAAAACTAACAATAATCAGAATGTTTACCTGTAGATTAGTTGATGTTGATTGAGCCTTCTAGTAAGAATCCAAAGCTAATGACATATCTTTCGAGAGTCAACGTTATTTCATAGCACTTATCCTATCAGACATCGAGATCGGCGATTTTTATGGCCCAGCAAGCGTTGTGTCAATAAGTGAAATATTTCACCTGAACATGTATGGAAAGCGCAAATATAATCACTATAACAAGGTAATTTACGTCGCGCGGTTAGCTATTGAAAATGGTTGGATGAATTTTAACCAGAACTCATCACGCTTGAAGATATAGAGCGAGTAAAATTTACTCAGTGTGAAGGGTAGATAAGAAATGTTAACAGTTAAGAGAGGATAAATTGGTTGATCATTTAGAAGAAAAGAAAAGCTATGGGCAACATTGGCACTTGGATAAGAATATAAGTATTACTCATATCATTAGTACTTTTGCAGTTGTTATATCACTTTTTACATGGGGTGGTTCAATTGATAAACGGATTGATCAAAATAGTCAGTCCATTGGGCATCTTGCAGAAATGCAACAAAGGCAAGATCAGAGAATTACTGATATAAAAGGTGAAATAAGAGCTGATTTACAGCTTATCAGTAACAAACTTGATCGATTAATTGAATCTAAGATAAGTAACTAGAGTAGGTGCTTTATGGAGTTGGCTAAAATTACAAAAAAAATTATTGAGTGTTTAGAAGATGAAGTTGATGTAGTTGAAAATATCGGATCACAAACTGGTTTGTTAGATATTAGAAATCCACAAATAATCGCTGAAAATTTTCCTGCAATTCGTATTACGCCGAAACAGCTTAGTCCAAAACAGTTGGATTATTTTAATACACAAGAATATGAAGCGACTTATTTACTTTATTATTTTAACAAAGCTAAAGATGATTGGATGGATGATGTAGCATCACTAAACCTTTTGGACAAAGTGTTAAGGCTAGTTAAATCAAACAATTGGGGAATAAATAGTATCACTCCAGCCATGAATATTACGGCTAATGCATTAACCGTAAGGCAAATAAATGGTCATCTGATTAATGGGTGGCAAGTGGAGTGGCAACATACTATGCAGCTGGAGTGTGAAAATAATACTGTAGAAACACCTGTTAAACCTAAATCCCTTTATTTTAGCTCAAATCGTGATGATTTTGGTATCGCAGATAAATATTCTGAGGTTAAGGGTTATGAAAGATAACATACTATACAGAGTTTCTCAGTTAGAAAGAAAACTGGCTAATACAGTCATTATTGGTGTGATTAGTGATGTAGATTATGAAGATGCTTTAGTACGAATCGTGTCCGGTGACTTTATATCTAGCTGGGTACCTTGGCTGACCACTCGTGCACATCATGATCGTGAGTACTGGGCGCCAGAAGTAGGTGAGCAAGTTATAATGTTTTCACCTGACGGTGAGTTAGAACAAGGTGTAATTTTACCAGCATTATATCAAAGTAAATTTAACAAACTTGCTAATCATCCAGATATACACATAAAACAGTATAAGGATAATACAACGTTTGTATATGACAGAAAAAATAGTGAGCTAAAAATAAATATAGCTGAAAATGGAACTACTGAGATAGTAAGTACAGGAGGTGTTTCTATTAAAGGGGATGTTTATGTTGAAGGAAATATAAAGGCTACACAGGATATAACAGATAAAACCAGAAGTATGTCTGCAGACAGAGCAATTTATAACAAGCATACACACTCAGTAACTGGTCATAGTAAAGCAAATCCTACAGGAGATACGCAATAATGATAGGTATGAATCGACATACGGGTAAAGAAATGGGAGGGTTAGAACATTTAAAGCAATCCATTATCGATATTTTAACAACCCCTTTAGGTAGCCGAGTTATGAGGCGAGACTATGGTTGCCGGCTACATGAGTTTATTGATGCACCATTAAATCACCAGACAATAGCTGCATTCTATGCTGCTGTTGCTGATGCACTTGTACTTTGGGAGCCAAGATTTCGACTACAAAAAATTACTTTGAAACGCCTTACACAAGGTACGGCAAGTTTTGAGTTGAAAGGTATTTATCTCCCTGAACAGCAGGTAATTACTTTAAAAGGAATCGAGGTATGACAACGGAAATAAATTTATCACAGCTTCCTGCTCCAGATGTTGTTGAAACATTGGACTATGAGGCAATTTTACATGAGTTATTGAGTGACTTTCAGGCAATTTATACCGATTATAGTGCTTTACTAGAGTCAGATCCGGCTTACAAGTTACTTGAAGTCGCTGCTTATCGAGAGTTACTTATAAGGCAGCGTATTAATGAAGCCGCACGTTCAGTTATGGTGGCCTATGCAAGTGGCGCTGACTTAGATAACTTAGCTGCGCTGATTGGACTTAAACGTAAAGTAATACAAGAAGCGGACCCAAAATCTGAACCGCCTAAAAAACGGTTACTTGAAAGTGATGACGTATTACGTCAGCGAATTATTCTCGGGCCAGAAGGTTTCAGCACCGCAGGGCCTAAAGGCGCTTATCGTTTTCATGCACTAGCAGCTTCAGATAAGGTAAAAGACGTGTATGTCACAGGGCATGAAGATGAACCGGGGACTGTGTATGTTACTGTGCAAAGCTATGATGGTGATGGTACTCCAGATGGTGATATCCTACAAAGTGTTGAAGAAGTATTAAATGATGAAGATATTAGACCGTTAACAGATAAAGTCATTGTAAAACCAGTTGAGCCTATTCACTACAATATTGAAGCTGATATAACATTTTATTCTGGACCTGATCAGCAGGTAGTATTAAAGGAAGCTGAAAATAGAATTAAGCAGTATGTGAAAGAACATCATTATTTAGGTCATGATATTACTGAGTCTGGTATTTTAGCTGCGTTACATGTACCTGGGGTACAGCAGGTTGTTTTGAAATCTCCCGATAAAGCTAAGTTAAATATTCTAAAAGTAGAAGGAAACCAGGTTGCTTATTGTCATCTTGGTAGTGATGAAGAGCCTTCAAATATCAAGCTGAATATTATTGGAACTGATTTGTAATGAAACAGGAAAATGATATTGAAGATAAGCTTATTCCAGTCAATGGGACAGCGCTTGAAAATAAAATTGAGGCTATACTAAAACGAGCTGAAGAAATAGATATTTCTTTTAACGAGTTATGGAATCCTGATAAGTGTCCAACAGAATACTTGCCCTGGTTAGCTTGGGCATTGTCAGTTGATAAGTGGGATAATACTTGGGATGAGAGAACTAAAAGAAATGTCATAAAAGAATCGATCAGTGTTCATAGGCAAAAGGGGACAATTGGTGCACTAAAAAAAGCACTGGCTGCCACGGATGTTGATATTCAAATAGAAGAGTGGTTTGATTATGAAGAGGAATCTGAGCGGAAGCCTGGTACATTTAGAGCAAATGTTTATAGCCGTTCAAGAGGAATCAGTGAATCAGAATATAGTAATATCAAGGATATTATAGAGCAGACAAAGAATGCACGAAGTCAATATGACTTGCGTATATATCTCGCAAATAAGTCAACAACACCATATATTGGTGTAGCATCACAAAGTGGTAATACTACAACTGTTTATCCATTCATTGTAAAAAATATCGAAGAAACAACTAGTTGCTTTATTGGCTGTGGTTATCAATCAGTGAATACGATAACAATTTATCCAAAAAATAGTATTGCTCTTTCAGACTGAAGTAGTTTGCTCGATATAAATTCTACAAAATTAAACATGGTAGTGGTGTCTTCTGTGTTTGTCTCGTTATTCTCGGAATAAATTAAATGGAAAATAAATTTTATAGTATATTTACTAATATTGGGAAGGCTAAACTCGCTAACTCAGCAGCGCTTGGACAAAAATTAAACATATCAACTATAAAAATAGGTGACGGTGGTGATAATAATGGAGCGGAAACAGCTCCAAAAGAAGGTGATAAAGATATTGTTAGAGAACGTTGGGAAGGAAGTATAAATGGATTACATAAGCATCCAAAAAATGATAAGTGGCTAGTAACAGAAACAGTCATTCCAGATGAAATTGGTAATTTTTATATCACTGAGTTTGGATTATATGATGAAGAAGGCGACTTAATAGTAATTGGAAAATACCCAAAAACCTATAAACCAACATTGGATGAAGGGAGTGGCACGAGTTCATATATCAAGGTTATTCTTGAAGTTGCAAATACTGAAGTTGTTCAATTGAAAGTTGACCCCGCAGTAGTCCTGGCTTCAAGGGAGTATGTAAAAGAGAAAATCAAGGATCATAGTCAAGAACAAAATCCACATACTCAATATGTTAAGTTTGAAGATAAAGCTTCGGATAACGAGTGCTTAGAAGGAATTAATGATAGTAAATTTATTACACCTAAGGGAGTTGTTAATACTTTAACTAATTTTTTTAAAAGAAAAAAAGCTGATATTGATGATGTCGATAGTGGTGTTAACAATGAAAAATACATAACGCCCTCGATACTTAAATTTGGAGTTAAAACTCAACTTGATGTCAATGGATATGTAAAATTTCCATTGTGGTTAGGTGGCCTTTTAATTCAGTGGGGAGAAGGGACTTCGGAATCTAATGGTAACTTAAAAGTAGTATTTCCAATGCCATATCCTAATAAGTGTTTTCAAATTATTGGTATGCATAAGGGGGCAGGAGCTGCTCTTGTTCTTGAATTAGATAAAACGATGACTAATTCATCTGTTGTGTTACGGACATATAACATTGATGGAGAATTAAATAAATGGCCAATTAAATGGATATCTATAGGCTACTGATATTCATTAATAACAAAAGTATGAAAACATTTAAAGGGATTATATGAGTAACAAATATTATAGTATTTTAACCAAAATAGGTCAGGCACAGTTTGCTAATACTGCTGCGCTTGGTAATAAGTTAAAGCTAAAAACGATAAAAGTTGGTGATGGAGGTGATGATAATGGAGAAGAGACATTCCCAAAGGAGATTGATACAAAATTAGTTCGTGAACGCTGGAATGGAGCAATCAATGATTTGTATATCAATCCAGAAAATAGAAATTGGCTTGTAATTGAAGCAGTTATACCAGATGAAGTAGGTGGCTTTTATATCACTGAATTTGGACTATATGATGACCAGGATAACCTGGTTGCTATTGGAAAATACCCTAAAACATATAAGCCAAATATTACAGAAGGCAGTGGAAGTAGTCTATTTCTACGAGTTATGTTGCAAGTATCAAATGCAAGCCAGGTTGAACTCAGTGTTGATCCTGCAATAATGCTAGCGTCAAAAAAGTATGTAGAAACTGTTTTTTCACGAAAAACAGATAGTTTAGAGAATAATAGTAGTGAGATTCTGGCAACTGCAAAAGCAGCCTATAAATTAAATAATAAGTTATCTACAGCTCAGTTTTTGCCCTATGATCCAAAACGAAGATACCGAACAGGTGAAATATGTACTGTCGAGCTGAACGATCAAGTTATACCCATGCAAATGTATGCGGGACCTAATTTGACTTGTAAAGGAATAGATCCTTCCAACATAACAAATAGGCACGATGGTTGGAGTGACAGTAAAAAACCATTTTGGTGGATACCTTATGGTGGAAGAGTTGGAATGCCATTTTATTGGTTGAGCAAAACTCCTCCTGAAGAAGCAGTAATGGAAATGAATGTTAATTTACCTGTAGAAGTTTACTGGCGATTAGCAAAAACTTATCCACACCTAGTAAAAAATAACCATATAAATACAGGCGAAATAAGAGGTGAGTTTATCCGTGTCTGGGATAATGGCCGGGGAGTTGATGTTGAAAGAAATATTTTAAGTTATCAAAATGACCAAATAAAGTGGCATCATCATGATTTTGTTGATGAAAACGGTATTGCGTATTATGCACTAAATGATGGAAATAATAGGAAGAAAAGAGGCAGTGATGCAGTTGGAACTGAAGGTCCAGACGAACAAAATAATGATTGTGGAATAAATCATACAAGAAAAAATAATCCAAATGAAAATAGTGAGAAAAATAATTGGAAAGAAACAAGACCTCGTAACATAGCCCGTGCAATGGCAATTTATATATAAGGATGATAAATGAAAGAAATTAAATACTGGACTTTTGATGAGCAGACACGAGAAGTAAGACCTGATATAAACTTCACAACCATGCGTGGTGGTATAGCTCATATTCCTGTTAATGCATTAACAAATGAACCACTTACACCTAAAACGGGCTTTGCTGTTGTTGTTCAGAATGACTTAAATGATTATAAATATATTGAGGATCATCGGGGTAAAACTGTTTACAGAAAAGAAAATTGTCTAGACACTCACTCTATTACAGAGTCAGGTCCAATTGACACGTCATGGACAGAAAAAAAACCAAAAACAGACTTTGATGAATGGATGTTAGGGCAGTGGGTAACGAATAATAAGAAGAAATACGAATTTGAATATAAGCAAGCTGAAGCTCAGCGCAGATCAAGGTATACCAAACGAGTAAGACCTCTTCTAGAAGAAGCTCAAATAAAAGCGTACTTGGGTATGAAAAGCGAAGCTAATGCTCTGTTAGAAAGCGCTACAAAGGAGCGTATGAAAGTTCAACAAGAGGTTCCATTGCCGTCAAAGCCTGAAGATGAATAAATTAAATATAATGAAATATTTCACCTTAAAACAAAAAAATAATTTAAATAAAATAATAATCACAAAATAAACAAAGGAACTAAAATGTCTGAAAATTTTTTACATGGTATTGAGATTGTTGAAGATAATAGTGGGCCACGCCCCATTCGTACAGTAAGAAGCTCAGTTATTGGTGTAGTAGGAACAGCACCCGAAGCTGATAATAGCAAATTTCCTTACCATACGCCTGTTTTGATAGCAGGTAATATTAAAGAGGCTGCAGAGCTCGGTAAAACGGGTACTCTTCCTGATGCAGTTAAAGGCGTATTTGATCAAGCAGGTGCAATGGTTGTAGTGGTTAGAGTGCCTGAGCAAGCCGATGCTGATGCTCAAAAAGCAGAATTTTTGAAAGATACATCTGATGATGGTGCTCATTACCAAGGTATTATGACTTTGCTAAGTGCTGAATCTATTTTAGGTGTCACTCCACGTATATTGGTAGCACCTAAATTTAGCCAGCAGTTTGAAGTTGCTGATAAGCTAAAGACGGTTGCTGAACGGCTTCGTGCGGTTGTGATTGTTGATGGACCAAATACCAATGATGCAGATGTTATTAAATACGCAGAACAAGTATCATCTGAACGTGTTTATATGGTTGACCCATTTGTTAAGGTATTTAATGTTGATACCAAGACCTATCAAGATCAACCTATGAGTGCTCGTGTTGCTGGAATCATTTCTCGTACCGATAATGATTTAGGTTTTTGGTGGTCACCATCTAATCAACCTATTAATGGTATAAGTAACTTAAGTCGCGCTGTTGATTTTACATTGGGTGATAAAAACTGTCGTGCAAATTTGTTAAATGAAAAGCATGTAACCACGGTGATTAGAAAAGACGGTTTTCGCTTATGGGGTAACCATACTACGAGTGGTGACGAAAAGTGGCGCTTTCTTTCTGTACGTCGTACTGCTGATATGATTAATGAAAGTTTGCTGCGTGCACATATGTGGGCAGTTGACCAAAATATTACAACACTTTATCTGGAGCATGTATCTGAGGGTGTGAATAATTATTTACGAGACCTGCAAGCTAAAGGTGCAATTATCGGTGGTCGCTGTTATGCAGATCCAGAACTCAATTCTCCAGCGAATATTCAGCAAGGAAAAGTTTATTTTAACATTGAATTTACACCACCTTATCCAGCAGAACATATTACTTTTACATCTCACTTAACAAATGAATATCTGGAGGAGCTTGTCTAATGACCGTCACTGATAAATTTGGTATGCCTAAAGTGTTGCAAAATATGAACCTGTATATTGCTGGTAAAGGCTATGCAGGACGTGTTTCTGAAGTAACACTACCAAAATTAACAATTAAAACAGAAGAATACAGTGCAGGCGGATTAGACGCACCACTTAGTATTGATATGGGGATGGAAAAACTGGAGTGTAGTTTTACTGTTCATGAATGTAATAAAAATATTTTTGACTGGTTTTCGTTAGATTATACAAAAAAAGAAAACTTTATTATCCGTGGTGCGATGGAACAAGGTGGTAAGGTTCATACTGTAGAGCTTGTTCTTGCTGGAGGATTTAAAGAGTTAGATATGGGGGCATGGAAAGCTGGAGATAAAAGTGCAATGAAAATTCAAGCTGCTTTATCTTATTATAAGCTCACTATGGATAAAGAAATTCTTGCAGAAATTGATGTTATTAATATGAAACGCGTCATTAATGGTGTAGATAAACTGCAGGGTATTCGTAAAGCCATCGGTCTGGCTTAAGCTAAATTATTAATGCTAAAAACAATAGTTACAAATACACTCTTTAATGCATAGATTTAAAATCTAGCAAAAAATGAATGTGGGAGGGATGTGTGGCGTAAGACTGTGCTTTCCCTCCCGCTTATAATACCTTGTCTGTTTATAAGTTATAAAATAATAGTAAAGAGAAATTAATGATGAAAACAAAAATTACACTTAATTACCCTGTGACAACTGAAGGTGTTGAAGTTGATACGATTTATCTTCGTCGTCCACGCGCTAAAGATTTGAAAAAAATGGAAGATTCAAAAGGTGGTGATATTACTAAATCAATCGACCTAATCGCTGATTTGGCTGAGCTTGCACCTTCTGCTATTGAAGATTTGGATGCGGGTGACTTTCAAAAAGTAAATGAAGTTGTTGCCGGTTTTTTAGGACAACGGTAATTCCAGAAGATATACATAGTGTATTAGCTGACTTGGCGGTGGTCTTTCATTGGCCTCCGTCTGAGCTTTGGGAGCTGGAATTATCGGAACTATTTATATGGCATAAAAAAGCAAAGGAAAGAGCAATGCAAGGCGAGTGTTATGACTAATGCAGTTTCATTTTCATTAGATACTATTTTTGATAATACAGTTGCTGCAGTCAGTAAACAGGCTGAACTTTCAACTAAGGAGCTATCTCAGTCACTGACTAAAAATCTGCAATCAATAGCTGATAGTTTGGCAGCAACAAAACTGCCCGTGGTCAGCCAGTCGATAGCTCAAACATTAAAGTTAGAACAAAATTTAGTAGAGAACTCACTACAGAGTATATGGCAAGCCTCAGGTGGTGTTGAGAATTTATTGACTAATTCGGCAAGTGCATTATCTGGAGTGAAAGAAGCATTTTCAAGTACGATTAAAAAAGATGTTATACCTGCTTTAATGGATAGTGCTCAGAATAATTTGTCCGATTTATTATCGGAAAATTTTAATGTAAAAAATGATTTAGTAAGCCAATTTGTCGGTGATATTCGGAGTGCTATTGGCAATCCATTTAACTTAGCTGAAAATCTCCCAAATATAGGAGAAAGCTTAAAAGCCGCGTTGCAGGGGGATGCAGCCAGTAATTTAGCGAAAGACTTTGCTGGCCAATATATTGGAGGAGCCAGTGAAGCAATATTGAGCGCTTTTAAGGTTAAGAGTGAAGTTATCGAGAATGTAGCTACACGAGTGACAACGGCATTTACCAGTGTTGATAACCTAATTACTGACTTTCCACAAGCGTTGGATAATGTGGGTAGTGCTATCGTAGACATTGGTCAGCAACACCTTACAGAACTGGGTGAATCTTTAGCTAATAATACTTCTGCATTAATATCGCGTAGGGCAAACTTAGTACTTAATACCTTTGCAACTAAAGGTTTTTCTGCGGGTGTAAAGTCGCTTACCAGGCAGCTTAAGTTGTTAGGACGATTAGGCTTTCTTAAAGCAAGGCGGGCTTTAATAACCTTTACCTCGGGTATTCGTTTAGCTACAGCACGATTCTGGGCATTTAATGCCTCTATATTGGCAAATCCTCTGGCTGCTGTTATAGCTGGAATTGTTGTTGCTGTTGCTGCCATAGGAGTCATTATTTATAAATACTGGGACCCTATCAAAGCATTTATGTCTGGTTTATTTGATGGACTATTGAATGCCATTGAACCCGTTAGGCAAGCATTGGCACCATTATTTAACACCCTTGAACCGTTGTTTAGTGCAATAGGGACAGCTATAGACTGGCTTGTAAGTGGTTTTAATAATTTATTCACGCCTGTACAGGCTACAGCTGCTGAGCTATCTGAGCTAGGCTCAATAGGTTCGACTGTTGGAAATGTATTAGGGGCTGTATTTAGCTTTTTGTTATCACCTATCACACTCGTGGCGGAGGGTATTAGTTGGCTCACGGATAAACTTTTAGGTATGGCTGACCTTGTGAGTGGCGTGTTTGGTAACATTATTGGCTTTTTTAGTGATGATGAAGATGAAAACAAGTCATCAGGAAATAAAGCCAAATCGATTAAAGCTATACAAGAAAGTTCTTTAGCGCGTCAGACTGTATCAGCAAAAGCATCGACAGGTGTACCGCAATGGCGAGGTAGCACTACGTCATTCGACACTACCAATGTAGTTGATTTAAACCAATATCGGGCAGTTAAATTTCAGGCCGCTTATCAGTCGGATGAAATAAAAAACAAAAGTATGAATGGTGAGCTAGGGATTAATACTGGTGCTTTGGGCAAACAAAATGTTACCCCTATAAAAGCACATTCAACACCGCAAAGTGTTGCAGTTAATGCTCCCATTACAATAAATGCCACTGCAAATCAGAATGCCCAAGATATTGCTATGCTGGTGAGAAAAGAGCTGGCTCAACGTGAACAGCAAGCTCAATTAAAAACAAGAGGAGCACTTTATGACATCGGCTAAAGAGCAAAAGAGTATGATAATGATGACATTATCATTACCTGGCTCTCAAGAAGGATATTTTCATTTTTCAATATCAACGGCAGCTTATGAAGATTTAACGATTTCAGATAGCTATCGCTGGGCGACACAAGATAGAATTAGTTATTTACCTGCTACTCAATATTTGGGACCAGGCTTAACCACAATTGCTTTAAAGGGCATTATTTTTACTGAACTTAATAAAGATAGCTATTTTTTACTTGATAAATTAAGAAATTTAGCAAACCAGGGGAAGCCTTTTGTTTTAACGTCTGGAACGGGTAAGCTGCATGGACTGTATTTAATTGAGTCAATTACAGATCAGCAAAGTGTATTTTTTTCTGATGGATTGCCGAGAAAAATCAGCTTTACAATTAATTTAAAACAGTTTGGAGGTGAAGTATGCAAACAGTCAACAACTCAGATCCAGAAAAAAAGAGAGGAGCTAACACAATCGAAAGGTGGAAAGAGCAACAGGTCCTTTTAGTGTCCCAAGCGAAACAACAAGGGAAACTCATCTACTGGACGAAATGCGACGACACGGTAGATAATATTGCATGGAAGATATATGGGCAAACAGAAAATGTAACAGAAAAGATATTCGAAGAAAATCATGGTCTTGTAAATTTTGGGGTATATTTACCTGAGAATTTACCTGTGATTATTCCTGATATTGAAAATATTGAAAAAGCATCTGGTCAGGTTGTATTATGGCAATAAAACCTATTTATATGTTGCAGGTTGATGATCATAATATAACGGATGTTATTAATAACAGGTTGCTAGATTTAACCATTACGGATAATGCAGGTTGGGAGTCTGATACACTTGAGTTACTGTTGGATGATGCAGACCATGCTATTGTATTACCAGATACTGGCGCTAAATTAAAAATATTTTTAGGTTATAGCTCCTCAGAGTTGGTATTTATGGGTACTTTTGTTGTGGATGAAGTTGAGTTATCGAGTGCACCGAGCACTATGAAAATATCAGCAAAAGCCGCAAATATGTCTTCATCTCTAAAGTCACCTAAAACAGTAACCTGGGGAGGAATAGGTAAAAACAGTAAAGATCAATCAGTCAAGTTAAGAGCGATTTTTGATAAAATTGCTAAAGCCGATAACCTAAAAGTTGATATAGATGAAAAATACAAAAATAAGTCATTTCCCATATTAAATCAGCGCAATGAAAGCGATATTAATTTTTTAACTCGCATGGCTGAAAGTGTTGGTGGCGTATTAAAAATTACTAATGATACAATCAGTTTAAAACCGCAGTTATTGGAAAAAGGAGTTATTAGCTTACAGCCACAGGAAGTTAGTCAATGGCGGGTTAATATTACTCAACGGACATCATATGATGCTGTTGAAACCAGTTACTATGACAAATCTGAAGCAAAAAAGGTAAAAGTGACTGTTGCTAAAAGCGCTACTAAAAATCCGTCTAGTCGTCACAATACTAATAACACTAAAGGAATAAACAAAAGTAGTGACAAAAGTAAGAATAATAATAGAAACAAGAAAAATAATAAACTTATAAAACAAATAAAAACGGAGGCCGTTTCAGCTGAAGCTGCCAGTGCCTTGGCAAAAGCTGAGTTAGAGCGATCTGCTATGGGAGAAATGCAGCTTACACTGTCTTTGCCTGGCCGAATGTCTGTTTGCGCAGAGCGTCAGCTGAAGCTCACTGACTTTCGTACCGGTGTTAATGGTTTGTGGCAGATTAATACAGTAAAGCATCAGTTAAATAATAGTGGCTATGTGACTGAAATAACAGCATCATCTGTACCAGAACTATAGATGTTAAGATTAAAAATATTTGCCGCACTAAATGCGGCAAATATCATATATTCAAAGATTATACATGCTATTTAAGCTATTTAGCTGAGGGTATATATTTTCCCTTATAAACTGAGAAATTATCAAAACGAGAGTAGACTGTTTTGCTTGGTGCCCAGCTTTTATCATTACCACCAAAAAATGTGCTGAATAATAACTGGTTGATTTCGCTGTTGGAGGTTAAATTGTCTCTTAACGTAATGGAGTTATTTTCAATGAGTTTTTTGCCATTGATATAAACTTCAATTTTACCTTGTTGGTTGTTGTCATTTTCACCGACATTGACATAAAGTGAGACACTATACCATTTACCAGAAGTAAACTGGAATGAGTCAGCCATCTTTGACTCGCCACAGCGTTGCTGACGTTGTTGTGGATAATAGTAACTTCTTAATTGCCCATCCCGTGCCCACATTAGTCGTGCACTCCAACCTTCAGGATGACCTGCTTTACAACCTGTAATATGTTGGATAGGACCTAAGCCTGGTAGTTTTCCACCTTTTACAAATTCAAAGCCAGGTTCAAAATACACATCGTAGTTTAGTGTATATGCCTTTGCTGCTGGGAGTTTATAACGGCTGGTAATTCGTGGGGAGCCTTGCTCATTGGGTTGATAGCTAATTCTCAAGCATTTACCGTGGTTTTCTTCACAGTTATCCTTGATGGTAATTGCGTCTGACAACTCTAGATTGAGTGGGTTTGCTGAGGAGCTTTCAAAGTCTTCTTTAAATACAGGTTGCTGATGTTTTGCTTCTGCTGGTGTCCACCAATTACCTGAAATAAATAACATAGCCAGTAAATTAATGGTATCACTGTAATAGCTATCCTTTGACTTACGCATTAAGTCCCAGCCTTTGTCGATAAAAGACTGATATTGGGTATCTCCCATAGCTGCTGCAGCTGCAATCATTGGTGCAGTAAATGCCATCGAACTGTAGCCTACTAAAGGGGTTCCATCCAAAGTGTATCCTGCCATGATACTAGAAGGGTTAGAGTCTGTTGTATTGGTTATCCAATTGACGATTGGCTTTAATAATTTTCGGGATGCTTCATGGTTATGATGAGTGGCATCAATTGCAATGCGTAATGGAAAACGGCACGCATTCCATGAAAAATCATCATCCGTTTCACCCTCAAGAAAATCAGGTGGAGCAGGTTTTGCTGATTCACCCACTATGAAGTCGGGCATGAGTCCAGTTGATTTAGAATACGTTTGTTGTATTTCAGTAGAAACGTTAAAAATAGTATCAATAGCTTGGTTCCAGCTTTCATCTTTTGTCGCCTGATAAAATGCTCTTAAGTGACCAATCATCCAGTCAGATGAGCGAGTGGACCATTGGTTGGTATCCCAATCTCCTAGCATGAGTCGTTTAGACTGAGCGTTTAGGTTACTTTTTAGAATGCCTTGTTGAATAATGCGTTTTGCTTCTTTTAAATAGTTGACTTTACCTTTAGATCCCCATTGCTTATCAGCAAGTAACAAGGCATAAGCAATATCGAGATCGCCGTCAGTTGCTGAGTTTGAGTCCTTATCAGGAGACTCGGATTTATCGATTACCCAAGACATTAAGTGTGAGTTTCCTTTGCTACGGTGTTTGTCGTACATGTTATACATGCCATCAAACTTGTCTTGCGTAGTATTTTTTGCATCTGCCATTAGCACTAAAATTAACATACCGTAGCCATGTGCTTCAGATGTGGTAATTTCGTTGCCATTACCTCCTGTCCCTTTCATCGCAACGTAGTAGCCACCACCAGGTGTATTTCCATTCGACGCTTTAAGGTAGCTTTTTTGCCATTGCTCAAAGTAGCTTTTTATTTGTTGATTAAGTACATCTTGATTATGCTGGCTTGGCTTTATTAGCGTTTTAAAATTGTGCTGTTGGGGAAAAGGATGTTTAACTTGATCAGGTTTAGGATCAGTTGGTGGTTCCCAGTCGTCAACAATAATAACGGCATCATCTGGACCTACATCACTTGGTGCAAAGTGGGTAGCATCAACTTGAGTAATGTCACTAGAATATGTTGTTAGAGGTATTAAGCCAACAGTTGATGCAATGACTACACTGAGTAATGTGTGGTTAGGAAGCCTACTTATTTTAATGTCACGCATAAATTACCTGCTGTTGCCAGTGGATGGGAGCTTAATAACGCCCATTGAATTATTGTCAGTTATATGTCTTTTAGAATGGGGGAGGATTGTTATGTAAGTATTTAAGGGCACCTCTAAAAAGAGTGATTTTTTTGCAAGAGCAAGGAAGTACTGTATGGAGAACCGCAGTGTATAAGGAATACATGAGGATTTGAGTACAGCGCTGACACAGCTATTACGAAAAAAGTGCATTTTTAGAGTTACCTTTAACCCCAATTTTGTGAACATATGCATTGAGCGTTATCCTAAAATACTCAATGGAGAAGATCGTTGCGTGATACCTAACCAGGTAAGCTGAGTAGTTCACAGGTGTTAGGAAATTATGAATAATAAAAAGAACTTCACATGAAAAGTGATAATGAAATTTGTTTTATACCTTTCACGAATGATTTCTAGGTTTTGTTATCTTCACGTCTCACCCCAATCACCTATTAATATAACCGCCCAGCAGCGCTGTTATATCAGTTCAAGTGGCTAGCGCAAGTTTCACAGCAGTAAACTTGCCCAGGGGCTTCATCACTTGACGGCCCAGCTAACACCATTAAAAAACTGTTGATGCTATCGCTAGTCTTAACAGACCAGACTAGCCCCACTAAAAACCCTTCGTTTTGGGTATAGTAAAAAGAGGATTAAGTGTTTGAATTGGCTTGTGAAGTAGGTGTCGTAGCATTGAGAGCAGTAGAGACCAAGAATGGTCTTCTACTGTGGGTGTATTAAAAACATATTTTTATATGAGGTTCTGTAGAGGTGTGCTATTTTTTTCTGGGAGCGTAATCAAAAACATCCGCAGCAACATGATCAGCAGCGATACCCTCACTGATAAGTCCGTCAAATGTAGCATAAACCATGGTGGGAGAGCCGCTAATATAAAAGAAAGCGTCTTTTATACTTGCTAAATCTTCATGAACGGCTTCGATTAATAAACCTGAACGGTATACTTCATCTTCAATGGCTGAGTCGCTTACAACAGGGTGAAAAACTATTTTATTTTCTTTAGCCCATTGTTGCGGAAGTGCTTTTAAGTAAAACTGTTCAGATAATCTTGCTCCCCAATATAGGTGCAGTGGATAAGGGTGTTTTTGCGTAAAACAATGTTCTAACATGCTTTTCATTTGCGCAAAACCGGTACCAGCAGCAATAAATACCAATGGTTTATTGGGTATTGTCGCTAGATGGCAATTCCCTAATGGTAAAGTAATGGTGAGAGTTTTTTGTTGTTGAATGTATTCAATAACTTGTTTTGAAAGTTCGCTATTTGGCAAGTACTGAATATGTAGTTCAAGCTGATAATCATGGTTATGGTAGTGTTCAGGCGCACTGGCAATAGATAAAGGACATTGTTGTTGATTGGGTAACTGTACTATTAAATATTGACCAGCATAAAAAGAAGGTAGTTGTTCAGTAGTTTGTTGAAGGCGAACACGGAAAATATCATTAGGGAGGCGATCAATACTGTAGATGTTCACTGCTAAGGTTTTGATAGTCACTGCTGGTGCTCCACAATTATAATTTCACATGCTATTTATTTTCGTTACATTATATTTAATTGGTCCCATAACTCATCAACTCGTTGTTTAACAGTTTCCGTCATCACAATGGGTTTGCCCCACTCTCGGTTTGTTTCACCAGGCCATTTATTGGTGGCATCCATCCCAACTTTAGAACCTAAACCTGATACAGGTGAAGCAAAGTCAAGATAATCAATAGGCGTTTGATCAACAAATGTCATATCGCGCTGGGGATCCATGCGTGTTGTCATTGCCCATATTACATCTTGCCAGTTTCGGGCATCGACATCATCATCGGTGACAATAACAAATTTGGTATACATGAACTGTCGTAGGAATGACCATACACCCAGCATGACTCTTTTAGCATGACCTGGATACTGTTTTTTGATGGTCACAACAGCAAGCCGATATGAACAGCCTTCAGGGGGCAAATAAAAGTCAACAATTTCTGGAAACTGCTTTTGCAAGATGGGTACGAAGACTTCATTGAGAGCAACGCCTAAAATAGCTGGCTCATCTGGTGGTCTACCTGTATAGGTACTGTGATAAATGGGGTTTTTACGATGCGTTATGCACTCTACGGTAAAAACAGGGAAGTTATCAACTTCATTGTAGTAGCCTGTGTGATCACCGTAGGGACCTTCCGGGGCCAGCTCATCCGGGTAAATATAACCTTCTAGTACAATTTCTGCACTGGCGGGCACTTGTAAGTCAGAGGTATGGCACTTTACTAGTTCTGTTTTACTGCCTCGCAGCAGGCCTGCAAATGCATATTCGCTTAAAGTGTCGGGAACTGGTGTGACAGCCCCTAAAATAGTGGCTGGGTCAGCACCTAAGGCAACTGCGACTGGAAAAGGCTTACCTGGGTTAGCACTTTGCCATTCTTGATAGTCTATTGCTCCACCTCGGTGTGATAACCAGCGCATGATAAGTTTATTGCGGCCCAGTAGCTGCATTCGATAAATGCCTAAATTATAACGTGGCTTATGTGGGCCTTGGGTAATCACCAGTGGCCAGGTCACTAAAGGGGCTACATCTCCTGGCCAGCAGGTTTGAATAGGTAATGTGGTGAGATCAACATCTGATGCTTCGAAAATTTCCTGTTGGCAAGGGGCTGTTCGAACCTGTTTAGGACTCATGTTCATGACTTGCTTGAAGATGGGTAACTTTTCCCAGGCATCCTTCATCCCTTTCGGTGGCTCAGGCTCTTTCAAGTAAGCCAGCAACTGACCGACTTCTCGTAAATGGGCAACAGACTCAGCACCCATACCATAAGCAACGCGCTCAGGTGTGCCAAAAAGGTTGGCTAATAAAGGAATTGAAGAGCCTTTAGGGGATTCAAACAGAAGGGCAGGGCCTTGTCGGCGTAAGGTTCGGTCAGCAATTTCGGTGATTTCTAAATAGGGATCAACAGGGTGTTTGATTCGTTTGAGTTCACCCTTTTTTTCTAACTGCTTGATAAAGTCTCGAAGATCTTTGTATTTCATTGGAGTCCAAAATATCTCATTCAGATCAGCATTATAGCCAGCCCTGAATTATGACAAAAGGGACGGTTTGTAAGGGAATTATTTATATTTGTCTAATAGTGATCACTCCAAAAACGTACTTCAGATCAAAACCACCCACTTTAGTAGGTGGTTATCTATTTAGAGGTGCCCTATAGACTTTTATTTCCGCTTCATAGACTGGAAGAACTCTTCATTGGTTCGAGTATCTTTCATGCGGTCAGCGAGAAATTCAATGGCGGCAATTTCATCCATTGGGTGAAGTATTTTCCGCAAAATCCACATGCGTTGAAGCTCTTCTTCTGTCGTGAGTAAGTCTTCGCGGCGAGTACCTGAGCGAGTAATGTTAATAGCAGGGAAAACACGTTTTTCAGCAATGCGCCGGTCAAGGTGCAGTTCCATGTTACCCGTACCTTTAAACTCTTCGTAGATCACCTCATCCATCTTGGAGCCAGTATCTACCAGAGCGGTAGCGATAATAGTCAAACTGCCGCCTTCTTCAATATTACGTGCAGCACCAAAGAAACGCTTTGGTCTTTCCAATGCATGTGCATCAACACCACCTGTGAGTACTTTACCTGATGATGGAATGACTGTGTTGTATGCTCTGGCAAGACGAGTGATAGAGTCTAATAAAATGACAACATCTTTTTTATGCTCAACAAGTCGCTTGGCTTTTTCAATAACCATTTCTGCCACTTGAACGTGACGAGATGGGGGTTCATCAAACGTACTGGCGACCACTTCACCGCGCACAGAGCGGGCCATTTCAGTTACTTCCTCTGGACGTTCGTCGATGAGAAGTACAATAAGGTGGCACTCGGGGTTATTACGGGAAATATTGGACGCAATATTCTGTAGCATTAATGTTTTACCTGCCTTTGGCGGAGAAACAATCAAGCCACGTTGTCCTTTCCCGAAGGGTGCAACTAAGTCAATGATTCGTGCTGTTAAATCTTCTGTGGAGCCATTACCGGCTTCCATTAACAGACGTTCTTGAGGAAATAATGGTGTTAAATTTTCAAATAATATTTTATTTTTTGCATTTTCTGGTTTGCCAAAGTTAATTTCATTAACTTTCAGCAGTGCAAAATAACGTTCGCCATCTTTAGGAGGGCGTATCTTGCCAGAAATTGTATCGCCTGTACGTAAATTGAAGCGGCGAATTTGACTTGGGGATACATAGATATCATCAGGGCCTGCTAGGTAAGAACTGTCAGCAGAGCGCAGGAAACCAAAGCCATCTTGCAATATTTCAAGTACACCGTCGCCATAAATATCTTCACCACTACGGGCGTGACGCTTCAGTATTGAAAAAATTACATCCTGTTTCCGGGATCTGGCTAAGTTGTCTAGTCCCATTTGACTTGCAATTTCCAGCAATTCTGGGACGGGTTTTTGCTTTAATTCGGTAAGATTCATAGCGGGTTATATGAAATAACAATGAAAGGTATACTAAGTTGCTGTAGTGATAGCAGAAACTAAGGTATGTGTTTGATAATTACTAATTTGGTAAGTATTGTTTGAATCGAATATTCTATATTTCGTTTGTACAATTATTTTGTACAGTTCGTTTCTCGATCGCACTATTGCTTGTAAATTAGTTTTTGTAAAGTATGTCGTGTTTTTGAATTTCTATCTTTTCAGTTTTTCTTTGTTTTACAACAAAATATTAGCTTCTGCAGTTAACTAACGTAACTAAATTACAGCATAACTTAATTACAGATTACAGTATAACAATAGATAGCGTATTACGAGAAAATCTCAACTACAAGTAACACATAAGGTTGGTATTTCTTGTTATGAGACTGCTTACTTCGACACAGCTGACTTTTTAATACCTTATAGTCAATACCTTAGAGGATATCACCTATAGTCTTCAGGGGTATCACTAACAAGGACTCACAGCTGATTACTGTAATAAGAATAGCTTCCTGCACTCAATTAGGCTAGTGTGCATAATCTAACACTGATAATAGATTCAGTCTACTCCTTAGTCCAGAAAAAAATAGGAATATGCTGTAAACGTTGTATGAGTCACTGTTAACAAGGGGGGGAATGTGATTCTGTTAAGGAAACAGTGCAGGCTACGCTGCACTGAGCTGACAAGAAAAATGGCTAAACTTTAGATATTGCTATCAAGAAAAGCAGTCAGCTGAGACTTCGATAAAGCCCCTACTTTTGTTGCTTCAACATTACCATTTTTGAATAACATTAATGTGGGTATACCACGTACGCCGTACTTGGGCGGTGTTTTTTCGTTCTTGTCAATATCCATCTTGCATATAGTCAGTTTGCCTGCGTATTCTTCTGCAATCGCATCTAATACGGGCGCAATCATTTTGCAGGGGCCACACCACTCAGCCCAGTAATCAACCAGTACAGGGCCTTCAGCGTTGAGGACGTCCTGGTCAAATGAGTCGTCAGTTACATGCTTGATATGTTCGCTCATGTCGCAGTTTCTCCAAGATATATTCCAAAACAAAATGGGGCCTATGATAGCACTCTGTTCCTTAAGCAAACAATTCGCTAAGATGACCCATTAAATTGCAGTATTGTGATACTGACTTGTTGTTATTTGTTATTAATTTGTTGTAGTTGTTGTTGCCTTGGTGGATTTTAGACATCCACTCAGATAATAACAAAAATTAGCCAATTTGGACTGCTGATGACCGATAGCATATCCCGCTCAGAACATAATGACCAGTCCCTGATCGCAGCAATTGATCTAGGTTCAAACAGTTTTCACATGATTGTTGCGAGGCAGGAAGGTGATGAGATTAGGCCTATTGAGCGTTTAGGTGAAAAAGTTCAGTTAGCAGCAGGATTAGATGATCAAGGTGTGCTAAGTACTGAAGCCATGGAGCGAGGTCTGGCCTGTTTGAGTCGATTTGCCCAGTATGTTAGGGGTTTGCCTGCTCAGCACATAAGAGTGGTTGGTACCAATGCACTACGTATTGCAACCAATGCCGATGAGTTTCTTGCAGCGGCCGAAAATGTGTTAGGTCATGCCGTTGATGTGATTGCTGGCCGTGAAGAGGCGCGACTCATTTTCCAGGGAGTTGCACATACTATGGCTGGACAAGATGAGACACGTTTGGTTGTTGATATTGGTGGAGGAAGTACCGAGTTTGCCATTGGCAAAGGATTTAATACGACACTCCTGGAAAGTCTTCATATGGGGTGCGTGGTTTATACTAAACGTTTTTTTCAAGAGGGTTTGCTGAGTGCCCAAAATTTTCAGGCAGCCTATTATGCAGCTCGATTAGAACTCCTGAATATCGTTGAAGACTGTCAACAAAATGCCTGGTCAGTAGCTATAGGCTCGTCGGGCACGGTGAAGTCTATTGCATTTGTCCTGCAAGGGTTGGGCATGACAGGTTCTGGTATTACGTTAGAGGGGCTAGAGCATCTTCGTCGACAAGTGATTGCGGCAGGACATGTGGATAATCTTAGCTTACCAGGACTCAAACCTGATCGTGTTGGTATTTTTCCCGCAGGGCTTGCTATATTGATGGCGGTTTTTGAAGCGTTTCAAATACCAAAGATGGCGTATTCTGATGGAGCGTTACGAGAAGGTTTACTGTATGACATGCTGGGCCGCTTTCATCATGTCGATGTCCGTAACAAGACGGTTCAGGCTTTAATGCGTCGTTATCATGTCGATATGAAACATGCCAAGCGGGTGTGTAAACACGCTATCAAATGTTTTGATCAAGTAAGCAAAGCTTGGTTTTTAGAGGCAGAAGATCGACAGTTGCTTGGTTGGGCTGCCCAGTTACACGAAATTGGCCTGGATATTTCTCATGCCCAATTTCATAAGCATGGTGCTTATATTATCAAACATGCAGACTTGCTGGGTTTTTCACGAGATGATCAGCTACGTTTAGCGATGTTAGTACGCTGTCACCGGCGTGCACTTTCAGAAGATGCATTTTTTGATTTAGTCCCTGGTGTCGCAACGCGTATGAATAAACTTGCTATCTTGCTAAGGATTGCGATTTTACTCAATCATGTTCGAGATGATGAGCTGTTGCCAGACTATAGTTTAGTGCCAACATCTTCTGGTTTGAGCTTAACACTGGGGGCTGGGTGGTTAGCCGAGCATCCATTAACACAGGCGGATTTTGAACAGGAACAGCAGTATCTCACTAAGGCAGGTTTTAGTTTGTCTGTTCAGTAATAAATTGATGGCTGTGAATAAAAAGAACACAATAAAGAAAAAGCGTTTGCTGTAGACAGTGCACATCAGAAAAAATGATTATGATGTGCACTGTGACAAAGGAGCGTTAGAAGCTGTCTAATATTTGAGTGCTACCGTGCAAGTTTTTCCAATAGGATAAGCTGGGCGTTTTTGTCAGACTCTCCTTCAGGAGGATGATTCTGGATGTAACTGCCATCGGTTTGCAGTTCCCAGCTCATACAGTTATCACTCAGGTAAATATCAAGTTCTTTTTTAATGCGTAAGGCAAGTTTAGGGTTTTCAACAGGGAAGGCGGTTTCTACACGGCGATCAAGGTTACGCTCCATGCAGTCAGCACTAGAGCAAAAGACCCGTGGATTATTGTCATTACAAAAGTAGTAGACTCGAGTATGTTCTAAAAAGCGGCCTACAATAGAGCGGACCCTGATATTATCAGATAGCCCTTTTATACCTGGACGCACGCAACAAGTGCCTCGAACAATTAAATCTATCTCCACCCCTGCCTGGGCAGCACGATAAAGAGCTTTAATAACTTTTGCCTCGGTCATGGAATTGACTTTAATAATAATTTTGGCGGGCTTTCCTTCTTTTGCGTTATGCGCTTCGTTATAAATCAGTTCCAGTATGGTTTTCTTTAGGGTAAAAGGTGCATGGAGTAGTTTTTTCACCTGCACAGCTTTACCCATACCTGTCAGTTGCTGGAACAGCTGATGTACATCTTCAGTTAATACTTTATTGCAAGTTAAAAAACTATAATCGGTGTAAATTCGCGCATTGACTGCATGATAATTACCTGTGCCCAAATGCGCATAACGCTGCATTGTTTTCCCTTCGCGGCGAATAATCAATGCCATTTTGGCATGGGTTTTATAACCTACTACACCATAAACAATGACTGCGCCCGCTTCTTGCAGCCGGCTGGCTAATTGCAGATTATCCTCTTCATCAAAACGTGCACGAATTTCTATGACCGCAACGACTTCTTTACCATTACGTGCAGCATCAACCATGGCACTGACAATTTCTGAATTAGCACCAGTACGATATAAGGTTTGTTTTATTGCTAATACATTAGGATCTTTTGCTGCTTGACGTAAAACATCAACAACGGGGGTGAAGGACTCAAAAGGGTGTAAAAGTAAAATGTCATTTTTTTTGATAGCGCCCAGTAAATCCTCATTTTTAACCAGTGCTTTCGGAAAACCCGGGCTAAAAGGATCATATTGTAAGCTTGAGTGGTCTTCACTATTGCAAACACTCATTAAGCGGCCTGGGTTGACGGGACCATCAACTTGATAAAGCTCTTGCTCAGTCAGATTGAATTGCTTTAATAGAAAGTTCGTCAAAGGTTGCGGGCAATTGGCAACTACTTCTAAACGAACTGCATCACCATAGCGTCTAGACCAAAGCTCCCCTTGGAGTGCTCTTGCGAGGTCTTCGACTTCTTCTGAGTCGAGGGTGAGGTCACTGTTACGTGTTAAGCGAAACTGATAGCAGCCTTTAACGGTCATGCCAGGGAAGAGATCTTCTACATGGCTGTGAATCATTGAAGATAAAAAGACGTAGCACACTTTTCCGTTACTGAGTTCTTCTGGGAGCTTGATGAGTCGAGGCAGTGAACGGGGGGCCGGGATAATGGCCATACCAGTTTCACGCCCAAAGGCATCTTTGCCTTCTAAAGAAACAATAAAGTTGAGAATTTTATTGGCTAATCGAGGGAATGGGTGTGCTGGGTCTAGCCCGATAGGGCTGATAACAGGCAGAATTTGCTGGTTGAAGTAATCCTGTATCCAGGCTGCTTGTTTTGGCGTAAATTGAGTACGCCGCAGGAAACAGATATTTTGCTCTTCTAACTTAGGGAGTAGTACATCATTTAAAATTTGATATTGTTTATTGACCAACTCATGAGTTTTTTGGGCTATTTCAGCTAATACCTGTTGCGGTTGTTTACCATCTAGCCCCGATTTTTCTCGGGCAAAATTAATTTGTTGTTTTAGTCCGGCAACACGAATTTCAAAAAATTCGTCCATATTACTGCCAAAAATCAGCAGAAATCTTAAACGTTCAAGCAAAGGGTATGATTCATTTAAGGACTGTTCCAGAACCCGGGCATTAAATTCAAGATGGCTAAGTTCTCGATTAATGTAATAGTCGGGGTTTGATAAGTCAGTGATTTTGCTTGGCTCTTCAACAGGTTCGCTAGCAACCTCTTGAATGTCTTGACTGGCAGACAAGTTCATAATACTCCTTGCTAAGCAGTACGGACCAAATAGTCGATGGTCTGATTAATATTCATTATAGCGTCTGAAAACTTGTGTCGTTAAGTGATTCAACAACCACCACCGTGCTGGGTATCCCTACATAAAACATGATTAATGGGTAGCTGTTGTATAAGTGCTTCATGATGCTGATTACTATACCCTTGGCGCGAATTACTTTATAGCACGAAGTTCTTGGCGTTTACCGGTTTGGCTTATAATACTGTTTCATAAAGGTTGGCCAAGGGTATAGCTAAGTAAAAAAATTATGATAATTAGGCTGAGTGAATGAGTTCAGCTGCTTCTTTGGCGAAGTAGGTGAAAATTGCATCTGCACCCGCGCGCTTCATCGCGATTAAGCTTTCTAGCATGACACTATTATTATCCAACCATCCATTTGCTGCGGCAGCTTTGTGCATTGCGTACTCTCCACTCACCTGGTAGACAAAAACAGGGACCTGAAGTTCCTTTTTAACGCGATAAACAATATCTAAGTAAGGCATACCAGGCTTGACCATTACCACATCTGCACCTTCTTGCAAATCTAGCGCTACCTCTTGTAGTGCTTCATCACTGTTTGCTGGGTCCATTTGATAGGTATATTTGTTACTTTTGCCTAACGTAGCACTGGAGCCTACCGCATCTCGAAAAGGACCGTAGTAGGCTGATGCATATTTAGCAGAATAAGCCATAATACGTGTATTAATTAATCCTTCAGTTTCCAATGCTTGTCGTATGGTGCCAATACGTCCATCCATCATATCAGAGGGAGCAACCATATCAGCTCCAGCTTGAGCCTGGGCAAGAGCCTGCTTTACTAAAACCTCTACCGTGATGTCATTTAATACATAACCTGATTCGTCGATGATGCCGTCTTGGCCGTGTGTTGTATAAGGATCGAGTGCTACATCTGTAATAATGCCTAAATCAGGAAAGGCATTTTTGACTGAACGAATAGCACGTTGCATTAATCCATCAGGGTCATAGGCTGCTTTTGCATCTTCTGATTTTACAGAGGCATCTGGTGCCGGAAATAGGGCAATTGCAGGAATACCTAACGCAACAAGTGTCTTACATTCGATGATGAGTTGATCAATACTCAGACGCTCAATATTAGGCATGGAGGGAATAGGCTCTCGCTGCTGATCACCCTCTATAACAAAAATAGGATACACCAAGTCATTCGTGGATAAGCTATGTTCACGCATTAAGCGACGAGAAAAAGAATCGTAGCGCATTCTACGCATGCGTGTTCCAGGAAACTGGCGAACAACAAACTGCTTGGACATATGCAAGCTCTCCCTTTCACGGTGTATGAAATTAGCGCTCAAGTATATACCTATTTTGCAGTAGACCCCAGTGGCAGGTTTTTGCTGACGAGAAAATGGGAAAGGTTGATGCGCGTTATCTCAAGCTTTTAAATGCTGAGCTTGATAAGCAATAATTTCTTTAAATTTACATAAAAATGTCATTTTTAATTTCCCTAGTCTAGCTGGGTGAAAATAGGCTATGATCTGCCTGTAAATTAATTATTAACCAGTAGAAGTTACTATTTATTAGCCGTGGATTAGCCTATGAGGAATTTTATGTCGGTGTTTATTAGGAAGTTTTTTTTAGTATTATTTTTACCCTTCTTTAGTATGAGTGCCATGTATGTCAGTGCAGCTGGAGATGTTGAAGCCGGTAAGAATAAAGCAAAAATATGTAATGCCTGTCATGGTGAAGATGGTTATGCCAAAATACCTATTTATCCTCACTTGGCAGGCCAGAATGCTGCCTATTTGGAAAGCTCTCTAAAAGCATATCGAGCAAAACAGCGGCAAGGGGGGCAGGCGGTTGTTATGCATGCTCAAGCAGCTAACTTAAGTGATCAGGATATTGCCGATTTAGCTGCATTTTATAGTAGTCTAAAATAAATATTTATCGTCTCAGTTGTTAATTCTCCTAAAGCCTCAGAAATTCCTAAAAAGTGGCTGAGGCTTTTGTATACTCTTCGCGAATGATTTTTAGGCTTTGTTACCATCGCTCTTGACCACCAAGGATGGAGGGAATGCAGTTTATGCAGGAGCATTTAACTGCCACCCCAGTCATTTAGTTTATCTAATCTCCTGGTGCTTCATCGCTCGGTGGCCTCGCCTAAATAACCCTTCGCTGTGAGTATATACTACTTTATTTTGACACCTAAGAATGATTCGTGAGGGGTATATATTATCCTTTAGCCAAATACTTGTTTTTGGGTTTGTTGGTAGTGAATAACCCGAGGATCCATTATCTGCCGCCAAAGAGGAGGAATTAAAGCAAGTAACATCATGGCGCCATAACTTGAAGGTAATTGCGGACTTTCATCAAAGTGACGCAATATTTGGTAGCGTCTGGCGGGATGAGCATGGTGATCTGAGTGACGTTGTAAATTAAAAAGTCCTGCATTTGAGAAAATTTCACTGGCATTCCATGAATGTATTGGACTGACACGCTCATATCGACCATCAGGTAGTTGCTTGCGAACCAAGCCGTAATGCTCTACATAATTGACTATTTCTAGTGAAATGATTGCGCAGATCGAACTTACCCATATAAACATCAAACCTTGCCAACCAGCCCATAGTGCAAAGCTTGTCCATAGCAACAATGTTCCCGCACTCCACCAAAGTAATTCATTTTGCCAATGCCAGAAAGGTAACTTTTTCCTTGCTAAACGAGTGGCTTCTAATTTAAATCCTTGGATAATATTTCTGATAATTGCTTGGGGAAGAAATAAATAAATTGACTGACCAAGTTTTGCGGTTGAAGCATCATGCGGTGTTGCGACATTAACATGATGACCTCTCACATGTTCTACTTTAAAGGTTGCATAACCCACGAGCATTAGCATAAAGCCACCCAGCATACGTTCATGCTTAGTATTGCGATGTATGAGTTCATGAGAAATGTTGATAGCACCAGCAAATACCAGAAATCCTGTACTCAATGACAGTGCTAATGTGGTGCTCCAAACTTCGAACTTTGCACTATAAAGTCCTAACATCAGATAGCCAAGCTGGACACAACAAAATCCACAAATAATCACTTTATAACGATAGTCATTGAGAAGCTGTTGCTCTTGTTGCGGTGTAGGGTTTTGTTTACTACGACCAAGAACAAGGTCTACTGCGGGAAAAAGTAGATAAAAAAGTAAAAATAATAAATTCCAGGAACCACCAAGGTACCAGCCAATAAATGGAATCATAGAAACCAGGTAGGCTAAAAGAAAGTAATAGGGGGGTAACATGTAAACTGTCCTTGTTATACAGTGTTATTAAGAAAATTATTTAATTTTATTAATATTTCCTCATTGTGCGACTGAGCAGATGCTGAAGACTCTATTCAGTCATACGTCATAAAATTGTCAGACAATATAAAGTTTAGCAGGTAATTATATAAAGAGGATGTTAAGGCAGGGCCAAAGTTACTTCAGGTCTTTGTAAAAAACTTAGTCTTTAACGTTTGCTCTGTTTAGTGAAAATGTTATAAGGCAGTTAATAGGTATTTTTTTATAAAAAAGTGTAAGAAATAGGCTACTGATGAAAACGCTTCCATTTTCTTTAGAACACTTGCAACAAGGTTTTAGGCCTTTGTCATTAGAATCTCCCCTGCAACCAACAGCACAGGAGCTAGCTTACTTTAGCTATTATGGAATTGATTTTGCGAAGCAATTGCCTGATGTAGCACATTATTTTGGCTGGCTGGAATCACCTCCTTACATGGTTGCTTGTCATGTTTATAAACAGCCTAACCCGAAAGGCTGTTTTTTCTTGTTACATGGGTATTATGACCATATAGGTTTATATAAGCATGTCATTCGCTTTTTACTTGAGCAGGGGTTTGATGTATTTGCTTTTGATCTGCCTGGGCATGGATTGTCTTCAGGTTCAAGAGCATCTATTCAAATGTTCTCAGAATATGAAAGTGCGCTTTCGCGCTGTTTGCAATTTTCAGAGAATCAGTTACCTAAGCCATGGCACATAATAGGGCAAAGCACGGGAGGAGCGGTAACGATTGATTACCTGCAGCGCAATCAGTTTGATCTTAGGACGAGTCCATTTCAACATGTTGTATTATTAGCTCCCCTTGTAAGACCAAGAGCATGGCGCCAGTCGTTGTTTGCATATTTTTTACTAAAGCCTTTTATTCGACGTCTCAATAGACGTTATACTGCTAACTCTACAGATAGCTCATTTGTGGAGTTTATTCGTCATGCTGATCCCTTGCAGCCAGCTAATTTATCTGTCGAGTGGGTAGGTGCACTTCATCATTGGATTAAAGAAATTGAAAACAGCCGTAAAAGTCCTCTTACCCCTATTATTATTCAAGGAGAACAGGACTTGACAGTAGACTGGCAGCATAATTTAAAAGTACTGGATAAAATTTTTACTCAACCCAAAAAACTCATTCTGCCATCAGCTAAACATCATTTAGCTAATGAAAGTGAAACAATTCGGAAACGATACTTCAAGTTCTTGCAAGAGTGCGTAGGGGATAATCTTTGCTAAACTACTGTAATTAAATAAGGTTACTTAAAGGGATTAGTAGTAGAGTTAATCCTCGGACTGCCCATTAGAGAGTGAATATGACAGGAATAAGTCAATCTAATAGCAGTGATCAGCGCCACTTAGGGCAGGATTTGTTGCTATTCCGATTATGCGGTAAACAGCGCTATGGAATTAATGTACTAAAAATTAAAGAAATTATTCCAACGCAAAAGCTTACCCAACTTCCGCAAGCACATCCCGCCATAGTAGGTATTGCCAAGTTAAGGGGCACCCCTCTGAGTGTAATCGACTTGGCTCAGGCAATTGGGCTGACACCGCTACGTGATACTCAAGGTAAGATAAATATAATTATTGCAGAGTTTAACCGTACAATGCAGGGGTTTTTAGTGGGGGAAGTAGAGCGTATCGTCAGCTTGAGCTGGAAAGATATTTTACCGCCTCCAAAAGCTACAGGAAAAGGGAGTTATGTGACTGGGGTAACTTCTTTTGACAAAGATATGATAGAAATTATCGATGTTGAAAAAGTGTTAAATGAAGTAGTGCCAGAGCACATAGGGAGCTCACTGCTTAAATTGCAATTATTGCCGGAACAAATTGCTATCCTAAAAGATAAATTAATCATGGTTGTTGATGACTCGAGCATGGCAAGAAAGCAGATTTGTCAAACACTGGATAAACTCCCTGTTAAGTATGTTGTATCGAATGATGGGAAGGAAGCGCTGGATTTACTGCGTAACTTGCACCAACAGGGAAGGCATGTAGATATGATTATTTCTGACATTGAAATGCCTGAAATGGATGGTTACACACTTACGCGAGAGATACGCAAGGATCAAGATTTATCATCAATGTATATTTTATTACATACGTCATTATCCAGTAGCATTACTTCTGCAGCAGCTGATGCCAGTGGTGCAGATGCTGCGTTGACAAAGTTTGTCAGCGAAGAGTTATCATCGATTGTGCTGAAAGCACTCGAAGCTTCCTAAGATTCCAGTAAAAATCAAATATTTTTTCCTCACTTAAGACAGGGACTATTAATTATTTGTGATTAAGGCGTAAAAAAGAAAACAAAAAAGCCAATGTAAAATTGGCTTTAATTAAGGAGAAACGCATCATTTTTATTGTAATTGGTTAGTAGTCAGCGTCCTTACTTGTCACTAACTAGACGAGGGAGATTTAGTTTATTTAAAAATTATACTTCAATGATAGTATTGTACCGTTTTGGTAAGTTGGAGATCCTAAGTAATCATCAGCGTAGCGGTATTGAACACCGACATCAAAGTGATCAGTGATATGCCACCAACCAGAAATTGCGCCATTATAGCCTGAAGTATTAGGTGAGCCGTCATGACTTGCCATATAGTCATCATCACGCATAAAGTCGTACTCATGCCACTGAGCAACAGTGAAATTTTGACCTAATGCGGAGAAGTCTTTGCCCCAAACGACACCTAACTGATAGCCATTGTGACCATCAAAAGAACCATATTTATCACTTTGGAATGAATGGTGTATGGCTGCATGAGCTTTTAACCACAGACCATTGGAAAAGTTGAAGCTTTTACCTATACCTAAAAATGTATTGGTTTCATCGAAGTCTTTCGTGCGGAAATCAGAGACTTGACCAAATAAATGCCAGCCTTGATCGCCCAGGAAGTAACGTACATTACCTTTACCGAAAAATCGATGTTTATCTGAGTTTTTATCCCATTCTTCAAAATCGTAAAACCCGTACACTTCGCCCCAATTGAAGCCGGCACCACCTTCTATTTCAAGATAGGAGAAGTCTTCTTTTGTATTGCCTGTTTTGACTTCAGTATCGGCATCCCATTCAAGGTAGTTGATACTGACATTACCAAAGCTATAAGTCATTTCTGCATGTGCAGAGAATGTAAGGAGTGAAGCCACCACTAACGTTGTAGGAAGTATAACTTTTTGCATAACTACTACTCTTGGCATGTGTGACTGCAAGAACGCATACACTACTGGCTTTACCCTGGGTATTCAGTTGCACAGAAGGTATATGCTTTCTTTACATGTAGATATTTTTATAATGCTTACACCTATTACTTACTCCCATAGCAACACATTAATTTTTATATTCAGTATTAAGAGCCTGTTACTTTGCCAGTAGGATTAGCAAAGTAACAGGAAGTACTGCTTTATTTATACCCGTTATTATGGGTATACGTTACTTTGGGTATTATTTACTGCTTTTTATAACGTTCCACGTTACCTATAACAAGGCTTATATGTAGCCAACCATCATCCTAATTAGCTGAGTACAATAAAGCTCGATATAGGTTCTTGCTACGTAACCCCTTGGTGATGAATCTTTACCCTTCACTATGGCTATATATTCTCACTGAGGGATACGGTGTTTGGTAACACCAAACAAGTAATGAGTAATAAGTAGTTAACCTCTCTTCTGCGGGATTAATTCTAACATGAAAAAAAGATGACAATAAAACAACTAATTCGTTTTATTTTATTTTATTTGCGTGAAGTCAAAAATTCTTAGGAGACTACTCTGAAAGTGAATAAATTTGCTTGAAATAAAGGCCTGTAGACAGTTTTTGTAGAGATTAATTGATAATAAATAGCTAGTCTTATTTTGAAGGTAATATTAATTAATTTTGTATTAATTTTTAATTAAATGAAGTTATTTTTTGGTAAACTTACATAGCACAATGGATTGAGCACTTTTGTGCAGTAAAAATTGTGCTTTGACAAGCCTCCTGAAACGGAAAGCTTTTGTATGGAAACTAGGCATAATATGAGGGCAAAAAACTATTTAATATGCATTGAGCTGGTTGGTTTGTTTAATTCAGGTGATGTGTTTGTAGAAAACTAGATCTAGTTAACAGTTTGTATCACGATTATTATTAGTTATTTCTAATATATGGGCTGTCTTTTCTTAAAGGTCATTGTTGTATGATGATTGCTCTTCAGGTGGTTCGACTGATAGCGTTTAAAATTGTAAATACAAGGAGAGGAAATGAAGCGTGTTGCGGTAATTTTATCAGGATGTGGTGTCTTTGATGGGGCTGAGATTCATGAGTCGGTATTAACCTTATTACACCTTGATAAGGCTAATGTACACTATCAATGTTTTGCACCAGATATGCCTCAACAACATGTGATTAACCACGTAACAGGGGAAGTAGTTGAGGGAGAAACAAGGCATGTACTGGTTGAAGCGGCTCGAATTGCTCGAGGTGAAATAAAGTCCTTGTCAGAGCTAAGAGAAGACGACTTTGATGCATTAATTTTTCCTGGTGGGTTTGGCGCTGCAAAGAACTTGTGCTCATTTGCCGTTGATGGGCAGACCATGCAAATACAGCCTGATGTGCTTGCAGTATGTCAACGCTTTGCAAAAGCAACTAAGCCGATTGGCTTGATCTGTATTGCACCCGTCATGGCGGCTAAAATCTTTGGTGAATCAGTAAAGTGTACGATTGGTCATGATCAAGCAACTGCAGATGCTATCAATGCCATGGGGGCACAGCACGTGTCTTGCAAAGTAAACGACATTGTTATTGATGAGCAGCATAAGTTGGTAACAACACCGGCTTATATGCTTGCGCAGCGGATTGGTGAGGCATCAGCAGGTATAGAGAAGTTGGTGAGTGCTGTTTTGGAACGCTGTTAGTGGCTATTATCGATTACTGAATTTATACCATTTGCAAATAGGTATACTTCTGGGTGTGGCTTGGTAGGTTAAGGGGTATCAGATATAAAATTTTGGTATTCCTTAATCTATGCGGATATCCATGTCTACTCCATTTAACGCTTTCAAGGGTGGGAAGCAGTGAAGCAAAGTACGCAAGATGTTGAAGAGTTTTTACCTGAAATAAAAGCCGCAGTGATGTCTTTTTTTGACAAGGTTCCATTCAACAAGTTTCTGGGGATGAAGATTACTCGGGTCGAAGCAGGTTGTGTTGAAATGTATTTGCCTATGAAAGAGGAACTTATAGGTAATTACTTTATGGGAATTTTACATGGTGGAGTTATTTCTGCCATGTTGGATGTCACTGGGGGGGCGATGGCGCTGGTAGGGGCATTTCGGAAACTCGAGCACTTAAGCTTAGACGAGCGCATTAAGCGATTAGCTAAAATCAGTACAATAGATTTGCGTGTAGACTATTTGCGCCCTGGGCGAGGAAATGCTTTTTATGTCGTGGCTACTTTATTGCGTTCTGGTAATAAAGTGGCTGTAACGCGTTCAGAGTTTTATAACGACCAGCATGAGCTTTGTGCCGTGGGCACAGGTACTTACTTGTGTGGTTGATGTTTTTTAGCGCAGGATTGCCTTTATGTGCCTTCACTACAGGAGGCGCCAAAGGCAAAGCAGCTGTAACAGCGATGATGACCAAGGCGGATCTGCTTATTCATACTTTCCTGTAAGCTACTGCCTAAATCATAAACAGGATCATCATCAACTAAGGTGCAGGCATACACTCTTAGGCGACCTTTAATTTTAACCACCATTTTACTGAAGGCACACATAAATTGTCGTCGACTGGCAGAGGTGTGATAGGTCCGCATACACTGCTCTGTAATTTGAGGTGTTGTGCGCTGTACAAACGGAGGTGCAAAATCTGGAAAAGGAATTACCGGAATAGTTTGTGGTAGACCAATACTGTTTAAAAGTTTGTGATACTGATCAGTTATATCATCTGTGTTCTCCTCTCTGGGTTGCTGGCGAGCAATTGAAACATTAAAGCCCGCTTGATAAAGCTGGCGAAGACTCTTAAGCGCCATTGCAAAAGAACCTGTGCCACGATCTTTATCATGCAGTGTTGAATCGGGATAGTCGATACTTATACGAAAGCGAATGGCGTGTGGTGCGGAGCTTAACGACACAAGTTGTGAAAAGCGTTGTAAAAGAGGAGCTGTACCGTTACTTAATACTAAACAGGGGCGGTATTGGCTGGCGTACTGTAAAATCTTTATCATCTCTTTTGCAACGAAGGGTTCGCCTCCGGTAAATGAAAACTGCTGTACACCCAAGTAAAGGGCTTCATGTATAAAGGGTTTAACCTCTTTTAACTTCATGACTGCTAAACGATCATCACCCGGTTTGGAACCTTCAAGGCAAAAAGGGCAGCGGAGGTTGCAAGCCGTACCAGTATGAAACCAAAGTTCTTGCAATGAGTGGGGGGCGATATAGCCACGTGGCTGCCCATCGGCGGTTAATAGCCAGTTTGTTGAGTGTGCCTGTTTTACAGGGATATGTTGCATGTTTTTGGAGGGGGAAGGGTTCTTTAGTAAAGGTTATTATGGTTTTTAAGTTATTTCATTATTTCTTATACCCACAACAAGCCTCAAATAAATTCGTGAAGGGTATATTAATGATGTTTTTCAGTTTTTAGTATAGGCTTTATTAATGGAACTATGATAATGTAATTTATTTTAAACTTTTACGAATAATTTAAATGCACTATGACAATATCTTCTGGATTAAAAAGCATATTGAATGAACATATCTCAAACTACTTAGGTTATGCCTTTGATACAGAGTATATTGATACATTAGTAGGTGGGGATATTAATCAGGCTTTTGCCTTACGGCAAGGTGATGTCAGTTTTTTTGTAAAAATAAATCACGATGATGAAAATACTAATTTTTTAGCAGAAGCTTTAAATTTACAAGTATTAAAAGAAGCTGATTGTTTGAAAGTGCCTGCTGTTATAGCAACTGATCATGAATGTGGCTGTAATTATTTATTGCTAGAGTATATTGCGCCAGGTATCGGAAAGTGGAATGAATTTGGACGTCAGCTTGCTCAGCTACATAAAACCACGAATAAAACGCACTTTGGCTGGTCGCAAAATAACTTTATTGGTCGTACTTTACAGGTTAATCATTGGCAAGCTAACTGGTCTGAGTTTTTTGCAGAGCAAAGAATTGGGGTTCAACTTGAGTTGGCTAATCAGCAGGGGGCTGCGCTTAGTGAGGAAATAATTAACACCATTAAACTGTTATTAGCGGATCATCAGCCAGAAGCTGTGTTATTACATGGCGATCTTTGGAGTGGTAATGCAGGCTTTACAGCAGACGGTGAGCCTTATTGCTATGACCCTGCTTGTTATTATGGCGATCGCGAAACAGATATTGCTATGACTGAGTTATTTGGTGGTTTCCCCCAAGAGTTTTATACAGGTTACAATCAAGTATTCCCTTTGTCAGAAGATTATGTATTAAGGCGCCCAATTTATAACCTTTACCATTTAATGAATCATTATAATTTATTTGGTGGGCATTATTTACATCAAGTAAAGCAATCTATAAAACAGTTGATGTAGTAGCGTAGGAGTCAGTTTAGGCTTAACGGGCATCCCATGATACAGCACTGCCATCAGTACAAGCTGCTGTTGATGAGTCACTAGCTGGAAAGCGGCATCTCCGACCTGTTGATTCATATCGTAAACGGCCATCTCCCACTTGTGCCCCCCCTGCTATAGGAGAAGCAGCAATCGAATAGCTCGTGCCATCAGCAGCAAGAATAGTTAAGTTATAAAACTTAGTATCTCCATCTAGAGGAGCTTGAGTAGGAAAGTTTAGTTGACCTGCCCCTGTACCCATTGCAGTTGGGTAAGTAGAAGGTGAAGCCTCTGTATAAGCACGCTCCATGGCTTGGGACATTTGCATTAATGCGGCTTGGGCGTCTGCCCGACGAGTTCTAGTAACGTGGTCTTGATAAGAGGGGTAGGCAATAGCGGCAATAATACCAATGATGGCAATCACAATCAGCAGCTCAATCAGCGAGAAACCATTTGCTTTACTCATACATGTTTTCCTTTATTTAAAGTTATATTGTCCGGTTCGCCAAAAAGTTAGTGAGGTGGAGGGGCCATTTCTTTAGGCAGCTCCCATAGTTCATTAATTACCATTCGGTTGCTAATGCTTTTCATGCTGTAGCCAATGACCATACCAGACTTTAATGCATGAAGGGTTGCATGCTCTTGTGATAGCAAGTGTAGCTTAGCATTTTGCCAGACTGGAAAATGCTGTGCATTTAAAACCAGCTTGTTTTGTCGAGGAATATATTGATCAATAACTGCCTTATACTGAAATTCAACAGGATAATAACTAGGCAAGTCGAACGAGGGTTTGGACTCTACCTCTTCACTCTTTGATGGTGTACTTAATAGTGTTATACCACTGATTAATAAAAAAACGGTTGAAAAAAAAAGGCTTGGATACTTTTGAATCCTTGGCATGTTAATCACCTTTACTCTAGAAAAATTTGTCGCCACGATAAACGACCCGTAGCAGTTTCGCTGGTATCTGTTTTAATGATTTCAATAGACTTATCGCTTAACTGAGTCACTAGAAAATCGCCAATAAAGGATGAGTCAGAGGGGGTTGCACCTTCAAATCGTGTGCCAGAGACAACAGTATCTGTTGCAGGAACGTTATCCTTAGAGTCAAATGCACCATCATTATTAATATCAAAGATTGGCGTGAGACGGCCAACGCCACCACTGATTGGGCTGATTGCTATCTGAAAGCCACCTGGTCCTGAAGTACAGTATAAATTAGTGCTGGGAATAACGGTGTTAGTAAATAATATGCCATCTCTAATAAGTAACTGACGTACAGGGCGCTCCCCTGGAAACTCGACATCTGTTGTACTGCCTGCGGTTAACACATCAAAGTCGATATACCAACCCATGACTTTTTTCCCTGTTGTCTTATAACTGACGAGATTATCTGTGAGTGTTCGAACCACAGTTCCTTCAACCGTACCCGCAATATTGGTAAATGATTGCTCGACGAGATCACTACGTGGTACAGGATATGTGGTCTTAGAGTCTAATGTATCCCAGATACCATAAAGACTTTGTATTGCTGTTGATGAAACGTCGGAATTGAGAAACCAGCTACCGGTCCCTGCAATAATAATTAAACCAGTCCCATTTGGGTTACGGACGGCAATGGGCTGTCCTATAAAGGGCTGAACGGTACTGCTGTAAGTTGCGGTAAAAATAATTTGCTGGCTAGCACTGTCAGTCCAGTCAGTTGTCGTGGTTGACGTTAAATTAAAGCGGTAAAGGTTGCCTTGAATATCACCTACATAGATGTAGTCAACGGTACCATTGGAGTCGATATCAATAGCTCGGGGAATACCTAGACCGTTAGGCGTAGTTCCATCACTACTTTCGGCTTTCCCCTTGCCTGTTGTGATCTTGATATAGTCTGTACCGGCTGTCCAGACACCGTCCAGTCCTCCATCTAGAAAAACAACATAGAGTGCAGCATCTCCATCAGTGCTGGTGCTATTGTAGCCGTTACCAAAAATTGCAGCCCAGCGTTTTTCACCACTGCCATATTCTGTGTTTGTCATCGCAATGATGGGCCGACTAAAAGATAGGCCAAGGTCACTATCATCAGCACTGGTAAACTCCCACATCACTTGGTTGACTGCCGACAACTCGGTGCTGAAACTACTTGGGTCAGTGACATTTAAGGCAAAAAAGCCTTTACCTCCTGCACCAAGTGCACCTACCAGTACCGAAGCCCAGGCAGGAGTGCCACCATCGGTTACGGCCGTAAAGGCATCGTTAACGCTGACCTTTTCATCAACGTACATCTGGTGCACATAGTTTGGGTTGGTTAGCTCACCTAACTTGCTGAATAAAATATCTGGAATGTAGGCAAATACTTCGTCGCCAGTATTGGCATTGAAAGCATGGAGCATACCGTCGTTAGCGCCTACATATACCATCTCTGTGCGCGTAGCTTTAGCTTCGGCGAATTCAGAATATAGGCTACCTGAAGCAGTAGGGTATGGCTCTGAGTCACGACGAATAAAGTTAGGAGCGCCTACAAATGTTGGGGTTGAGTGAATGATGTCGCCCAATCTACCTGATGATGCAAGGCGCTCGCGGAATTGACCCGTATCGAAGTTTTCACCTTCTAACGCCTGGCTTCCTCGTAAATAACTGACTCGCTCATCGCCAATTACACTATCACCATCACCATAACCACTGGGAAGAGAGGTTGGTGCTGGTGACTCTAACGCTGTTTTTTGAGCAGTGGTCAGGCCACTATCATAATTAAAGGGCACACCTGTTGTATTGGCCTTATCATAGGTAAACATGATGCGTGCATTTGCGGCAATTTTTTCATCCAGCTTTGCTGCTGCAGACCAGGTAATAATGTCGCTGATGGTACCATCTGAATTAATTTTCTGAGCGACTACATCGCCATTATCAAAGCGTGGATTGTAAAAGGCTCGAAAGAGGAGGGTATTTGATTCTACGTTTTGCGTGTTAAAAGCTACAGCACTGGCCGCCCCTGATTCTGATTGTATTTTTTTAAAAACCTCACTTAAACCAGTGGCTAGTTTTTCTGGATCACCAGCACTCAAATATTCACCACGCCCGTTGTATGCTGCATGGAGTAAGTCGTCAACTTTACCTTCATTGGTGCTGGTTGATGGCCAGGTAAATGGCGTTGTAAAGTCTGATGGCATACTGGTGACGGAACCTGTTACCCCAAAGCCAACGGTATACAGATTCATGCGTTGATGCATGCTATCACCTTCAGCTAAGGTGGAGCGATCAGCATCATTGGTTGTTGCAGGAACATTATTGTCTAATGTAGTTGACAGGTCCCTTTTATAGTAATGCATCGCAACATCGGCTAATGTATTTGAGGCTGAGTCTGCAAAGGCGCCGCCATCAAATGCGTTCGTGGTATTGGCATCAGCATTACCGACTGAGGGTGCTCCTCCATTATAAAAACCATCCGTCATGAGTAAGGCATAGTTCTGCTGGCAGGTACCTATGGGGGCGGCTTGTAGGGGGCAGGCAAAAGAACCATCGGCATCAAACATATTGCCACTTAAACACTCAAAATATTTTCCAACCAACTCTAGATTTCGGCGAAGTGGCGTACCACGAGCAGGTACTGGAGAACCATATATTTTATCCAGCAAGGCCTTTTTGTTCCCAGAGCTGGAAGAGGCATTCATGGAAGCAACTTCAATACTATTACTGTCGTTATTTATAGTGGCAAAACCCACTCGGGCATTGCTTAGCTGATCAATCACAAAGCCTAACGCACCTTTAGCAACTAGGTCTCTGGAGCGGTAATAGCTAAACCAGTTGGCAAAGTTTTGCTTGGTGGCGGCATCTGCATCCTGAATGTAAAACTCCGTTTGTTCACCGTTATCAAAAAGTCCATTACTGTTACTGTCTGTCCAGGTGTAATAGCGAAAACCATCAGCCTTGCCATCACTATTTCGGTCCGAGGTATCGCGATCTGTGCCACCTGCCCAGTTGGAATTATGCCGTGTTAAGTCAATTCGTTCAGCAGGGTTGTATGGGTTATCAGGCGCATTGGTAATATCAATGTTCGTCAGAGGGTTGCCACTGATATCCAAACCAGGCCAGGGTTTGTATTCTCGGGTTGGATCAAAGTAGAGTGCATTAAAGTTACTGTTTCTAAACCGCCAAGACTGGTCATCTGCGGTATAGCAATCATTTGAGCCATCACCATAAGTATTAGAGCCAAATTCAACACCATAAAGGTAGCCAAAAATACTTTCACTACTAAAGCTACAGTCGGCTATACCATCATCGTTAGAATCACGATGCTTCACTGGCCCAACCCCAGTATTACTGCCATCGCGCTGTTGGCCTGTAAATAAACCACCGTTGGTTTGGTCAGTAGTCATTACTTCCCAATCCATACTGCCAGAGTCGTCTAATAGAATGACAATATTGGGTTCAGCACCAATGGATATCTCTAATGCATGTTCTGCAATATCAAGAACACCAGCTGTCGCTTGACTTGATACGACAGAAGCAATACATAGGCTTAACCATTTTCTTGTAAAAGTGTGTTTGCTACTCATTGCGACCCTGCCTATTATCAAGAGCGTGTTTAGATCCGTTTAGCAAAAGTGGTTTGCAGTATGACTTGTGATGTGGCTGAGGAGCCAACACCCCAAGCGGTTATTCGAAAAACTTCAGTGCCTCCTCCCCCTGTCGATTCGCCAACATTCATTAAATTGAGCGCTTCTTCTTCTGAAACCACTGCTGTGAAATGTTCAATAATATATTTGGGCTGATCGGCTAACCCTGTAATGGTGGTGGAGAGAGTGCGAAGCTTGGTAGAGGTTTTCCAATCGATAGTTTGCCAGGGTGAATCTTTAGCTGCGGCTAAAGAGTACATGCCATCATCACCATCATTATTAAAATCACTCAGCGTGACCAGAGCACTCACTACTCCTTCTCCCTCTCTTAAGGCGGCTTCTGCGGCTTGAAAAGCGGTATTGTGATCTCTTAAATTGGCACTCATTTTTTCGTCTAACGATGTTGTCATCATGGCATTGATGCCAACGATGGATAGCAGCAATAAAATGACCAGGCTGATCACTAAAACGATGCCTTGTTGTTTATTGTAACTTTTACACATTGGCGAAAAATTCTTTCTGTCTAAGTTATGGTGCTGCTGGGGGATAATGTGATGCGGTATTTGTGAGTAAGAATGAAAAGCCTTATTAGGAGTATCCATGGCGAATTAAACTCCACGATTTCTGATTTTAATGGTGGCATTAAATGTTCGGGTAATAAGGTTATTATCCTGACTTACTTCATCAACCGTATTGACACTCAAGCTGATATTTACGGCAACAACACGATTCATATCACCCACGTTGCTTGCAGCAACATAACGATTGGGTACACCAGAACTATCGAGATCTTCTCCATATAAAACGGCTAAATCTTCTACGCCCCGAATTAATTCTTCTGCGGGGTCCAGACCTTCTCGACGCCAAAGTGATAACACCTGATTACCCTGATTATTAGCAAATGCAGAGGGCGCAATATAATAAACGGCTGTCCTGAACTTATAGACAGATGCATCTTCATCATAAGTTGAGCCGTCGTTTGTTAATTCTTTTTGAGCATTTCCGGGTGTTTCAGAAGTACCTGCGTTATGAACCACATTGTATTCTGTATCATCAACAATCGTTGTAATATTGGTAACTTGAAAAATTGTCGCTTTACTACAATCGCTGACTAAAATAACTTCACCATCTTCTATGGGGACTGTAGCTTCTGACTTTAAATCCGCAGAAGGAAAGGGCATCGCTTGTGTGAGTTTGGCGCCATTATCCGATACGCGTCTAATCACAAGAATATCTGAACCTGTCTGTGGCTTTAAATCTGTTACATAGCTTTCGGGGGTTGGCTTCCATGTTGCTCCTGAGGCTTCGTAACCTGTTAAACCTGTGCTTAAGTCGAAGATATAGTCAGAAGAAGATGGGTTAAGGGTATTTAAATAATTGACATCATTAATGCTTGAAAGGCAACCCATATAGCCAGCCATTCGAATGTCTTGAGAAATAGTGTCAAAAGCAAAGCGTGCATTATCTTGCAGGGTAGAAAGCCCATTTAACATACGAAAAGTTTGTTGGTTACTGTTAAAAATACTGATAATGCCACCCATTAAAAATAACCCTAACAGCATGGCAATCATTAATTCAATGATGGTAAAGCCTTGCTGTTGTTTCATAATTGTGCCCTCGTTACAAAGCTAGTAATAATGGGTGAACCTTCTGCATCAAGACGCTCAGTCCAATTAATAGTAATGGTATATTCGTTACCGCTAACGGCTATACTGCCTTGTCCATTATTTAATAAGCCTGCAGGCTCACCTGCACAGTTGCTATCGTCGTTATGGCTGCCTAAGGAGCATTTCCAAGTAGCCAAATCATATTGTGCTAACTGAGCATTATTACAGTTGCTTGAGCTGCCTTCACAGCTATCTGCTTTTACAGGTGGTGCTGCATCCAAGGCTATAGTGTAGGTCGCTGAAGGGTTAGCTCTTATACGGTCAATGATGCTGGAACTTAAAAAGGTTGCATAACTACGATTTAAGGAATCATTATTGTTTTTTAAACTGACAGCCTGCAATCCAGCCATGCCCAGCAGGCCAATCGATAAAATAAATACGGCCACTAAAAGCTCAATCATACCGACGCCTCGTTGCGAGGCTAACTTAGTGAAAGTTCTCATGGTGTGCATCCCGCTCCTTTTATTAGACTTGTACTCCCTGAACGTAATAATTGAATCTGACGGCTGCCATCCCCTGAGCTGTGACATAAGTTAAGTGTATCTCCGGCGGTAGTAATGAAACCCCGGGAATTAAATGTGTAAGCACCATTGTCACCAACACTATTGAGCGTTGCATTATTGTCCAAGGCCTCATACTCTCGGATTAACTCACTGCTTGTTACAACAACAATACGCCAACCTGGTCCCCATTCATTGCTATTATCCGAAGCATCGAGTGCTTCTAACCTGACCGCTTGACCTCGTTTTATGGCCTCACTACGCGCAACAGCAATACTACCGACAAAGCTGTTTGAGCCTGCGGCAAGTTGGTTTTCGACAATCAATGATATAAAGCTAGGGTATGCGACGGTTGTTAAAATAACGGCAATAGCTAATCCAATCATTACTTCTATGATGGTAAATCCCTTATTGTGCATGGATCTTTGCCCTGTATTTATTATTTATTTTAAAGTTAGACCATATGAGTTCAGCTATTGGCAATTCTGATAAAGTCAAAAAATGTTTTGATAAGTGGGAAAGGGTATAAATAAAGTAATTAATAAGTGTTCGTTCAATAAGCTATCATTATATCTTTTGGCGTTTCTTTTGCATCCTTATGTCTTGCCGGGTTTAAATTGAACGAAGTGTAAATTTTTATTAAAAAGCAGCAAAAGAATAATCCTTAAACTATATGTAATAAATAAGACAGGTTGGTGTAATGAGACAATATTCTTGAGCTGTTACTTATTCGTTGTCTTCATTGTACTCAGGGCTGATGTTTTTCCAGATAAGCGTGGTCTGGATTTTTCCCGCTAAGGTCATATTCATGAAAAAGCGTTTAATAATTTTTTGTGATGGTACATGGAATAGTCCTGATCAAATTGACGAGAAAACGAAACGAATTTGTACAACAAACGTTGTTAAGCTAATGCGAGCTGTTCAGCCCATCGCTTATTCTGGGCCTGACTTTTGTATCCAAACTCCCCAAATATCCTATTATGACCCAGGCATTGGTACAGAAGGAATTGTGGAAAAATACGTTGGGGGGGCAACTGGATACGGTATTTCAGCAAATATTCTGCAAGCCTATCGCTTTTTGGCCAATAACTATCAGTCAGGGGATGAGATATTTTGCTTTGGTTTTAGCCGAGGTGCCTATACGGTGAGAGCACTATGTGGCTTTATGGGGCTTGTGGGTCTCATTTCACCAAAAGACCTTGACTTATTACCGCGTGCTTATCGTTATTACCGAATGTCTCCTGAACAGCGCTATTTATCCCCAGAGCATGAGTTTTATTTATCACTAAAAGAAAGCAGCATTGAAAACTTTTGTATACGTTTTTTAGGTGTGTGGGATAGTGTAGGTGCAATGGGAGTACCTACCCCAATGTTACAAAAGCTATCTCAGCGTTGGGTGGGTTTTTTTGATGTAAAGCTTGGCCATTATATTCAGACCGCACGACAAGCACTGGCAATAGATGAGCGACGAGGTGCATTTGCACCAGATTTATGGGTAAACACCAGTGCAGAGCTCGCACAGTATCAAGATATTCAGCAAGTATGGTTTTCTGGTGTGCACAGCAATATTGGTGGGGGCTACGAAAAAAATTATTTATCAGACCAAACATTATTATGGATGATGGGAGAAGCTGGGGACTGTGGTTTACAGTTTAACGCTGAATATGTTGCGCAAATTCTTGCTTACACACAACAAATTGAACTTCAAAGTGAGAGTGAGCAGATTATTATCCCGAATAACTATTCTCTTCCCTATAAAATGATCGATGCTCTGAGTCACCGGCGCGGGGAACGTGCTATTGGTGAGCGTCAGCGAGTTGCCAATGATTTATTGCCCGCCGTTAATGAGTCTGTTCACCCAAGTGTTGCAGAGGTGATGCGGATTAATGAGAGCTATCGCCCTGAAAACTTGTTAAAAGCGCTAGATGTAGGTGACTTAGAGTATTTATCTCATGAGCGTCGCCACTCACCTCGCATTGCCTGTTATGAGCCTGCAGAGTTGGATGTGGGTCAAGAAAAAACACAGTGCTTGATTGTTAATCAAAGCACAGGTGGTGCAGGTGTTAGTTGTAAACAGCCACTGCGTATGGGGCAGTTAATTCACCTTAGTCAAAAGTGGAAAACAATTACTGGACAGGTGGTGTGGGCAAAAGATGACTATATCGGTATTAAGTATGCGGCATAGTGAATTTGGCTACCTCTGAAAATGAGAGGCCAGAGAATTGATATAGCGTTTGCATGGCAAAAGGTTTCACCAGAAAACAGTATTTCGGAAAAGTGATTTCATCAATAACTGTATAGTTGGTGGAGTTTTGTTTGGATCAGTTCAGTGATTCAGCAAAGCTATTACTTATCAGCGAGTTGTCAGTTGTTGTGTGATGTGGCAATCAACGTTTTATCCCTCCATTGCTATTAAGGACGTAGCTGCTTGTTTGGAGCTTACGTTGGTCCTTTTTATAGCGAAAATTCGCTAAAACATTTTGTTTAATGTGATCCTTTGATGAAAAAGAAGGGGGAGAAATGGGCAGACCCATCGAATTTGACCGCAATGAAGTGTTAGAGCAGGCTTTGCAGTTATTCTGGAATACAGGATACAGCGCTACGTCTGTTGCTAACTTAGTGGAAGCAACCAAACTTAAGCCTGGCAGCTTATATGCAGCCTTTAAAAGCAAGCGAGGGTTATTTATCGCAACGCTAGATCGATATGCAGAGCGATGTATATCTGAGCTACAACGTTGTCTTTCTGCAGACCAGTCACCCTTAAATACAATTCGATATTATTTTTCGCAGTTAATATTAAAAATTGTTGAGGATGAGGAGAGTAAAGGCTGCTTCCTGATTAATACAATGTTAGAAGTTGCACCTCATGATCATGAAATACATCAGCGTGTCATGGATTATTTTAGTGATATGGAAGGCCGTTTTGCTGATAAAATTAAGCAGGCTCAAAGCTGTGGTGAAATACCAGAGAACCAGCCTGATGAAATGGCGAAATTTTTAATGACGGGTTCATGGGGGTTACGGATTATGGGTAGTACCCGACAGCCCGAATGGCAGTTACAAAAAATGGCGGATCATATGCTGTCAGTGCTAACACAGACCGCCGCTAAGCCAATGATTCATAATGATAGTCAAGGAATAATGTCTATTTGAGCTGTAAATAAGCTACATATGATATACACCTCTGACCAGGGATGGTTTTTACTCCCAAAACATTCTTCTTTTTCTTACCTTGATATTATCACTATTATTATGCTTTTCACTCATCAGCCAGTGTATCGTTAAGGGCCTCTTCCAGCGTTTCTAGTTCAGCCATATTTATCAATAACTGCTCTTCAATTTCTTCTTGCTGTTTTTTTATTGCGTGCTGTTCAGTAAGAAGCTGTTTGAGTTGTTCCTTTTTGTTATCACTATAAATATCGTTATCGTTTAGTTGAATTGTTATTGCGTCTAGTTTAGTTAATAACTGTTCTAATGCGTGCTCTTGCTGTTTAATTTTTGAAGTCAGGGGACGCAGCTGTTGGCGAATCTCTGCCTTTTTACGTCGTTGGTCTTTTTTTGATTGAGAGGCTTGCGTTGTTTGGCTGGTTCCTGAGCTTTCGGGCTGTTGAGAGGTTGGCTGCTTTTCTTGGCTTAGCCATTGAGCATAATCGTCTAGATCTCCGTCGTATTCTTTAACTTGGTTATTCGCAACAAGTAACAGTTGATCAACACAATTACGTAATAAATGTCGGTCATGAGAAACGACGACTAATGCTCCAGCAAAAGCCTGAAGAGCGACGGTTAAGGCTTGGCGCATTTCTAAATCAAGGTGGTTTGTTGGTTCATCAAGCAGCAAGAGGTTAGGTTTCTGCCAGGCAATAATCGCTAAAGCCAAACGGGCTTTCTCTCCACCAGAAAAGTGAGTAATGGGGTCAAATGCTAAGTCGCCACGAAAATCAAAGGAACCCAAAAAATTTCGTATGCTTTGCTCTGAGGCATTTGGCGACAGTCGTTGTAGGTGTAGTGCTGGACTGGCGTTATTATCTAAATACTCTAATTGGTGTTGGGCAAAATAACCTATTTTTAGGTGTTCTCCGCATATTCTTTCACCACTTGGTATGCTGAGCATTCCTGCCAAACTTTTGAGTAGCGTCGATTTTCCTGCGCCATTTGGTCCCAGTAGCCCAATAGTATCTCCAGGATGAATATTAAGCTTTACATTTTGCAAAATAGCCTGGTCAGCGTAGCCTAAAGCACAGTCATGCAACTGTAGCAGTGGGTCTGACATTTTTTCTGACGAAGGAAAAGTAAATGTAAAGGGAGAGTCCGCATGAGCAGGTGCAATGTTTTCAAGGCGCTCTAGAGCTTTAATGCGACTCTGTACTTGCTTTGCTTTTGTGGCTTTTGCGCGAAAACGGGCAATAAAGCTCTCAATATGGGCTCGTTGTGTTTGTTGTTTTTCAAACATTGATTGTTGGTGTGCTAACTGTTCACTGCGTAATACTTCGAACTGGCTGTAGTTTCCTCGGTAAGTGTTAAGTGTTTGGTGCTCAATATGAATAATTTGATGCACCACATTATCCAGAAAATCACGGTCATGAGAGATAATAATCAGTGTTCCCCGGTAGCTTTTCAGCCATTGCTCAAGCCAAAGAATGGCATCAAGGTCAAGGTGGTTGGTTGGCTCATCTAATAATAATAAATCTGATGGTTTCATGAGCGCTTGAGCTAAGTTTAGACGTATTCGCCAGCCTCCTGAGAAATTTGTCACAGGTAATTGTTCTTGCTGAGTACTGAAGCCAAGGCCATGAAGAAGTTGTGCAGCACGATGGTGTGCAGTGTAACCGTCAATTTTTTCAAGCTCGCTGTGTAGGTGAGCAATTAGGTTATTATTATGTTGCTGCTCTGCAACGGTTAATTGATGTTGGACTGAGCGCAGGTGCTGGTCACCATCAATTACATACTCTATGGCGGCTTTATCTAACGCAGTGACTTCTTGCGCCATATGAGCAATACGAAGGTTAGGGGTTATCGTAAACTCACCACTGTCTACAGTTAACTGCTGATTAAACACCGCAAATAATGACGATTTTCCACAACCATTGGCGCCTGTTATTGCTACTTTTTGACCATCATGAATGGTTGTCGTTGCATTCGTTAATAGTATTTTACTTCCACGCTGTAAACTGATGTCATGTAATCGAATCATAAATACTTTGCTATGTGATGATTGAGTATATTGCCCAGTATACCTGTCAGTAGAGAGAATTGTAGGTAGTTAAAGACTACTAAAGGTATAATTTTGATGACAAAGAGAATTATATCCTTGATAACTTATTTTGTGAGTATTTATACGAGTGGTTTAGGTTTACATGTTGAGTTCATTGATTGATAACGAATTTTGGTCATTTGCAGTCGCTTACTATACGCCAGAAAAAGAGCAAATTTTATTAGCGTTGCAGGATGATTATGGGCTGGATTGTTGCTGGTTACTGTTTTGTGTTTGGTTATCCCAAAACAATAAAGTACTTCCTCTACCTGAGGATAACCCCGTCTATCAACACATAAAGGGATGGAATAAGCAAATAATTGAGCCAATAAGGCGTGTGAGACAGCGCTTAAAAGTGCCTGTAGTAAAATATGCAATTACTCAAGGCTATAAACTTAGACAGCAGATAAAGCATTTAGAACTATGGGCAGAAAATCGCTTTATGTACTGGTTATATTGTAGTGCAGCTTGTTACATGGAAACTTCTGAAGATAAAGCATTGCTAAGGCATAACATCGATTGTTATATCAAGCACTATGCAGGATTGAGTACGATAAATAGGAAACTAAAAAAACAATTAGAGCAATGGCTGGTGTTAGTGCATTAACTCCATGCTATAGGTGGTAGTAATGTCGTTTTAAATTAAAGAAGGACTTAAGCCCTTCTTTAGTAAAACATTATTACATGTCAGTAGCAGGATCAAAGATACTTCTTGGTGCATCAGAATCCTTGTTTTCGTTAGCTTCTGGTGCAACTGGTGTACTTTCTGGTGCTTCAGAAACAGCTTCTGGAGCTTTAGTTTCTACAGGTAGCAGTTCTTGCTGGCTGGTAGATTCTACTGCAGTATCTGCTAGAGCTGCTTCTGCCAGTAAGTCTTTTGTTGGTGCTTCTACTGGTGCTGCCGCTTTAGTTGCTTTTTTAGGTGGACGGCCACGACGACCTGTCGTTGTCTTAGCTGCAGTTGTTTTTGTTTTAGTTGCTGTAGCAGTTGCCTTTTTAGGTGGACGACCGCGCTTTTTAGGTGCTGTTTTTGTCTCTGTCGTTGTTGCTGCGGTTGCAGTAGCAGTAGCTTTTTTAGGCGGACGACCACGCTTTTTCTTAGGTGCTGCAGTAGTTGCCGCTGTTGCAGTGGTTGCTGCAGTGGCTTTTTTAGGTGGACGCCCCCGACGCTTAGGCGTTGCCGCTGTAGAAGCAGTGGCAGTTGTAGCCTTTTTAGGTGGACGACCTGGACCGCGTTTCTTCGGTGTAGCCGCAGCTTTAGCTGTTGTTGCTTTAGGTGGGCGACCTGGACCGCGCTTTTTCGCAGTAGTTTCTGTTTTAGCTTTTGCCGGACGACCACGTTTACCTGGTTTTTTAGCAGTAGTTTTCGCTGCTGTTTTAGCCGCTTTTAGCTCTTTGACTGCTTGAGTTTTAGCAATTTCCGCTTCGAATTTTGCAAGTACTTTATCGCGTTTAGCGGTGTACTTGACGTCTTCTTTAAGCTCTTTAAGCTCTTCTTTAGCGGTGTTTAGCTCGTCGCGCAGTAATGCTACTTCTTCTTTAGCGACAGCTAAGTCAACTTTTGTCTTCTCTAGCTGACGCACTGTTGCGGCAGTTTTTTTGACTTTAAGTTTTGCTGAAAGTGTTGTTTGTCTAAGTTTTACTTTCTCCTGTTTTAGTCTTGCTTTTTCCACTTTGGTTTGAAGTGAAGTAATTTGCTTCTCAAGTTGAGTAAGCTCTTTCTCTTGAGCTTGAGCTAATTGCTGCTCGAGTTTTTGAATTTGCTGTTTTATATCTGAAACAGTAACAGCTACAGCTCGTCGAGCCGTTGCCTTTTTCTTGGCTGCCATTTTAATTCCTCATCTAACAGTAGAGATCAATTTAAAAGAATTATACGAAGAGAAAAATAATTATCCATATCTTAAGGATGAAAAATTAAAAATATTTACCTTATGGTGGCAAAAATAGGAAACACTTGCAAATTTTTTGTGCGTAATATTGATGCTAATAGCATTATACTTTAAGTAATAGTTGCAATATTTCCAGGTAAACACTTAATAAGACAAAATGTGAATCAGTGTAATTTTTCCACTGAGCTGCCACTTACTGAAGTATTCATCAAGAGGAAAAATATTAATGGCAAATTGACGTAATATTATCCATTCATGCAAAGGGGCTAAATTATGAAGCGTCGAGTAGTTTTTAATCAGAAAGGAGGTGTTGGGAAGTCTACAATAGCTTGTAACCTCGCTGCTATTGCTGCCAGCCAGGGTAAGCGAACACTTCTTATTGACCTCGATGGGCAGCGTAACTCCTCTCTTTATCTACTTGGAAAAAACTATAGTACATCTCTTCCTACTATAGCTGATTTCTTTCAGGAGAGTCTGACATTTCGTCTAACAGAAGCTAATCTTCGCTCATATATTACTACTACCCAGTATGCAGGACTTTCATTATTACCCTCGTCACCGCAATTGAATGAGTTGCAGCATAAGCTGGAAACCCGCCATAAGATATATAAGTTACGTGAAGCGCTTGATCGTGTTGAGCACTTATTTGATGAGGTTTATATAGATACGCCACCCGCGTTTAATTTTTATAGTTTATCAGCATTGATAGCGGCAGATAATTGTTTGATACCCTTTGACTGTGACGATTTTTCTAGGCGTGCATTGTATGACTTAATGGCTAATATTGAGGAAACTCGAGTTGATCATAATTCGGCACTAAGCATTGAAGGAATTGTGGTTAATCAGTTTCAGCCACGGGCAAAATTACCACAGGAAATGGTTAATCAATTGTTGGATGAAGATATGCCAATATTATCCCCTTATATTTCCTCTTCAATAAAAATTAGAGAGTCTCATGAGCAAGCAATACCATTGATACACTTTGAGCCTAAACATAAAGTGACTATTGAGTTTTGTGGTCTTTATGCTGGACTGTGATAGTGAATATTTAATGGAACGAAAATGCTAAAGAATTACGTCCCTGTTTTAATTGCATTGAACCCAGCATACTCGTCATTGTGCTTTAAGTAGACAACTCATCAATGCTCTATACCTTCTTTCTGGCTGATGGGGTATGATGCGGTCAACCCTAAAATTGGTTGCCTGCCGATTGGACTGGAAGTTATGCACTTGTCGGCTGAAACAGCCACAGGCGAACTTTCTAAGGCTAAAGGGCTCAAAACTGCAGTATCCTTATGGGTGCGTAGTGCTAAGGACATAATTCAACCAACTTATATGAGAAGATCATGAAATTAAAAGTATTAACAGCCGGTTTGGTGTTGGCGACAGCTTCACAGGTATTTGCAGAACCTGTTAAATTAACCAACGACAAACAGAAGCTCAGCTACAGCCTGGGTGTTATGTTTGCTCAACGGCTGAAAGCAGACTTTAAATATGATGACCTGGACTTAAATGTCATGTCTGCAGCAATGGCTAATGTATTGAAAGAAGAAAAAACTGCGATTGATGAGCAGGAAATGATCAAAATCATTCAAAAAGCTCAGCGTGAAAGCTATGAGCGTGCTCAAAAGCGTATGGAAAAAGAAGCCAAAGAAAATTTAGCGAAAGAAAAGGCATTTTTAGAAAAAAATGCTAAAGCTGATGGGATTATCAAGACTGACTCTGGCTTACAGTACAAAGTAATTACTAAAGGCGAAGGTGAAAAACCAAAGGCTGAGAGCACAGTGGTTGTTCATTATGAAGGCCGAACTTTAGATGGAAACATTTTTGATAGCTCTTATAAGCGTGGCGAACCTGCGACATTTGGTGTGAATCAGGTTATTCCGGGCTGGACTGAAGCGCTACAGCTGATGCCTCAAGGCTCTGTTTGGGAGCTTTATATCCCCTCTGAACTTGCTTATGGACCAGGTGGTATTCCAAATAAAATCAGTCCAAACTCTACACTCATCTTTAAAGTTGAGCTGAAAGAGATCAAGCAGCCTGAAAAAGTCGAAAATGCTGAAAAGAAAGAAGAGCCTAAAAAAAGTTAGAGAATATTAAGTAACTTGTGACTTAATATTACACCTTTTCAATAAAAGGTGTTTATGAGTAGTTGGCGATGACTATTCATTATCATCGCCACTACTGATTTACTCAGTGTTTACCTTACAATGTCATAAAAGCTACTGGCTTTTTTTAAGATCAGCGTAAGACATACATGAGACCATTAGAGCCAATAGCATAAAATTGATCTTGCCCAAAAGCCAATGCCTGTATAGCAACACCTGTAGGCTTCCAGGCTTGTCTGCGACTGACCTGCCAATGCTTTATCACTTTTTTTTGTTGTAAATCATGCAGTTTTATTTCGCGATTGGTTGTTCCTGTTAATAGCTTTTGCTCATTATCCGAGAAAATTGCGCTGACAAGAGTGGGACCGCGCCCCATCCATTCTGCATGGGGGTTAACATCATAAACCAGGTTGCCTGTTTTAGTGTCGCGAACCTGAGCAATACTGTTTGCTGCTGCAATAAATGCGAAACGATGATTTGCTGAAAGTGACACGGCAACGACTTTATTTCCCATATCCCAATTATGAAGCAGTTTACCTGTTACTGTATCCCATAATTTAGCTGTGTAGTCATCCGATCCAGAAAGCACCATCACTCCATCACCAGACATAGCTACTGCATTAACTCGATCAGCATGAAGATAAGTGCGCTCAACCCCCCCATTTTTAATATTAAATAAAATGGCGCGATTATCTAACAGACCTAACAAAGCATTATTGCCATCGCTGGATAATGCGATACTGGAAACATCGCCAGGGGCACGCCAAAATGCTTGAGGTTCACCTGTTAAAGATGACCATAGCACAAGGGTTTGCAAATTATCAGCAGTAGCTGCTAACTCATTATTGCCTGAAAATGCGACTGCAACGAGATAGCTGAAAACACCTTCTTGGTGGTTCCAGTTAAACCGTCGCTCATAGGCTGGCATCCGCCAAAGGCTGCCACCGTGATTAATTGAACCAATCATGGCAAGCTGGCCATCAGGGGACAGTGCACTGGCGGTGTTGCCAACGATTGCTAACTCCCAAAACTTCTCTTCTTTTTGGGTACAGCCAATCATTAGGAAGATAAGAAGGATAATGATGGGTAGTTTGGGAAAGGGGTACATAATGATTAAACAGAAGTATTATTTAAGTCATACAATTTATAGAGTATGCTGCTCTCTGACTTATATACTTAGTTGTGGCAATAGTAGTAAAAAGTCAGGATTTAAATATCACTCATAAAGGATATAAATACAGGTTAGCAGCTTTTACTTAAGTGGTGAGTCCTGACTGAAACTATCTTATTGATAGTCTCAGTCAGGGGAGGAAAGGTGCGAAATGAACTTGATTTCTATAAACGCTAGGCAGGCAGCAGTTGTCTTCTTAAAGGTTTGATAGCCAGTAATACTAAAATAATGCTGCACGTAGCATTAAACCAAGCAGGAAATAAAGCATGTTCAGGCTGTATTTGGGCAGAAATATTTATTTGAAATAAATTAACAATCAAATCTGTCATTAATCCAAAACTAATACAGCCAACGCTGATAGCAATAATGTAGCCTAAAAACGCACGGTGCCCTAGTTCCTTGCGAATGATGCCTAAGGTTCCCAGATTTGTTGCTGGTCCCGCTAATAAAAATACAAGCACTGTTCCTGGAGAAATTCCAGCAAGCAATAATGCGGCAGCCAGTGGTGTCGATGCTGTAGCACAGATATACATGGGTATGCCTGCAACGAGCATAAATAGCATAGCAAAAACGCCATGCCCCCAGTCACTGAGTGCTGAAGATGGCAGGAACGTCATGACTAGGCCTGCTATGATTAATCCGATAAGCAGCCAACCCAGCATATCATCATAGAGTTGAGTAATTGCATAGCGTACGCCTTCCCAAGTGGTTGTTTTCGCCTGAACTTGACGTGTATTCTCACTATTTCCGCAGCAACCGCCACAAGAATAGTTTGTTGCATGCTGTGTATCTTTTTCTGTCAGTTTCTCTCCGAGAATACCCGTCAATATCGCTAAAACAATGCCATAGACTGGACGAATAATAGCCATGAAGGGACCTAGCATCCCATAGCTTAGGGTCACAGAGTCAACACCATTTTCTGGCGTTGAGACTAAAAATGATAAGGTAGCTCCTTTAGAAGCCCCTTTGCGGTGCAGTTCCATCGCAACAGGCACGACGCCACAAGAGCACAAGGGGAGTGGCGCCCCAATAATAGCTGCACGAATAGTTGCTGATAGTCCTGGCTTGCCGAGCCAGCGTTGCAAATGTTGCTGTGGTAGCCAGGTTTTCATTAATCCGGCGAGTACCAAACCAAGAAGCAGCCAGGGTGATGCAGCATTGGTAAGGGCGATTAAGTTTTCTATAAATGCTGTCATGACTACGAATCCTTGGCAAAAGGGTTAGATGCGTTAAGTATTGGGCAAGATGAATCCTGATGTGCTTTTGAGCAGCTTTTCAGGAGGGTGACTAAATCATGGCGAACGCGAAGCATATCTTTGATTCGGTGCTCAATATCTTCCAGTTTTTCTTCAGCCAGTTGATGAATTTGCTGGTGATTTTTTTCGGGTGCTGACTTAAGTAAGAGAAGTTCTCTTATCTCTTTTAGGGAAAAACCTAAGCGTTTTAAACGCAAAATAAAGCTTAAACGATCAATATCGGTTGCTTTGTAAAAGCGATAGCCTGATTCCGTTCGATGAGGCTTTGGCATCAGCCCCTGCTTTTCATAATAACGGATTGCCTCTACGGTCAGGCCGCACTCTTTGGCTAGTGTGCCAATACTAAGACTCGTTTCCATAAATTGCCTCCACGCCATAAGCATAGAGCCTAAAGTATGCTTCAGAGTCAAGGCTAGATGTTTTTCAGAATGAATGCTCTGGAGAGGGTGCGAGTGGCCCTTGAAAAAAGGGGGGGACGGAGCTTTGCTATTAAAACCCCGCTATCCAAACTAGTAAAAGTATGAGCTGTACTAAAGACTATTCAGAAAGCAGCTCTTTATGTGCGTTATGAAGGACTTCAATCAGCTGGTCTTCATAAGTAAAACGTTCTTCCATTGCTTGGCCTAGCTGTGAAAGGTCTTCACGCAATTGATCTTGCTTGGATTTACAGCTGGCTTGACTGTCATATTTATCATTAAAATGTAGACATATCTCGGTTGTCTTTTGAATGAGAGGATAGAGTTGTTTAGCAACTTCAATACCCCCATCATCAAACTCTTTTCCCTCTCTTAACAATTGTTCATAGACTTCAAAATGTCCGGCAGAGACATAGTCCATCATGAGTTGGCACAGGGCCTGGAGTTTCTCGTATTTAATTTGATTTTGAGTATTTTTTTCTTTAATACCGTTGAGCCCATTGATATCGCAATATAAAACAATGAGCTCTTGTCGCTCATTTAACCATCGATCAATGATCTCTGACACTCCACCCCAGCGTTCTTTCGCATTATGACAACCTTCAAGCATTCATTTTCCCCTTATGCATACCATTCAACTATTATTTTATGTATTACACCCTTCGCGAAAGCTATTTAGCGTGTGCGACGATGCTATGTTACTACATACTTATTTACAGGTGTGATGAAGTTTGTTTTTTAACGGTAGATTAGGCCAGTGGCAGGAAAGCAGCAAGTGCAATAATTGCTTAATGGAAAGGTCATGTACTTGTTGGCAGCAATAAGAGCGAGAAAATAACCTAAAGAAAAGCCAGATATATACCCTTCACGAATGATTTCTAGGTTTTGTTATCGTCACTCCTCACCCCAATCACCGATTAATATAGGCTCATGGGACTTCGTCACTCGATGGCCGCACCTAAAAACCATTCGTATTGGGTATACTTTATACAAAGCGTTTTTAGTGGGGCTAGTCTGGTTTATTAAGACTGGCGATAGCAGCCATTGCATGACATCCCACAAGCCGCACTCCCTCCAACTGTGGTGCTCAAGAGCGCCAACTACAAACCTAGAAATATATGACGGGTGAAGGGTAGGTAGAGTGGTGCCCTTTAATTTGGGTATAGGGTTTAACGACTATATCAACGAATACACTAAATATTGTGTTTGCTTATGAAAACATACGTTTGGGACGTTGGCGGAATAATTCGATCATCGCAAAGCAAAAGAAACCAATAAATGCAACGAGTGACCAGCCAGGAATACTTAGCCCAAGAAATGTCCATTGAACTTCAGCGCAGTCACCAGTGCCTGTGAACATGACTGTTAGCAGTTCTTGCCAAGGTAGCATATCTACTAACACATCGAGTGGAGGAGCACACTCAGGGACTTGATCTGGTGGTAAGCTCTGCAGCCAGACTTGCCTACTGGCTACACCAATACCAGTCCCTGCAATTAAAGCAGTGAGTCCAGCATAAATGCGGTAACCAACGTTACCAGGGTTGTGAATAGAGGCCAGCAAGCAAATCACACCAATTGTTATCACAATAATGCGTTGAACAATACACAGTGGACAGGGCTCAAGTCCTAAACCATGCTGAAAAAACAATGCGCCTCCAATAAGGCCAGCACAGGTCAAAAATGCCAAAAAGAACAAAGGGCGAGATTGTGGTAAGCCCATGAAGAGTCTCCTGCCGAGAAAGTTAGTCAACAATCATGTACATAATATTGAATACAGTAAGTCAGTTGCATCCACAAATATACCTGTAACGATCTATAAACTACAAACGATTGACTAACGTCACTCAAGAAAAGTAACGCTAGGGACATATTTGTGTGAGCTTTCTTTTTTTAGTCTATGAGCTGCTAAAATTGTTCACTAATAACCTAAAACAGGGACGTAAAACGGTGTTTGGGGAGGGAAGCGCGTGAGACAAAGAGCTGCTTATCAGATTAGTTTGTTGGCCTTAACGGTATTGGTTTTTAGTTTTTGTTTCGCCACACTTTTGTCTGCAGATGAGGAAGTGCCTCAAGTGGCGTATCTTGATGTTAATCCTCCCATCATAGTTAATTTATCAAGTAAGACGAAACGTATGCAGTATCTAAAAGCGGATATTGCCTTCAAAATTACCGGAGATGTAGCTAAAGCAAAAGTAAGTCAGCATATTGCTGCAGTACGTGATTTATTAGTTTTGTTGCTCAGTGCTCAAAAAGTCGATGATGTTGATACGGTTGCTGGTAAAGAAAGATTGCGGAATGATGCCTTACATCAAGTGCAAGCTTTTTTTAAAGAAGAAGAAGGTGAGCCTTTAGTTGAAGATTTGTTATTTAAGAATATTGTAGTGCAGCGTTAGTTAGCGAATAACGTGATCATAAATTGCTTGTGCAGCAAGTCATAAGCCTAATAAAAGCAAATAGCTTGCCGCACATGCAAATTATTTATGTGTAATAATTAGCTAAAAAAGTCTCAAATGCTTCCTGTGGTGCAGCTTCAATTTCAGCTTGCTGTTGAAGGGATTGTTTGACCAGTACTTCCAACATTTGCTGTGTATCAGCGGCTATTGGCGTTTGTTTAAATGTTTCAGCATGTTGCTTTGACTGGATCAGTGTGAACTCGCTGAAACTGTATTGTTTTTCTGAGAGTGTGTGTAGTAATTGTCCAGATGGTGTCAATTCTGGGTTTTCTACTTTTTGTAATTCTTGCTGTAAGCTTTCCTGATGATGGTTTGCTCCATGGGCATCATCAAGCAGTGCGGCGACAGGCATCAGTGAATCAATAATTTCTTTTGCCCAATGGGTTAATAGGATGGGGTTTCCCTGTTTTTGAAGCTGCAATCCTGGCTTTCTTCCCTCTAACACCACATGTGTAAAGTTATGAGTGATGGCTTCGCATTCTGGTGTGGTGATTGTGGGGCTTTCAGCTAAAGCACAATAGGTTAAGAATACATCCATAAATGCGGCTTGTGAGGCGTTTATACCAATAGCGTCAAATGGATTTAAATCCAGGCAGCGCACCTCAATATACTCGATACCTCTTGCCTGCAAAGCACGGGCAGGGCGTTCGCCTGATTCTATAGTACGCTTGGGGCGAATGGCATTGTAATATTCATTTTCAATTTGCAGGATATTGGTATTAAGCTGCAAATAATGGCCATCTTTAGTGAGACCTATTTTCTCATAATCAGGAAAGGGGGTGCGAATTGCGTGCTCAAGGGACTCTATATATGTTGGTAATGTGTTGTAGCAAATATTTAAGCCAGACTGGGCATTGTTCTGATAGCCTAAGTCACTCATGCGCAGCGAAGTTGCGTAAGGTAAATAAACAGTATAGTCGTCAAAGTCTTGCAGCTGGTGGTTGGTATGGCTGAAAAAGGAACGACATACCGCAGGTGACGCACCAAATAAATACATTAATAACCAGCTTAAGCGCCGAAAGTTGCGAATAAGGTTTAAATAGCTGCTTGACTGTAAATCGTGCTGATTTTTTTCGTGTAAACTTGTTTGCTCATAGTCGCTAAGTAGTGACCAGACTTCTGGGGCAAGAGAAAAATTATAATGTATTCCCGCAATGGTTTGCATTGCTTTACCGTAGCGATGAGCTAAACCTTCGCGATAAATATACTTCATTTTGCCTATGTTGGATTCACCATAATAAGCAATAGGGATATTCTCATCTCCCGTTAAAATACAGGGCATACTGTTAACCCAAAGCAACTCATCTGCTAAATGCTGTTGGGTAAATCGATGCAAATCATGCTGAAAACCAAGCGTCGTATCAATGTCCGTAAAGGCGGGCGTAATAAATTCCAGTAGTGCTTCTGAATAATCTGTTGTGATATAGGGGTGTGTTAGCTTGGAACCCAACGCCAGTGGGTGAGGGGTTTGAGCTAAGAAACCGTTAGGGGAGACTCGTAAACTTTCTTTTTCAATGCCGCGCCGTGTTGCTTTGAGCAGTTGGCGGTTTACCGGCTGGCTTAACAACTTAAGCCGGTCTGCTAAGTTAGCCAAAACAACGCTTCCTTAAGCTAATCAGATGAGTGGAGAACACTATATGGGGATGAGTCATCATCACTACAAGTTACCTTATACTAAGGTATACCATCTCTATCGGGTTATGTGCGAATGTTATCAGCATTTTTGCTTTATTAAGCGGGATGTTGAGCCGAAAACAAAGGTGTATACGTTTTTTGCAAGGTATAACACCAGTCTTTAGCAAAATAACGTTGAGACAGTAATTGAGTGGGTAGAATTATAATCAGGTTGTAGCTAAAGAAGGAATCAAAAGCGAAAGGTTGGGCATGGTCTCTGGATAGCTCCAGAGACCAAGAGTGTAATTATTTCTTTTTGAGGCTTTTAGCATTAGCAAACAGATCGGCAAAAGTCCCGCCAGCAGGCTTACTTGAGGCACTGGCTGTCCGTCCTTTTTTATTACCGCCTGTTGCTTTCCTTTCTGAGCGAGGTTGATCTTTTTGTGCTTTGAAGTCTTCCGCCGTATCTGTCATGCGCATTGTCAGACCAATCCGCTTGCGAGGAATATCCACTTCCAGCACTTTCACCTTAACAATATCCCCTGCCTTAACCACATCACGAGGGTCTTTAACAAAGGTATCTGATAAAGCGGAGATATGGACCAGCCCATCCTGATGCACACCAATATCAACGAATGCCCCAAAGTTAGTGACATTGGTAACAACCCCTTCCAATGTCATATTGGGTTTGAGGTCAGCCAGTGTTTCTACTCCTTCTTTAAAGGTGGCTGTTTTAAACTCTGGGCGAGGGTCTCGTCCTGGCTTTTCAAGCTCTTTGATAATGTCTGTAACTGTTGGGATACCAAAGTGTTCATCTGTAAACCTGGCAGGGTCCAGTGTTTTCAGAAATGCATTGTCACCTATGATATTGCGTATATCACGTTGATTGATTTCAGCGATTGATTTAACAACAGGATAGGCTTCAGGGTGGACGCTAGAAGCATCTAATGGGTTATCGCCATTCATAATACGCAAGAAGCCTGCTGCTTGTTCAAAGGTTTTTTCACCCAGACGAGGCACTTTTTTCAGGTCTTTTCTGTTTTTGAAGACGCCAAACTCATTTCTAAAGCTGACAATATTGCTGGCAATTGTTTGGTTAAGTCCGGATATGCGTTGCAGTAGCTGAGAGGAGGCGGTGTTTACATCAACACCCACAGCGTTCACACAGTCTTCAACTACCGCATCCAGAGATCGTGCTAAGCGGGTTTGACTGACGTCGTGTTGGTATTGGCCCACCCCAATAGACTTAGGTTCAATTTTCACAAGCTCTGCCAGTGGATCTTGGAGCCTTCTTGCAATAGATACCGCACCACGGAATGACACATCAAGTTCTGGAAACTCTTTTGCGGCTAGTTCTGAAGCTGAATAAACAGAAGCACCTGCTTCACTCACCATAATCTTCGTTACTTTTAATGAAGGGTATTTTTTGATGAGTTCACCGGCTAGCTTGTCTGTTTCTCTTGACGCTGTGCCATTGCCGATACTGATCAGCTCAACATCGTGCTTTTGACAGAGGGCTGCCAGTATTGCGACTGATCTATCCCAGTCATTTTGTGGCGCATGAGGGAAAATGGTGGTGTGCTCAACAAGCTTACCGGTATTATCGACCACTGCGACCTTAACACCGGTTCGTAAACCTGGGTCCAGGCCAATGGTGGAACGCTGGCCTGCAGGGGCTGCGAGGAGAAGGTCTTTTAGATTATGTGCAAAAACGGCAATAGCATCTTCTTCTGAGGCTTCTCGCAGGCGGGTGAGAAGTTCACTTTCCAGTTGGCTGAGCAGTTTTACTCGCCAGGTCCAACGCACGACTTCCTGCAACCATTTATCGGCAGGACGTTGCTCGTCAGATACTCCCCAAAACTCAGCAACCATGTGTTCGCAAGGATGAGATGCCCCACGTTCTAGCTCTTCGCCCACGGCAATGACAGCTTGCAGGATACCTTCATTACGGCCTCTGAAAATAGCTAGTGCGCGATGAGAAGGTACTTTTTTGATAGGTTCACGATGGGCAAAATAGTCTTGAAATTTGGCGCCTTCAGTTTCTTTACCTGCAACAACTGTTGAAGACAGGTCGCCTTCTTCCCATAAAAACTCTCTTAGTTTTCCGAGCAATTCAGCATTTTCGCTGAAGCGTTCCATAAGAATAAATTTAGCGCCATCAAGTGCGGCTTTGACATCCGCTACACCTTGATCTGCATTAATGTATGGCTCAGCTGCTTGTTCTGGAGAGGTTTCTGGCTGATTGAAAAGTAAATCGGCAAGTGGTTCTAGCCCAGCTTCGCGTGCAATTTGTGCTTTTGTACGACGTTTAGGTTTATATGGCAGGTACAAATCTTCAAGCCGTGTTTTGGTATCTGCTTGTTTTATAGATTGTTCCAGCTCGGGGGTGAGCTTGTCTTGCTCTTTAATACTGTTCAGTATTGTGTCACGCCGCTCTTCCAGCTCCCTGAGGTAGCGCAGTCGCTCTTCCAAAGTACGTAAATCTGTATCTGAAAGACCACCTGTTACTTCTTTCCGGTAACGGGCGATAAAAGGAACAGTAGCACCACCATCAAGTAGCTCTACGGCTGCAGCAACTTGCACTTGACGAACATCGAGTTCTTCCGCAATACGCTGAAAGATAGTTTCCATGAATTACCTTTCTCTCAATTAATAAAAAACAATCCAGATTATGACACACTCAAACAGAAAGTGTCTTACTCTGCACTCACTATACAGACTAATTATCGTACATGTCTCAGCTTGCTCGATAAGCCATGAGCATTAACCTTACTAAGTGGATCAACACTGAAAAACATAGGCTTTCTAGCCAGACCTGAAGCGCTAGGTCAGGTTGGACGGCATGCCCTAGATAATTACTCAAAAGAATTATTAATAAAACAAGTGCAGTAGATAGGGTTTATCTATTTAGTGGGCAAGTGGGAAATTAAAGAGGTCGATGGATACTCCAACTTTAGTATAGTTAGAGTATCCCCTTGGCTATCGATAAATGTGAAAATAGCTAGTTAAAGCGGCTATTAGCTATCAATATGAGGACCTGCCTGGATGATTTCTTCAGGTACGTCAAACTTTTTAAAGTTATTAATAAACTGTTGTACTAAGTCCTTGGCGGCATCATCGTAAGCTTGCTTATCTTGCCAGGTGTCGCGAGGATTCAATAGTGTTGCATCGACTCCAGGAACTTGTGTGGGTACTTCAACATTAATAGTGGGTAAATGCTGAGTTGGCACTTCGGCCAGGTCACCATTTTGAATAGCATGAATGACGGCACGTGTCGTTGGAATACTAAAGCGTTTACCGCCTTTGCCATAAGCCCCACCTGTCCAGCCAGTATTAACCAGAAAGACTTTACTGCCAAATTCTTCAATACGCTTAATAAGAAGCTCAGCGTATACTCGTGCAGGTCTTGGGAAGAAGGGGGCACCAAAACAGGTTGAAAATGTGGATTTCAATCCAGCTTCACTCCCCATCTCGGTTGAACCGACCAGTGCGGTATAACCGCTTAAGAAATGATAAGCTGCAGCCTCTTTGGATAGTATCGATACAGGTGGCAGTACACCTGTCATATCACAGGTGAGAAAGATGATCGCCGTTGGCTCACCAGCACGGTTTTCATGAACACGCTTGGGCACATGTTCTAGAGGATATGCACATCGACTGTTTTCTGTCATGGAGATATCCGCATAGTCCGGCTCATTGGTATGATGATGAATGACCACATTTTCGACAATGGCGCCAAAGCGAATCGCATTCCAAATAACAGGCTCTGCTTCATGGCTAAGGTTAATGCATTTCGCGTAACAGCCGCCCTCAAAATTGAAGACACTGCCTTTAGCCCAACCGTGCTCATCGTCGCCAATTAAATAACATTGCTCATCTGCGGAGAGTGTTGTTTTACCCGTGCCGGATAAACCAAAGAAAAGGGTAGTCTCACCATTTTCCCCAACATTAGCGGAACAGTGCATAGGGAGAACATCCTTTTCAGGCAGCAGAAAGTTTTGCACAGAGAACATGGCTTTTTTCATTTCTCCGGCATAGCGCATACCCGCCAGTAGTACTTTGCGTTTGGCAAAGTTAATGATCACAACACCATCAGAGTGGGTTCCATGCTTGGCTGGATCACAAATGAAACTGGGTACATTAAGAATCTGCCAGGCTTCTTTGCCTTGAGGATTGTATGTTGATGGGCGTACAAACAGGGTTCTGCCAAATAAATTATGCCAGGCTGTTTCTGTCGTCATTTGAACAGGTAAGTAGTGTTCAAGGTCAGCACCAACATGTAAATGCTGTATAAAACGGTCTCGGCCCGCTAGACTTTGTTCTACTTCTTCCCAGAGTGTATCAAAGTTTTCTGCAGGAAATGGTCGGTTTATAGCCCCCCAATCAATAGCATCTGATGTGCTTGGTTCATCGACAATATAGCGGTCTTTGGGTGAGCGACCCGTCCTTGCTCCCGTTTCAACGACTAATGCACCATTTGATGCTAAACGGCCTTCATTGCGTATTACTGCCAACTCCACTAGTTGAGCTGAGTGGAGATCTTCAAAAACCTGAGGACCCTCGTTGCTATCAGTCATTATCAATTACCTCGCCGGCTTTTTATACCGTTTTAGTTAATTCTTTAGTCCTGTGGCTTACATGGCAACATGTTGTTTTCAGCATAGTGGCTTCACGCTAAGTAGACAAAGGTTAGTGTTGCCCTTTACGCAAACCCTATTAGGGGATTTGTTTCACTGTTAAAAAGAAGACTTATGCCTTTATTTTTAGCTTATTGCTACTTGGCTTAAGCTGTATTTTATCGGTAAAACCAATTCCATAATAAATATACCCTACGTGTTGGGTATATACCCTTCACGAATCATTTTTAGGGTTTGTTGTCAGCGCTCTTCACCCCAGTCACTTATTAATATAAGCTCCGGGGGCTTCATCGCTTGACAGCCGCCCCTAAAAACCCTACGTGTTGGGTATAGATTGCTTCAGGGTGTATGTAGAGTAGGAAAAAATCAACTTAGTATTACCTTATCTAGCCTTTCATTTCAGCATGCTCTGTGATGGGTTATTGAGTAAGTGTCAGCACGGATAAGCAATAAAACTCAGTTTTTTGTAGATGGTTAACTAAGCCTTATGATGTCACCTCAAAAAACCTACACTCAAGGCATGTAAGCAATAGTATTATGCCAAAAAAACATCGTTTGCGTTAAGGCAATTAGCAGTACATTAAGGAGCTTTATATCAATAAAAGAATTATGGCAGTGTGAGATTTGAATGTCCTTATATTTTAAAAGTCCTTATATAAAGTAATGTTTCTCGTTTGTTGAGTGTTTAACTTAGGGGAGTGTGTTAAGCAATTCTTTGCCATAAACAAAGCGTGTAAAAATGAATACTTCCAAATAATTTATAGCTGTTAAATATCCGGTTCAACTAGATCAAAAGAATCTAGTTGAGCCAGTGCGATTGTTTCTATACCTGCCGATATAACTGAGGCTGCATGTCAGTTGCAGGGTATACCGTCTCTATTAAAGCTGCATGACATACCAATTGGGTTGGCGAATAGCTTTAAGATAGCGGCGTGCGACTTTATCGTTGCGTAAAAACACGGGTGTATTTGCAGTAAGTTTAAAGCCAAACTGTCTTGGCAGCTTGGTGTAGATTGATCGAGGGGGATTGTGCGCTACGTCTTTTATTTTTTTTCCCGTTTCATAAGTGTGGTAGTAGATTTGAGTGATGCCCAGCTCTTCTCGAATAAACTGTATAGCTGCTGCCAGTGATGCTTCAGCCCAAATTTGTTGGTAGGGGGGTAAAATGGTTTCAACATAGCGAGATAACCCCTCATAGTCTCCATTAATACTATACCAAACATCGCTTGGTTTAAGATTGGGATTTCTTTTTCGCCTGGTTTTCAGACGCATATAAGCACGGTTGGCATCCCTTAACCAGTCATTTTGAACTTCTTCTATTAATGCTTCATTAGAGTCCAGGTCAAAGTCTAAGCGTACCCAAGCCATAGTATGGCGGCCTTTGGTATTGATAGGGTGCGAGTCGGATGCAAACGGACCTTCATCATCTTTATCTGGTTTTATCAGTGAGTAGTAATTATCTAAGTGCTCACCCGTAAAGTTGATTTGTAGGACTAAATTAGATTGGTTTCGAGAAGTTTGATCCCAACCTCTATCGCCATTACCCCAGCAGTCTAAGGTTAATGCAAAAATGAATGGTTTTTCTAACCAGCAACACGCCAACTGGTCTTGACTGATTTCACCTTGTCCATAAATGGATAAAGCTTCCTTGACTGATTTTTTTGTAAAAAATTGGCCAAACTGGCTTTGCTTAAGCTGATTTAACTTGCAGGTTTGGTGTTTATTTTTAGCCATTGCATAACGCAGCAGATCAAAACAATAGCGGTCCTTATGATAATAAAACAAACGCCGCTCTTCACCTAAGCAGGTAATAATCTCTTTTATATCTTTCTTTTTCATCATCAAGTGTCTTTACGATCAATGTAAAAATAGGCATACGACAAGTTGCTCCTAAATGAGGCTGGCTTATAAAACAAATCATAATGTGCACTCCTAAATGGCATTGTTTAAAACAAAAAGTTGGCTGTTTTCTCTCTGTCATCATGGTGCGTATGACAATAGAGGACAAAACTTTAGGAAGGGCTCAATGCCAAGCCGCTATTAAACAGTCTCCAGGCGTACTGGTAATGAGTAAGTGCTAATAGGGCTTGTAATGCTATAAACCAGCGATGAACAGCTGGTTATTAACTGAAAACGTACTTGGCAAGGAAACCCGTTGTGTCAATGAACATATGAGTATTTATCACTGTGGGCCTCCTTCTTTTGCAGATTAAGTGAATTGAGAGCGTTTAGGGTTAACGCGATATTTTAATTTGGTCAAAACAAAACGGGTCAAATGAGTTGTAAACAAAAACTAGTCACTGCTCATAATCTGACCAAACCAAAAGGTGGCGAAAATATATACAGATTGGCGTTCAAATGCAACTCTGATTGGGCATAAAGTTTTGGGTGTACAGCTTAGTGAGAGTATTTTGCTTTTTAAAGTGGGGATATTCACGATGCAAGTATTAACCTGCATCGTGGAGGTGGTGTTAGTGAAGTGGCGAGGATGAAGTGTTTTCGTCGTTATCAAAAAGTTGGGCTATATCTGTAGCATTATAGTGATACGCTTGATTACAGAACTGACAATTAAGCACTAACTCCCCTTGCTCTTCTAGCACACTTTCAGCCTCTTCTCGTCCGATTGAGCGCAATGCGACGGATGTTTTTTCCCGAGTGCAATTACAGTGAAATGCTACAGGCTCAGCAGGAAACAAGCGGACAGTTTCTTCGTGAAATAGTCGGTGCAGCACAATATGGGGGTCTAGTGTTAACAACTCTTCAGGTTTTACGGTTTTGGCCAGCGTTGTTATGTGCTCCCATTTAAGTTCTCGTTGCTGAGGGTCTGTTTCCTGGGTCGCTGGCAGTGCCTGAAGTAATAGCCCTGTTGCATGCTCATGGTTTGCAAATAGCCACATTTGGGTGGGTAACTGCTCTGACTGGGCAAAGTAGACACTAAAACACTCACTGAGCGTATCACCATTGAGGGGTACGATGCCTTGATAGCGCTTGCCTTGTTCTGGGTCGATGGTAATCACTAGGTGTCCTGCAGGTAGTAAGCTCTGCAGATCCATTTGCCGAATATCACCCTCCCACCGTGCTAATGCTCTAAATTCATGCTTTTCATTGCAGTCCACCATTAGTAAGCGAATAGGGCCACTGCTTTTGGCCTGCAAAGTCATCACTCCAGCGAATTTTAACGTTGTGCTTAACAAGATGGCTGCGGAGATCAACTCACCGAGTAACTGTCTGATTGGTTCTGGGTAGTTATGGGCTGCCAGAGCTTGTTGATAACTCTGCTCAAGAGAAACTATCTCGCCTCGGATATCAGTCTGCTCAAAAAGAAATCGTTGAATTTGATCATTTTCACTCATAACAGTATTGCTCAGCTCGTTTAGTGAGGGGGCGAATTATAGGCATCCTGACACTTGAAGTCATGGTCTGAGTGGAAAAATTCACAGCACTGACACAGCTATTTCGAAAAGAGTGCATTTTTAGAGGTGCCCTTAATTAGGCGCTAATACAAAAACGTTTCTCAAAGAATAAGTTTAGAAAGCCTGTGAATGACTGTCAGTACTGGTCAGCATATAAAAAAATCAATGTTGACAGTGAAAACATTCTTGGGTTATATGTTAGCGGTGTCAACATCGTTTTATTCAGTACAACCTCAAGTACTGGTTACTGCAACATCCGTTTTTATTCTCGACAACTCAGCAGGCTTAGGTATGAAACGTTCAAAATTACATCGTCCACAGCGTATTTCGCGGTTGGGCGCGGTGTTGTGGGCTATGTTGTTAGGCTGTGCCTGGCATCAGGTTTATGCGGATAATAGCCTGCAAAGAGATCTGCCAAAGACGCTTCAGCAGCCTACTCGTGTTGTGGAAACTGCCAATGTTAAACGTGAAATCCGTTTGTTACCGATTAGAACGGCTGGGCGTTTGAGTTATGCAGCAGAAACTCGACTGGCATTTAAAACCAGTGGACTGGTAAAGGCAGTGTATGTTGATGAGGGTGATACCTTTAATACTGGGGATTTATTAGCTGTATTAGACAAGGAAGAAGTCAATGCTCAAGTCAGCTCTGCGGAATCTAACGTAGTTAAAGCTAAAAGAGATTTACAACGTCTTAACCGTTTATATCAGAAGAAAGCCATTTCTTTACAACAGTTGCAGGATGCACAAACTGTATTACGGCTTGCAGAAGCTGATCTGCAAATTGCTCGGTTTAATCAACGCCATTCGGTGATCAAGGCAACTCAGCCAGGTCGGGTATTACAGCGGCTGCTTGAGCCGCATGAGTTAATCAGTGCGGGTAAGCCAGCTTTTCTTGTTGCACTGGGAAGAGATCAGTGGGTGATGGAAGTGGGGTTGGCTGACCGAGATGTGGTGAAAGTGAGTATCGGAGATACAGCCAAAGTCCTTTTTGATGCTTACCCAGAGAAAGGTTTTTCAGGTCGAGTGAGTCAAATTGCTGCTGTAGCAGATCCAAAGTCAGGTACTTTTAACGTAAAGGTTGAGTTAGACAAACCATCTGTAGTGCTCAAATCCGGGTTGATAGGGCGAATGGATATTTATCCACATACCACCAAGCCGCTTGCGTTTATTCCTGTTGCTGCCATGGTCACCGCAAACAACAATAAAGCGATGGTTTTTGCTTTTGATGAGCAAACGCACCAAGTTCAACAGCACTGGGTAGATATCTCAGCCATGCTGGGAGGAGAGCTGGCCATTAAAAAAGGACTGGATGGCGTGCAACAGGTTGTCACCCTGGGCGCTAAGTATTTAGAAAATGGAATGCATGTGCGTCTTGCTGGGGAGTAGAGGCTGGTATGAAATTAAATGGAGGCATGAAGTTACCGCAGTTTGCCGTAGTAAACCATCAGTTTACTTTGATGATTTTGTTGCTACTGGTGATATTGGGGGGGGTATCACTGGTGACGATGCCACGCTCTGAAGATCCACAAATTACCTTACCGATATCCACCATTATCGCTGTTTACCCTGGTACAGCCCCCCTGGATATGGAACAGCTCGTTGTTGACCCCATTGAAGATGCGCTTTATGCACTTGATGATGTAAAAAAGCTTAAGACGACTATTACAGATGGTGTAGTAACTACACAGATTGAGTTCCACGACATAGAAGATCCTGATGACTATTATGATGACGTTGTGCAAGCCATGTATCAGGCCAGGGAGGAGTTACCTGATGATTTGTTGCGTTTAGAGGTGCTGAAAGCCTCGCCGACTAACGTCAATATCTTCCTGGCAGCATTAACCTCAGAGCAGGCATCATTTCGAGAGTTAAGAAGGATTGCAGAGCGCTTAGAGTTAAAGTTTGAAAAGGTCTCTGGTGTTAAGCAGGCTGATGTATGGGGTATACCCAGCCAGCAAATTCAGGTGCGTGCTGATCTAGAAAAAATGCGACAGTGGGATATTTCGCTGGATACGTTACTGAGTGCACTGGAAGCTGCCAGCGTTAATATCCCAGCAGGACATGTTGATGCCGGTCAGGCACGGTTTACAGTAAGAACCAGTGGTGATTTCAAGTCACTGGAGGCCATTCAGAAGACGATTGTTCGGGGAACGGAAAAGCATGTTGTTTTTGTCAGAGATGTAGCTGAAGTGCACTTTGCTGATGATGACCCAACACACGCGATCACCCATAATGGAAAGCGATCCGTTATCGTTTCGGTAAAACAGCGTGAAAATACCAATATTTTTAATGTTCAACGAGGCTTAATAGAAACCCTAACCACTTTTCAAAAAACACTGCCAAAAACAGTAAAAACAGATGTTGTGTTTGATCAAACGGCAAGTGTTGAGCAAATGCTGTCATTGCTGCAAAACAATTTGTTGCAAGGACTTTTGTTAGTGGGCTTGATTGTTTTAGCGGTGATTGGATTAAAGCAAAGTCTGGTAATTGTACTGGCCATTCCCTGTTCCATGTTGGTGGCTATTGGCTGGGTTGATCTTACCGGATTTGGGCTGCAACAGATAACGATTGCAGGCTTGGTGATTGCATTGGGTTTATTGGTTGATAATGCCATTGTCATCACTGAAAACATTACTCGCTTATATCGACAAGGAAAAACGCCTCTGCAAGCTGCCATTGAAGGAGCAGGGCAGATGGGGTGGGCTGTGGCCAGTGGCACAATTACGACTGTACTGGCTTTTATTCCAATGCTGATGCTGGAAGGTGGAACAGGTCGCTTTATTCGCTCTTTACCTGTAACGGTTATTTTAACCTTGTTGGCTTCACTGATTATTGCTCTAACCTTCACACCCTGGCTGTCCAGCAAAATGCTGAAAAAAAGAGCTGGTTCAGGGGCGTCTGGCAATGCTGATCAGTTAGTACATGGTGCTGATCAGCCTTCCTCTAGCGCAAATGATTGCTCCCCAGAATCAGCTGAAACGAGGATTGCTTTATGGTTTTCCAGATTTACTCATCGCTGCTATGTTCCTTTTTTGCGTTTGAGTCTTCAGCATCCAGTATGGGTTCTGCTGAGTGTGGTGTTGATACTGTCCAGTAGTCTGTGGTTATTTCCCAAAGTGGGGGTTAGCCTGTTTCCAAAAGCTGAAAAGCCTCAGCTGATGATTAATATTGATACGCCAGAGGACACCAGCTTCGATACCACGGGTGACATCGCACATCAGGTTGAACAGTTATTAGCGCAACAAGATGGTGTGAAGAGTGTTACCACCAACGTTGGGCGAGGCAATCCAAAAGTTTATTACAATGTGGAGCCTAAGCGGGAGCAACCCAATCACGCTCAATTGTTTGTTCAGCTATCACCTGATATGCAAGAGAGTTTGCCCGACTTTGTTAGCTCATTGCGTCAGCAGGTAGTGGAAATTCCAGGAGCAGAAATTGCCGTAAAAGAATTTGAACAGGGACCACCATTGGATGCTCCAGTCGCTATCTGGGTGGTGGGTGATCATATTCCCACCCTGAAAAAAATGGCAAATGCGGTTGCTGATATTATGCGAAGTACGCCTGGTGTCATTAATGTGCGAAATCCTACTGGTGAATATAAAACAGATCTCAATGTTGCTATTAACCGAGATAAAGCTGGTTTGCTAGGGGTTCCAATTGTTCGAATAGATAAAACCATTAGAACAGCACTGTCAGGCTCATCTGTAGGGACGTTCAGGGATGAGTTAGGGGATGAATACTCCATTGTTGCGCGTTTAGCGGATAGCAATAAACCAACCTTAGATGACTTTGAGAGAATTACGGTGGCATCAGTTAATGGTCAGTCCATTCCTTTACGTCAGGTTGCACAACTCAATTTCACTCCAGGGCAAGCCAGTTTTCATCACTATGACTTAGAACGAACGGCCCTCGTTACAGCCGATGTGGCAAGAGGGTTTCAGGTAGTTAATGTGACCTCCGCTATTGTAGAGCAGTTACAAACAGTCGAGTGGCCAACGGATTTTTCTTTTCGGGTTGGGGGGGAAGAAGAGAGTCGGGAAGAGTCATTTGCGGGTATTACTAAGGCACTCTTAATTGCCTTGCTGGGTATATTTGCTGTGCTTGTGCTGCAGTTTAAGTCATTTGTTCAGCCTGTCATTGTCTTTGCGGCAATACCTTTGTCTATAGTGGGTGTTTTAGTGTGTTTGTTTGCATCAGGAAATAGCTTTTCTTTTATGGCATTCATTGGCTTTAGTTCACTCGTCGGGATTGTTGTGAACAACTCTATTATTCTTATTGATTATGCGAACCAACTTAGAGCCAGTGGCTTATCGGTTGCGAGTGCGGCATTAGAAGCGGGAAAGACACGTTTAATACCTATTGTGCTGACAACGTTTACAACAGTGGGTGGCCTGCTACCGTTAACATTATCAGGGAGTAGCTTATGGGCGCCTCTGGGCTGGACAATCATTGGTGGTTTGTTGTCATCAACGGTACTCACTATTGTTGTTGTTCCCGTGTTATTTAAGCTGTTAACCGCTGAGAGTAAAAAGTAATTTGAAAAAGAGTGCTACTTTTCCCGTAAAACGAGTTACAGCAGCGTTTATTATTTTGACTGTTGTTGCTGCCTTTTGCATTTTATTTCGTGATAGTTTGGCGGTGTTGATTTATCACAACGCCTTAACCTATACCCGTGATGGGGCGGGTGTGGTATTAAAGTCTGTGATGGTCAAAGGCAACCGAGTTAGTTACTTGGAAGGTGGTGATCCTGAAGGGCAAAAGGTGGTTTTTGTTCATGGGTTTGCGGCTAACAAGGATGTATGGCTGGAACTGATCAGGCTGTTGCCAGACCGTTACCACTATTTCGCGATTGACTTACCTGGGCATGGTAATACCGACTGGGATCTGGACAATTACTTAATTGAAAATCAAGTTGCTGCTTTTGAGCATATCGTTAATGAGTTAAAGCTCGACAATTTTCATTTAGTGGGTAACTCGATGGGCGGATGGATTAGCTTTGTTTACTCAGCGCAACATTCTGCAAAAGTTTTAACCCTGGGGCTGTTCAATTCTGCAGGTATCATCACGGATATGCCCAGTGAGCTTGAGGGCCTGCTGAAGCAAGGTAATAACCCACTAATTGTTGAGGCGTCAGGTGACATGACTGCTTTTTTGGCATTTGTTATGTCTATACCGCCTGAAATTCCCAGTATTATTGTTCATGCGATGGAGTTAGAGCAGATAGCCCACGCAGAACGTAACAGAAAAATTTTCAAAGATTTAAAGTCGTCAACAGAGGCTTTTTATCAAGAGGAACGGGCAGCTGAATACCTTAATCAGTTAAAAATGCCAACACTTGTCTTATGGGGCAAGGAGGATCGTGTGCTGCCTGAAGCGACGGCTCCCCATTTTCATCGCCATCTTGAAGATGTCAGTATGATAATTCTGCCAAAGGTAGGTCATGCGCCTATGATAGAAGCTGCTCACGAAACAGCTGAAGAGCTACTGGCTATTTGGCAAAGAATCCCTGAAAAAGAAGATGAGTAGCAATAACAACTCTCATAAAGAAGACAAATCCTGTTTGTCTTCAAGATCTTGAGTACTGTAATACCACACTCATTTTGCTAAGCACTTTATTTTCGTTAAGCACTTTTTTTAGCTAAGCATTATGATCTTTAAGCTTTCGAATATCGCGGCGTTGCTTTTTAGTGGGGCGTGAGTCAGGAGCAATTTGACTGGCACTATTGGCTTTGCGCTCTAAAGCCCGCTTTTCCCTTTGCTGGATGCTCTCTTCTGTTTCAGTATAAAGCTGCTGAGCTTCACTGGCACCCCGTCGTTGTTGTGATAGTGCGGTAATGATGACTGTTTTATCATCCCAGCCTTGACGAATCGTCAGCGTATCGCCAACCACTGGCTCCCTGCTGGGTTTAGTGCGGCTTCCGTTGTAGTGAACTTTGCCTCCTTCTATCGCTGCTTTGGCAAGGGCGCGGGTTTTAAAAAAACGAGCTGCCCATAGCCACTTATCAAGTCGTAATTTATCTGAGGTTGGATTTGCTTGTTTACTCAACGTTTCGCTACCTGCATTTTGAGAGTTTATGATCGTCGCTTAGCTTTCATTAGTCGTCTATGGGTAATAAAGATAGGTAGCTATCTATCCCAGTAAACTCTTCGGTGGGTTTTGGTGGTAGGCGACTGTCTGGTTGTGGTATTGCAAAAAGATGTTTAATGCCATAGTCACGTGCTGAGCGCAAAATAGGTAAACTGTCATCAATAAAAAGGGCGCGACTAGGATCAAAGTGAATATCATTGGCCAAATGTTCCCAAAAAGGTGGTTGCTCTTTAGGGTAACCATATTTGTGAGAGGTGATCATATGGTCAAAGTAATGTGCTAGGGCGATACGCTCAAGTTTTAGGGATAAACTGTCTTGGTGTGCGTTGGTTATAAGCACGACGTGCTTTTTTGACTGATGAAGTGCTGTCAGAAATGCTTCAGCAGAGGGTCTTAATGTGATTAGGTGAGCTATTTCTTGTTTAATGGCTACCATATCCAAATCGAGGGTTTTGCCCCAGTAGTCGAGGCAGTACCATTGAAGCTGGCCGCTGGTTTCGGCAAAAATAGGTTCAAGCTGCTGTTTGGCTTCATCGAGACTAATACCTTGCTTTTCAGCATACTTTGCGGGCATATACTCAAGCCAAAAGTGGTTGTCGAAATGAAGATCTAGAAGTGTACCATCCATATCTAATAAGACAGTATCGATGTCGTGCCAATTGATCATTCGTTACCTTACAGTTGTAGTATGAAGTCAAACACTGTATTTGAGTGCTTACACCTTAAGTTATAAAAAAATAAGAGTACTCTTTAGCCTAGGCCATCTAAAACCAGGGAATATGTAAAGTCTATACCCAATACGAATGGTTTTTAGGTGCGGCCATCGAGTGACGAAGTCCCATGAGCCTATATTAATAGGTGATTGGGGTGAGGAATGAAGATAACAAAACCTAGAAATCATTCGTGAAGGGTATATCTTAACGTAGTCATAAACTCATGTCCTGCAGGGATTAAAACGCCTATGTCCATGCCAAAAATTGATCGTAAAGAAGTTGTTGCAGAAACAGCCTTATTTAGAGTGGAGCAATTGCAGCTTACATTTGCGAATGGAGAGCAACGCATCTATGAGCGCCTTGGCAATCGAGGTACTGGGCGAAAAGCCGTGATGATTGTGCCGATGCTTGATCAGCATCAGGTGGTTATGATTAAAGAATATGCGGCTGGTACTGAAAACTATCAACTAACCTTACCAAAGGGACTTGTTGAAGTCGGGGAAACATTGCATGAGGGGGCGAATAGGGAGTTAAAGGAAGAGGCGGGTTATGGTGCCCAGCAGTTGCGCACAATCAGTGAGTTTACGTTGTCGCCGAACTATATGAGTCACTCGATGAGTGTTGTTCTTGCTCAAGGACTTTATCCTGAGTCCTTGCCTGGTGATGAGCCAGAACCCATGGAAAAGGAAATTATTGATTTGCGCAACCTTTATCAACTCATGCAACGTGAAGACTTTACTGAAGCAAGAGCCATTGCTGCGTTGTATTTGGTTCGTGATATTTTACAACAGGAGCTGTAGTGGATAAGTCCAAGTTAATCAGTGAGCTGAAAAGTGTATGTCAGCGAGCAGGTACTGCGATCATTGAGGTTTATCAGCATGAAGATTTTGGTATCAGGGAAAAGTTAGACCATTCACCTGTCACTGAAGCTGATATGGCATCTCATCAAATAATTGTTGAAGGCCTACAGCAACTAACGCCAGAAATTCCTGTGCTGTCAGAAGAGTCGACAGAAGTTCCCTTTAGCACACGCCATAAATGGTCAACGTTTTGGTTGGTCGATCCCCTTGATGGCACTAAAGAGTTTATTAATCGTAATGGTGAATTCACCATTAATATTGCGTTAATTGAAAATAACCGTCCTGTTTTGGGCGTTATTTTTGTACCTGTTACTAATGAAATATATTATGCCTCCGAGCAAGTTGGGGCATTTTGGGAGTCGGCTGCTGGTGAAGTAAAACCTATTCAAGTTAATTCACTACACCGGGTTGATGTTGTAAATATAATTGCCAGTCGAAGTCATATGGGAGAACGACTAAGCCCATTGTTATCGCACTTAGCAGAAATCCTTCCTGCAATTAATATTTCCCACCTTGGAAGTGCTTTAAAATTTTGTTTAGTCGCAGAAGGTAAAGCCGATTTTTATCCTCGCCTTACACCTACCAGTGAATGGGATACCGCAGCAGCGCAGGCTATTGTTGAGGTAGCAGGTGGCAGTATTGTTGATTTTAATTTTCAGCCATTAACTTACAATACACGAGAATCTTTATTGAATCCTCCATTTTTGGTTTTCGGTGACAAACAATATTCATGGCAAGAAGCCCTGATGCCTGTCTTAAAAGATATTGCTAAAACATGATACTCCTATTTGAGCACTAGAAAGTGCTCATCTACTCTTTACTAAGTAACAATTAATATTAGAATTTTTTGAACAGTCGATAATAAGTGCGTTGTTATACCCAATACGAATGGTTTTTAGGTGCGGCCATCGAGTGACGAAGTCCCATGAGCCTATATTAATAGGTGATTGGGGTGAGGAGTGAAGATAACAAAACCTAGAAATCATTCGTGAAGGGTATATTTTGAAGAAAGTATACCCTTGGTTGTGGGTGTACTAACACATTAGAAAATTATTCAGGTATTTCATTCATGGCGCTTTTACTTGATGGACAATCATGCTCAGGAATGATAGCTGGAGTGCAGGTTTTATTAAAAACTGACAAGCAGGTTTATTGCCAGGGTGAAACTGTTAATGGCAAAGTCATGGTGAAAGGGGGGGCACACCTGCAAAAGGCGCAGCAGCTTAATCTTACTTTGCAAGAATACTGGGTGGATATAAAGCCAGAAAATGGTGTATTTCAGCGTCGCGCTTTACGAAAACGTCGTGATGAGATGACCATTGCTAATCACTTTGAAATCAGGCCTCATGATGAAACAGCATTTGACTTTTCTTTTCGATTACCAGAAAACTGTCGTTTAAGTGGGCAAAATGAAGGGTGGTGTTTGTATTTTCAAGCAGATATTCCTTTAGCGCTAGATCCTGTTATGGTGTTGCACTTACCGGTTATGGCGGTGGAGCCAATTAATTATATAATACGCGCTTGTGAATTTTATTTGCAAATGGAACTATTGAGCAGTCTTTATATTCCGGTTGATGACAACAATCCCCGTGGTGGGATGCAGATGGCTTATAAATTTAGAATGCCGACAAATATGAGCGGACGTTTGGATTGTATCTTTTTGCTTATGCGGCAAGATGGGTGTCGTGGGGTTTCTGTTATTTTCCGAAAATTTATATCAGATAGTGAGTCTTGTAAGCTATTTTTGAATGATGAATCTACTGATAATAAAACGGTTCGATATGTTTTTACTTGTGAAGAACTATTTAATAGCAGTGGTATGCCAGATCTAAATAATATTGCTTCACTAGTCGCCAGCCAGATAAGACAAAATTTTCTTTAGGGTACGCTAAAAAAGTACATTTTCAGAGGTGCCCTTTAGTACTGATTTTTAATACTTTCTCTATTACTCTACGGTTGTTTCAGGCTCAATAGATGTTACCCCAAAATCTTCCAAAATCATATAAAATGCGGGTAGGACTATTAACACTAGTATGGTTGAAGCCAGTAAGCCAAAAACAATACTGGTCACCAGAGGTGTCAGGATTTGGGCCTGCATACTTGTTTCAAACAGTAATGGAATCATGCCCATTGTGGTCGTTAATGTTGTCAGAAAAATAGCTCTGAATCGATCTCGTGTAGCATTACTGGCTGCCTCGTGAATGGCAACACCCGTTTTTGCATGTAATTTTACAAACTCTACTAGTAGTATTGAGTTATTTACGACAATGCCCGCTAATGAAACAAACCCCATCAAGCTGGGCATGGATAAATCAAGCCCAAGTAAGATGTGCCCCCAAATAACACCAATGAGGGAAAGGGGAATGGCTAATAAAACGATGATAGGTTCTAGATAGTTTTTAAACTGAAAACTTAATAAGCAGAAAATCCCTAATATACCCATAGTGAAAATAGTAGCGAATGAATTGCCTGTAGTTTTGCTGTTTTTCATTTGACCTTCAAGGCCAATTTCTAAGTGTGGATAAGCGGCTTTTAATTTTGGGAAAAAATTCTTTTGTGTATCTATTAAGATTTGAGCCGTATTCGCTAGTTTATCATCCACTTCGCCATAGACTGTAACGGTTCTTTTTTTATTAATACGATTTATTTTGGCATATTCACGGGAATAGTCTATTTGAGCAATAGAGCTTAGAGGAACTGCTTCATCCGTTGTTGGATGTATAATAGACATGTAGTCAAAGTCAGTGAGTGTATTTTTTGAGGTGTCATCTAGCATGACATGAACTTCGTAATCTTCATCACCATATTGGATGCTTGCGACATTTGTGCCTTGATAAGCCCCCCTGAGTTGTTGAGCAATCATGCTAGCATTGATGCCTTTGGCGAGCGTACCCTCCTGCATTTTGATATGGATCTGTGGCATGCCAGGTCTTAAATCATCACGAATACCACTTACGCCTTCATAAGCTCCTAGCCATGTTTGCAAGGCATAAGATGCTGATGATAAGTCGCTTAAATCATTACCTTGCAAACGAATTTGTATTGCTTGTCCTCCGGGTCCTGTCGTGGGACTCTTGAACATGACAGAGATTGCATCGGGAAAAGCACCAACATTTTCTTCCCACTTGGCAGCTACCTCATTAATGGTGGCTTTACGTAACTCTACAGAAAGTAAATCAACACTAATGGTTGCCACATGACTGCCTGATTCATCAGCAACACTGTTTTCGTTATATTTAATACTATAGTTTTGCACTAAAGGTGCGATTTCCTGTTCGCTAAGTTGATTGTCTACCGTCTTTAAGCCGGCAATGACTTGAGAGACAACTTCCTCTGTTCGGGCTAAAGGTGTTCCTTGGGGTAAAAGAATTTTGGCATCAATATTATTGCCATCAATTTCTGGAAAGGCTTTAAATTTTACAAATCCAGCAGGAACAAGAGATAGTGTGATGATTAAGCACGCAAAAGTCAGCCCAATAGTGAGGTAACGATATTCAATGGAGCATTTTGCAAGAGACTCGACTTTTCCTTTCAAACGTTCAAATAAGCGATTAAATTTTGCTTTCCAATGAAAAGTAGCTGTCGTTTTGTCATGGTCTTTTTGGATGGCATGAACCAAGTGATTCGGCAAAATTATAAATGCTTCTATCAGGCTAACTGAAATAACTGTAATCAAGACAATGGGTAAGACTTTAAGTACTTGCCCAATATCACCTTTAAGAAATAAAAGACCACCAAAGATCAAAATAGTTGTAATAAAAGAAGAAAGAATACCTCGGGCAACTTTTTTAGTTCCTTCAATGGCAGCATCCAGTGGCGGAAGACCACGTTTATATTCTGCTGCGATACTCTCAGAAATGACGATGGCATCATCCATTAAAATGCCAATGGCAATTAATAAACCAACCATTGAGATCATGTTAATTGAAACATCCAACGCATGAATAAACATAAAGCTACCCATAAAGGCAACCGGTAATCCCATCGCGACCCAAAAGGTGTATCGAAAATTAAAAAATAAAAATAATGATAAGACTACCAGAATGATACCTTGCCAGCTGTTTGTGAGCACAAGCTGAATCCGATCTTTAATTATGGAAGCAAAGTCATTGGTAATAATCAGTTCAATACCATCGGGAAGGGTTTGATTTTCTGTAGCAACAAACGCTTTTACAGCATCATAAATACTTAAACTGTCATCACGCTTATTTTTTGAGATCTTTAAGATGGCTGCTGGTCTTCCATTAAACTCAATAGCTTCTTCTTTAGTCTCAAACGTGTCTGTTATAGTGGCTAGTTCACCTAAAGTCACTTCAGCACCAGAGGCACTACTGGATATGATGAGCTTACTCAATTCATCAGGTGTTTTTCGTTGATCAAAAAACTTGATTTGGTAATAGCGATTATCTGTATTTAATTCACCTGCAGGCAAATCGACGGACTGGTTACTGATAGCTTCAGCGACATCCTGAATGCTCATTCCGTATTTACGTAAATTCTCTTCTGCTATCGCTACTTTGAGTATGCGTTGCGAAAAACCTTCAATAGATACTTTGGGTATCATAGGATTTTCAACGAGCTTTGACTTGAGTGTTTCGGCAAGCTGTTTTAGCTGGGTTTTATCAATATTGGCACTGACAGCAATACTGACTACATCGCTGGTTTGATTAAGCTCTTCGATGATAGGCGACTCAGATTCTTGTGGTAGCGTATTGATAGCATCAATGGCATCACGAATATCCTGAACAAAGTCTTCAAAGTTTCCATTTTCTGTCATCTTTAATACAAAGCTACCCACATTATCTGTAGCTTCACATCGCGTTTCTTCCACAAAACTAATTGTGTCTGTGGCATCTTCAAGGGGTAGACAGATACTTTCTTCTATTTCCTTGGCATCTGCGCCTGGATAGGCGACACTCACTTGTACTTCATACTTTTCGATCGTGGGAAAGGTTTCTTTTTCCATATTGGAAATAGTCAGTAACCCAGAAACCAGCAAAAGTATCATCAATATATTGCTGGCGGTAGGGTGTTCTGCAAAATACCTAATCATGTATCCCTCTTATACAATATATTGAGCGTGTATTATTGACAAACTTATAAGACATATGATGCTGCATTATTTGAATGCGGTCTCTGCATTTGCGAGTGCAGCAACTTTTTTTTCTAACGTGGTATTTACTGTTGGCTGTAAAACCATACCATCGACGGCAGGTATTAAGTCTGTAGTAATGACTTTGTCGCCATCAACAATACCTTGTTTGATAACGCTAAGTTCGCCAATATGGTAGGCAATGATTACCGGTTTAATGGTTAAGCGGTTATTCTCTCCTACGATATATACTTTATTCTGATGGATAGCAGTACGAGGGATTACCAGGCGCTCTCTTGCAGGAGCTATGAATTCCACTTCGGTATACATTCCTTTAAGCAGTGGTGGACGTTTACCAGGAATCACTTTCTGGTAGGAGTCATCAACACCCACAATAATAGAAACTGTTCTACTGGTTTGATTAATAGACTCACCTAAGCGAACCGCTTTTCCTGGCCAATGAACGTCCTTAAATGCTCCTACTAGTCTTACTTTTGCTTCTAAGCCAAGTTTTTTGAGAACATCTTGAGTTGATGGTATTCCACCTGAAAATTTTATTTTCTCAATACCTGTCAGTAAAACGCGGGCATGGGTAATTGGAAGTTCAGCGTTTATTTCAACTCGACCTATATTGGTTGCTGTGAATAGTTTGCTACCGCGGCTGATAAACTGATCTTGCTCTACATAAACTTGACTGATTCGACCATCAAAGGGATTAGTAATAACGGTGCGCGTTAAGTTATTTTGCTGTTGCTCAATATCCTGTTGTGCTTGAATTATTTGAGCTTCTGTTACCTTGATTTGCGCTGGTAAAGTCTTTAATGTGTTTTCGAGCGTTTGCTTATTTTCTAGTAGTTTGAGGAGTGACTGTTCTTCTTCTTCGACCTGTGATTGAGAAATGCTTTTTTGCTTGAGTAATTTACGCTTTCGCTCAAGGGCTTTTAAACCTAATGTGTAGTTTTGCTCTGCGATGGTAAACAGTGACTGGGTGTTTTTTTTATCGGTTATTAATTTATCGCGTTCCGCATGATAAATAGCCAGATTTGCTTCTGCTTTGGCCAGTGATAACTGATAGTCTGAGGGATCAATTTTAATCAGTACAGTTCCTTTACTAACGCTTGCACCTTTTTTTAACTCTGGGCTAATGAAAATGATTTTTCCTTCAACTTGTGCGTTGGCATCCAAAGTTATTTCTGGACTAACCTCGCCATAACCAATTGCTCTGCCTTTTACTGGTATTGTTTTGGCAACGATATATTCAGCCAGCTTCTGAGGCTTACGGCTTTCATCTCTTTTTAATGTTTGATCTTTTTGAGTTATAAAAAATGCAATCAAAAAGCCAATTATTATAACGAGAAGTAAGCTGGTTTTTTTACGAAACCAGTGGCTTGTCATTATCAGCTCCTTTGCTAAAAATATGCTGGGGTAAACTATGGCTTATATACTCTTCGAGTGCCATTTGAGTTTCCAGTCATTTATAAGTAACGTATCATTAATGGGTATTATTATAGCTCTTCAGCCTAATAGTAGAGTTGTTAAGCTTAACCTGCATTCATATTTAATGAATATTAAAAAATACTACTAATGTGCTCAGAAACGCAAAAATCTTTACATTAGTGGTTAAAGTTGCCCTATAGTTGAAATGGGACATTAATGTTGAATGAATATTGTTGTTGAAGGCTAATAAAATGAAATCAATGCCTTTAATTGCTATTTTGTTAACCGCTAGCAGCTTGATTGCATCTATTTCGAGCTATGCGGAAAACAATAATATAATTATTGCTACTGGAGAGTATCCACCTTGGACATCTGAAGCAAGTAAAGGTAATGGTTTTGTCAATCATATCATTACAGAAGCTTTCAAGAGCCAAGGCTATATGGTTTATTATAACTTTTTACCATGGGCAAGGAGCTATAATGACACTGAAAATGGACAGTTTGCTGCCCTTTCTTATTGGGCTTGTAAGGAAAAAAATCAAAAAACATTTTACTGTAGTGACTCAATGCACACGGAATCTTATGTTTTCTTCCATAAGAAAGCAATGACTTTTCCTGAGTGGAATGAGCTGGTTGATCTAAAAGGGTTGCGAATTGGAGCAACACGAAGTTATACATATACCAAAGAGTTTTGGCAGGCTCATGAAAGTAAAATGTTGGATATTATCATTAATAATGATGATGAAGCTAGTTTCAAGATGATGCTTAAAGGTCGTTTGGACGCAGTTGTTGTATCGTCAATAACGGGCTTTTTAATACTGAATACAAAATTTAGCCCAATTATTGCTCAAACCATTACATTTAATAAAAAGCCTCTTGTAGAAAATACAGCTCACCTATTATTCCCTAAAAGCCGGGAGGATTCCCAGCGCTTATTAAAAATTTTCAATAAAGGACTATCAAAGATTAAAGAAAATGGTACGTACGATCAATATTTTGATGGGTTAATTACAGGCAAATACTAGCCCAGGTTTTACATTACATTTAAAATATTTAATGTAAAAGCTATGGGCTTTTTAAGGTCATTCAATATAGCCCATTGGAGGTCCGCCCTGTATTATTCCATATGCAATCCAACAAATAGCTGTGAAATATACTATTCTAGGTATCCAGTCAACCATTGTGTTGGTATGTATGGCTATGTTTTCAGCTTCATTCTTAGCGCAATGTAATAATGCTCCTGATAAGTCGCCGGAATACTCACCTGTAGAAATAATTTGCTTTATTTCAGGGTTTATTATGCTTATTGTGGATAGTGCTTGAGAAAAAGAATCTCCTTTTTGTAAATTTACATCAATCTCCTTTAACTGGTTCTTTAATAACTTATTCTCCAAAATATTATATGATTTTGGAATAGCTTCTAAAATAGGTAACCCTGCACGAGTTAATAAACCTAACGACTGAATAAAATCTCGAATGTTTGATCGTATATACCAGTCACTTAAGTAGGGTGTTCTTGTCGTTATAATATCCCATCCTTGCTGAAGAAAGCTCAAAGGACCGTTCCTGACCCAGTCTGGAAGCTTAAAAGCCGTATAAATTGAAAGAAATAAAATAAGGAGATTGGCGATGTTATCAAACAAATATTCAAAAAGTGATATTCTTCCAAGAAAGAAATCAGGGAAATTTTTTATGAATACAGCACAGATTACAATAAAGAGCGGAAGCGCTAAACGGCTTTTTATTAGTTTTATATTTTTTAGTCTATCCTGGTATACTGTTGCAAACTCTCGATAAATTATATTTTGGACTCCGCCAGACTCTGCAACCTCAATAATATAAGCATCTTTATTTGAAAATAGTCCAGCTTTTTTGCCTGCTTTTGAAAGTGGTTGCCCTTGCTTTATTTCTGATAGAGCAATACTTGATCTTTTTGAAAACTCCCCTTTGTTTGTAATGAAGAGTTTGAACGCTTGTTCAATAGAGATACCTGACTCTTCAAGCCTACTTAGTTGAAAGTAAAACTTTGCAAGATCTTCAGTTGATAGTGGACGTTTATTTATTTTGTTTGTACGCTTAACCATTAATTGGGAGACCTTAAAGGAGTTGATAAGCTTTATTTGAACTGTTGTTCTATAGATTGATAGTTTTCTTAATTGGGTAGTGTATCTAATAGACTTGATAGGTACTTTAGTATGATTATAGAAATAATACTCATAATAGCACTAACTAATTTACTGTCGTCTATTAAAAAACCTTTTGTGTGCTCAGCTATCTATACCTTTGTCATAGTTATTTTTGCACTGTTTGTTGAAAATAATCTATTTGATATGCTGTTAGTTATTCTAATATACTTTGCTTTGTCATCATTATATTTCTGGTTGTTAGACCATTTTAGTGAAGGTATTCTTTACTGGGTTATTTATATTTTTGGATTAATTGCATTATTAATTGTTTGATAAGTTGGCAGGGTTGTGGTGAGAGTATGAAAGCTTTGATGAGTATAATATGTTTGTTAGTATTAGTATACTTAATTTATCAAAATTTTTGGCGATAAAGAGCTTGATATTGTTATATCAGGAGAAAACTACTCTGTTGAAAATAAAGACTATAATTATCAGTATAAATTAAATAAGGATATGTCTAAGATTGAAGGTGTGGCTGTCTTTTCCCAATATATTGAAGATCCCATTGAGTACGGGGGTACCTTAATTAGATTGATGTATCTGGATAAAAAGGCAGTGAAACTGCATGAACAAAAACATGGTAAAAATGCAGCTTGCCCAGCCCCATTTCTTAATAAATATGGTCGTGAAAAGTGGATCTACGCTTTTGATTCGAGCATTATTAAACAAATATTAAGCATTGAACTTCCAAATTATAATGATCCTTCAACATGGAAAAAGATTTCTATAAAAGGAAAGTGTGTTGAAAAGCAAATCAGTGGCATTGATAAAAGTGATAATCAATCTTTAATGTTGCCCAATACACATTTTAATTCATGCCGCTCATTTGTTGTTTTTAATCTTATAGAGACACCATACCTCAATATTGATTGGTGATTCCTGACCCTCCTTCTTATTTTTTTCTGTGCGCTATCACGAGCCAACTCATGCATGTGAAGCTTCCTTATTGCAACTTTGTAACATTGTAAGCTTCCTACTACCCATAAGTATTTATAGTGATATTTTGACCTGGCAAGACAAAGATTGGGGCGCATCCGTCGAGCTGTTGCCAAAAGGCAAATATATGCCTCTACGTTTACGCTGGTCCGATGTCTGCTATGAAGGGGTTTTATACCCCTTGTGTTTTGCTTATGATTGCCTTTGCTGCTTTTATTTCTTCTGCATCAGGTAAATAGTAACCAAACTCATCACTATCTCCATTGGTGCCCATATGAATATTAGGATTCTGATGCCGCATATTTGAAGCAACACGCTTTCTTGCTGACATGTGAATTTCTTGAGCTGGTACAGCTTCAAGAAATGATTGAAGATTGCTCGCTCTTAGTCCACTCCCTGGCATGATAATCAATTGCTCTTGAGCTTGTTTGATAAGATCTTGTAAGACACTGACTCCATCAATGGCATGATGCTGGAACCCTGCGGTTAAAATTCGTTCAACACCCAGCTTTAAACAGACTTCTAGTGATTGAGCTGGGTCTTTTGTCATGTCAAATGCGCGATGTAGAGTGATTGATAAAGGATGAGCAAGGGCTATGAGGCTGTGTAAGCGATTAGAATCAAGTTCGCCTTCTGGTGTTAAGATACCTGTAACGAAACCACCCAACGTTGGAAAAGCATGTTTAATTGCAAGCAGGTCGGCTTTCATTACCGCGAACTCTTCGTCTGAGTAGCAGAAATCTCCAGCGCGAGGGCGAAGCATAACATTGATCGGAAGATTAATTTTGTCTCTAATATTGTAGATCAGGCCTATTGAAGGGGTTAGCCCTCCACAGCTTAATTCGCCACACAACTCTAACCGGTCTGCACCTGCAGATGCGGCAATGAGCGCACCATCAACCGAGTCAACACACACTTCTAGCTTTGTACAAGATATGGAGTCTTTCATTGAGCTACCTTTAAACTTACCGAGGTTTACTTATCGCTATACCTTTCGTTATGGGTATAGTGTATACCTTTTATTTGGGTATATACCTGGTCTTTTTGACAGCAAAACTTACATGTTTCAGCGATTCTAATACAAGTCAGATAAGTAGCTGTTGATTATGGTCATGAGTAAGGGAAGATCTCATGTCAGGTACTCTTTTTTAGCAAAAGCTTATATTTGATAAGGCTGTTGCCGTTTTATTGAGTCATACTTCATGTTTATAAATGTTAAAAGTATGAGCTTTGTCACATATATTTATGTATATTTTGTTCCAAATAAAAAAGCTATTTAATAGAATTTAATAAATCATACGGCATATAGCTTATAAATTAAGAAAAGTAAGCTGTATTTCCGCCACTTGATATTTGATAATAGTCATAATGCATCCTAACTGTCTGTCAAGATGGGAATATTTTCTGTCACTACATGGAATGTCACTATGAAACGTGCTTGGTACTATATTCTTCCTCCTGTTGTTATTATTGCATATGCGAGCATTACTACTTTGCAAAAAGGACAACATTCTTTACCACAAGCTAAATCGGGTTTGACAACTCAACAAGAAGTGATGGTGTCTGATAAAGAACTCTCGAGTAATAAAAAAGAACATGAATACCTCGCTGTGGATGGAAATAACAGCAGTAATACGACAGAAGTAAAAGAGATATTACCTGCATCTTGGCAAGGCACTCGAATTGATGGGCGACTAAAAATAGATGAAGCAGGTCATCTGATTGTAGAACAACAAACAAAAGATTTATTTGACTATTTTTTATCTGCTGCTGGAGAAGTCCCTACGGAAGAACTTATTGTTAAACTTCAGCATTATTTAACTGAAAACTTACCTTCTCCAGCAAAAGAGGAAGGACTCAGTTTACTGAATGACTATATTAGTTACCGTGTCGAATTGTCCAACTATCAAGAGCAGTACGCTAATCTGCATTTAAATGAAAGTGCACAGGAAATATCAGATAACTTACAGCAAGGCTATTCGCAGAACAATATAGAACAATTACAAACTCATTTTGAACATTTATATCAGTTAAGACGTGATAAATTGGGAATGGATGTTGCGGATGCTTTTTTTGGTCTACAGGAAGAATATGACCAGTATCAACTAGAAAAAATTAAGATAGCACAAAATGATTCGCTTTCGGTTGCACAAAAACAAGCTGAATATAATCGTATATTAGATGAGATGCCTACACAAGTCAGGTTTATAGTAGCACCTGAGCAAGTTATGAGTCAGCTGAGTGATATTAATCAGCAATACATATCTGAAGTAGATCGTTATCAGGCAAGAAGTGAGCTATTAGGTGATGAAGCTGCACAAAGGCTTGCAGCACTGGATAAAAAAAGAGAACAGTGGAAATCCCGACTTTCAACATTTAGGACGATGAAGGCAGAAATAGAGCGTTCGGGATTATCTACACCTGATCAACAGCAGGCAATTAATCAACTACTTAATGATCAATTTAGCCATCATGAACGAAGGCGTGTTGCTGCAATTGAAAATATAAACTTACCTTAGTCATTTTTATAAAAAGTACGTTTATTCGCGAAGGTACATTAAAAAGGATTTTCGCTGCAGCAGTTTGTTGTTTATAAAGAGGAGATCATCAATGAAAAAAGCATTATCAGCGGTAGCTGTTGGTGTTGCTTTGGCAGCATCAAGTGCAGCAAATGCTGGATGGTTAAACTGGGTTAAGTTTGTCAATCAATTAACTGAGCCAACCGTACAAGAAAATTACACTAAAACAGCGCATCCTATTGTGCTTGTTCATGGTGCAATGGGTTTTAAATCAATTGAAGGTGTTGAGTATTTTTATGGTATTGCTCAGTCACTTCGACGCAGTGGCGCAACGGTTTTCACTGCAAACCTAAGTGCACTTGAATCTGATGAAGCGCGTGGTGAACAATTAATTGAACAGCTAGAAAATTGGCAGGCCATTAATGGTGCTACAGGTTTTAATTTAATGGGGCATGCACAAGGTGGCAATACTATTCGTTATGTTGCAGCGGTACGTCCAGATTTGGTGAAATCAGTAACCGCAATAGGCACACCTATCAATGGCAGTATCTTTGCGGATAAGGTTCTGGATGTTTTTAAAAAACTAGATGAAAAACAGCCTTTATTAGGCAAAGTAACAAAATTTGTAGGACAGCTTATCACTAATGGAGCAATTACACTGGTAGATAATGCTGTTGCTGATAATCCTTCAGGAAAAGGTCAAAATATTGCTAATATGTTGACGGCCTTGAGTACTGAAAATATGCAATCATTTAATGAAAAGTACAGTGCAGCATTACCTATAGCACCATGTGGGGAAGGGGAAGCTGTCGTTAATGGAGTACATTATTACTCATGGGGTGGTAATAAATCCTATACTAATCCTGTCGATCCTTCTGATTATATTATGTTGGGTACAGCATTAATGTTTGGTAAGCATGGTGATGCAAATACACCAAAACATGATGGATTGGTGAGTAGTTGTAACATGCATTTAGGAAAAGTCATTCGCGATGATTACAAACTTAACCACCTTGATGAAATTAATCAGGTGATGGGGATGTATGGCTTTTTTAACACAAACCCGATAAGTATTTATCGGCAACATGCCAACCGATTACAGCAAGCGGGTTTATAAAACAAAACACATAAAAGAAGCAGCTATACCCTTCACGAATGATTTCTAGGTTTTGTTATCTTCACTCCTCACCCCAATCACCTATTAATATAGGCTCATGGGGTTTCGTCACTTGATGACCGCACCTAAAAAACCATTCGTATTGGGTATATCTAAATAATTGCGTATTAGGTGCATTTTTGCTAATAATAAATGCATCTGCTGGACGGCATTAGGAGTGCGTTATGTTGAAATGTACCAGCTGTCGTCAAGGTTCATTGACGCCAGGTTATTTGGATATGCTGTTTCCTTGCCATACGTGTGATCACTGTGGTGGCAACTGGGTATTATTGAAAGATTATTTACGGTGGAAAGAAGCTAATCCAGATTACCAGTTTGAACAGGCAACAATTGAGGTCGAAGCTGAAGACTCTAAACGCGCCATGACCTGCCCTCAAACAGGAAAGTTGATGGTGAAGTATCGTATTTCAAAAGATACGGATCATCGGCTGGACTTGAGTCCTGATGTACATGGCATTTGGTTAGATAAAGGTGAGTGGGATTTATTAAAAAAAGCAGGGCTGGCAGGAAATCTTAATGCTATTTTTACCGATCCCTGGCAACGAAAAATAAGAGAAGCCAATGCTAAAGAAGTTTTTGAGCAGCTTTATAAAGAGCAGTTTGGTGATGATGATTATCAAAAATTAAAACAGACTCGTGACTGGATAAATCAGCATCCTAAACGCAGTGACTTGCTTGCTTACTTGGTAGCAGATGATCCCTACTCAGCTAATCGCTAGCAGAAATAAGTGACTGTAGTGGCTGTTAAATGCTCCTCGGCAATAGCTCCTGCATTGCTCTACTATATGACAACCATGTCATTATGCATAAACTGCATTCACACTATCCTTTGTAAAAAGGTTGCATACCGTAAATTCTTCCCTGGAGGCTTGTTTGCCGCATCCTTGCGGCAAACTGTTCGGTAGACGTTACCCTGTGTTTATCTCTTCTGCCACTTAAAATCATTCGTAACAGGCGTATTTATTCGGGTTGCGAACTTTTATTTTTTATTGCCTCGTAAACAGTCGTTGCAATGGCTATGTCTTGTACGGCAACCCCTGTTAAATCGCAAATAGATATTGCTGTAGAAGAGCGTTCCACTACACAAGGGTTATTAAGTACATCGCCTAGCTCAACGATTGTCTTGTTATCTAGCAGGCCAGATTGGAAGGCATGTGCTGTTTCCCCATGATCACAACACTGATCTTTACTATCAACCACTAATATATCGGCTGCTGCAACAAGCGACGTTGCAAGTTCTTGCTTACCTTCAGCGTCAGCTCCAACTGCGGTGATATGGGTTCCTGGCTGCACCCATTCTGTTTTAACAATAGGTTCTCTACTGGGAGTAGTGGTCACAATTAACTGACTTTCACTAATAGTCTGCTCTGGTTGCTTGGTGGGTAAAACCTGAAAGCCAAATTCAGCCATTTCGTCAGCAAATTTCTCACAGTGATGTAGGGATGGACTCCAAACACTGACTTTTTTGCAGGTAGTTGCATAGCTTAGCCACTGCAGCTGATGCCTTGCCTGAATACCACACCCGATTAAACCAATTTGCTGAATGTTTTGCGGGGCTAAATGTATAGCGGCTAAAGCACCTGCAATGGCGGTTCGTGTATCAGTGAGCCAGCCTTTATCTTGTAGGAGGGCAAGTGGTTGTCCTGTCTGGGATGACATAACCAGCATTAAACCGTCGCTGGTGGGCAAATTGACAAGATGATTTTTAAAAAAACCAGTAGCCACCTTAATGACTAAATAAGGCGAGTCATTGATATAGCCATACTTAATATGACAGTCCCCAGGAGGTTCCTGAAAGCCAAGGTAGCCCACTGGAGGTACATTCACTTTTTGTTGTGAATAAGCAATAAATCCATCTTTAATGTTTTTTAGAGCTGCTTCGGGGGAAAAAGCTGCTTGTATCTCATTAAGTGCTATAACGTCCATACTTAACCCTTGTTGCTGCAAATACGATCGAATACAAATTATACTTTACAATCTAATATAGACTTAATAGTATATGTGGTCAATAGTAAGAGCATTTGTTGGTTAGACTGATGAAAAAACAAAAGACGAATAATGATCACTCAAAGTTATTAGCCCCTTACTTTGCTGTCGCTGATGGAATAGCGGCTTTGTTTCATCCTTATGCAGAGGTGGTCATTCATAGTTTAGCGACAGACACGGTGGTGTATGTCGCTAATAACTTTTCAAAGCGTGAGCTAAATGAAACATCAAATCTGGATGAGTCACAATTTAATGCTGAACAAACAGTAATCGGTCCCTATGAAAAACTAAACTGGGATGGGCGAAAGTTAAAAAGTATCAGTGTAGTATTGAAAACACCTGAGCAAAAAAATATTGGATTGTTATGTATTAATTTTGATGTATCTGCAATGAACGATTTGCAAAAAGCGCTTCAGCTTTTTTTAAAGCCTGAGTCGTTAGTCCCTCAGCCAGATGAATTATTTCAGGATGATTGGCAGGAAAAAATAAATGTATTTGTCCATGATTGGTTACGATCGCGTCAATTAACACTGAATACACTCTCGCGAGAGGAGAAAAAAGAGCTTGTTGCGACTTTATTTGAGCAAGGCGCATTCCATAAAAAAAATGCAGCTGAATATATTGCAAATGTAATTGGTTTAAGTCGAGCGACAGTGTTCAATTATTTAAAAGAGCTGCGCTAGTACTTGAAGTTTTTTAAATAATTTTCGAAAGATTTTAAAGTGAAAGGATAGATTTTATGCAAATTACTAAAGAGTTAATTGATAACACGCATCATCAAATTAGGCAGTGGTTAAGAACAACGGCTTTGGATTATAGTATTGAGTTAAGTGAAAAAACGGGTGTAAATGTTTGGTTAAAAAAAGAATATCAACAGTTTACAGGCTCTTTTAAGCTAAGAGGAGCCTTAAGCTGCATGAACCAGCTTAGTCAAACCCAAAAAGATGCAGGTGTTATTACTGCTTCCTCTGGTAATCACGGGCTAGGTGTAGCCATGGCAGGTAAAATAACCGGTACAAAGGTGACAGTGTTTCTGCCTGCAAATATATCAAAAGTAAAACTAACGGCCTTACAGCATTTGAATGCAAATGTCATTGTGGTGGATGGAGATTGCCTGCTTGCTGAACAACAGGCTGCGGAGCTGGCTAAAGAAAAAGGTTGTTATTATGTTTCGCCCTACAATGATCCTTATGTTATTGCAGGACAAGCAACATTAGCGATGGAAATACACCAGCAGTTGCCTAATGCAGATGCTGTATTTATCAGTGTTGGTGGTGGTGGTTTGATTAGTGGTATAGGGTCCTACTACCAAGAAAATAAACTAGAGACAGAGATTGCTGGCTGCTGGCCAGAAAATGCGCCTGCTTTACTAAAGTGTCTTGAGGAAGGAAAAATTATCGAAATTGAAGAGCAACCTACGCTTTCAGAGTCTACTGCAGGTGGCGTAGAACCAGAAAGTATCACCTTTCCCATTGCCCAAAAAGTAGTTAATACATGCTATACCGTTTCTGAGGCAGAAATAAGTCATGCGATGTATATGTTAGCGAAGTATGAAAGAGAAATAGTGGAAGGTTCTGCAGGGGTTGCTATGGCGGCTTTAATGCAGCAGGCTGAACAGTACAAAGGAAAGAATGTTGTTGTCGTACTTTGTGGCAAAAATATAGGTTTTGATAAATGGTTACAGGTCATTAAACAGTACGAAGATGATTGATTTTTAAACAATGCAATATGCAATAAGTAGATATATTCTTGCAGATGATCGGTTATATTGTACCGTTTGTCTGATTTATTTGTTTAAATTGAAATAAGATTTAGTTATAACTTATTGATTTTCATCCAAATTATTATCCTTTCCTGGCTGTTAAGTCGTCTTTCCTTGAATTTAACAAAAAGCACGAATTGCTGGATATCTATTATAAGACACCTATAAAGAGTCCAGCTTTTTAGATGTGTTTTATAGTTTGTATTAAAAATAATCAAATTTATTTGTTTAATATTCTTGATAAGGATAGCTCTAGCTAAAATAAAGTATATATAAATCAATTTGTTATGCTGTAAATTATACGTCATTAGTATTAGAATATGGCCTGCGGTATTTAATGTAGGTAAAGCAAAGCTGATGATAAAATATACAAAATTATTCTATTCCCTCTGCCTTTCCACTGCTTTTTTCTCACCTGTTTGTACTTCTGACGATATACCATCAGTACCAGCGCAATTAGGTTATTGGTCATTTGATGCAGGTTTAAATAATGAAGGTGCCAGAGACTTTTCAGGAAATGAACATCATGGATACTTTCTCAGTAATGAGTATGAAGTATCGTTAGGTAAGATGATACTAGGAGGGGGACGCTATTCGCAGCAAGCAGCAAAAGGAACAGCACTCCTTGTTGATATGGAAGACCCACTGGTCATTAAACTTTCTGACTTTGATGTAAGTAAGCCATTTTCATTAGCGTTATGGTTTAAGGCTGATGAAGTAGGAATGCAACAAACGTTGTTTGAGCAAAATCGAAGTCCTGAGTTTGGGGAAGGCCGGTTTGGTATTTATTTAGATGAGCAAAACCAAATTGCTATCGAGTTTGTTAACGAAAATGGAATTAAAGGAGACTTAATCTCCAACCAACTTACTCAAATAAAAGGTAAGTGGCAGCACCTGGTTTTTTCATTTGATGGCAATCAATATGATATGCACCTTGCTTTAAATGGTAAGTATCTGTCTGCTACAAAAACTCCGTTACCTTCGCTTTCAAAATTAGATGGCCCAATAATTATTGGAAATGGGGTAAATCAAACACCATTTTATGGTGCACTTGATGAAATTCAACTTTATAGCCGGGCGATAAGTTCGCTTGAAGCACAATGTTTAGCAGAGTTGGGCTTTAAATGTGTTCCTGATTTCTACCAGGGGCCACGTGGTCCAAAAGGTGAGCAGGGTGCAGTGGGTTTACAAGGGCCTCAGGGTAAGCAAGGTCAACCTGGGGAAAGAGGACCTGAAGGTGCCCAAGGCAAACAAGGCATTGCAGGCCCACAAGGTTCTGTTGGGCCTCAAGGAGCTAAAGGCGAAAAAGGTGAGCAGGGTGCTCAGGGTGAGCAAGGCCCAGTTGGACCTGCGGGCAGAGATGGGAAGGATGGTAAAGATGGGGTGATAAAGTCACCAGTCATTAGAACCTGTCGTTTTTCTAATCCCAATGAGTGGCTTGGTTATTGTCAGGTGAGTTGTGAGTCGAACGAAAAGGTGATTGGAGGAGGCTGTAAAGCAGGCAAAGAGCTAGAACCAGCAGAGCATTACTATATTAAGAAAAACTATCCATACAATAACGGTTGGTATTGTGAAGCGATAGGAAATAATAACTGGCGATATCCTACAGGGAGTGGCTATGCCATTTGTATGGAAACAACTGAAGATGAAGATTCCATGCCAGACAGTTGGGAACGTTATTATGGGTTAGATCCCAATGTTGATGATGCTCAAGAAGATGCAGATAATGATGGTATCAACAATGCTCAGGAATACATTAATGGCACAAATCCAGTCATTGCTGATGCCAATACGGTTGCCTTAAATAAAAAAATACACCACTTAAAACCAATCCGACATTATGTGGCGGATGACATTAATGGAGTAAAACTTAGAGACCGTAGTGGTACAGTTGATGGCAAGCTAATTTCTCGATCAGGGAATATATTGGATAAAGTCAAAGTGAGTGAAGTACCCAGTGTGGCCACAAAGTCATTTGATTTTGATGGTGATGCCTATCTTTCCATGGGTGGGTTAACCACTGAAGATATGGAAAATGGGTTTACTTGGGTTGGGTGGTTTAGGTTGGACTCACTTCAGCACTATCAACGTATGTTTTCTATTTTTCAATCTGAAGCCAAGGAGCCATTACGGATTAATTTTTACGAAAAATCAAACTTAATATGGGGAGGCGGCTGGGCAAATAATCAAGGTACGCCAATATTGGAGACAGGATTGAGAGAAAATCAAAATTTCTTTTTGGCATTTTCCTACTATGATGGAAAATATAAAATTTTCCTTAATGGACTAGTAGTGAGTATTACTAATGGTTCAACACCAACGTTGTCAAAACTAAACCAGTTTAATTCAGGTAAATCTCCTCACTCTCACGATGGCTTACCCGGCAGTGACGGCATTTCCGACATTCAATTTCAACGCATTGCTATTTTTAATAAAGGGCTTTCACAGCAAGAAATAGCAGAGTTGTATCAACTTGGCAGTATGCAATAAATTTTAAAAACTAACCCCCTCCTAACCTCCCCCTTATCTAAGGGGGAGGAATATATCGTGCAAACTATTAGTAAGATGACTGGTTATATTTTTTCACTTAATCATCCTTCTTAACGAAGATGATAGAGAAAACTCAGTCTTGATTCCCTCCCCTTAAATAAGGGGAGGGTTAGGGTGGGGTTCACGAATTATCCGGGAAGTAAAATAGGTAACATAAAATGCAATTTAAAAAACCATTAGCACTGATTATTTCATCATTAGTCTCAGTCTCTGCAGTTGCTTCTGATACAGCCTATCCAGCTATCACTAATTCAGAAATTGGATATTGGTCGTTTGATGGTGGACTTTACCAGCAAGGTGGGGTTGATTATTCATCTGAAGGAAATGATGGGTATTTTCTAGAAGAAGGTGAGGGTTCCATTAGTGGTGGAAAGTACAACGAACAAGGTATTTCAGGTACATCTCTGCAGCTAGAACAAACCAATCCATTGGTCATTAATGTAAAAGCCAATGGCGAAAAATTTGATATCAATGGACCCTTTGCACTTTCATTTTGGTTTAAACCAGCAAAGACCAATGTTAAACAAGTACTGGTAGAAAAAAGTGATTCAACCTCAGATGCTTTATTTTCTATCTTTATTGATACAGATAACCGTTTAAAAGTAGTCTTTAGAAATGCGGATGGTGTCATCGGTGGTGTTGAGTCCCTTGATCCCCTGCCTAATTTAAAAAATAACTGGCAGCATGTAGTATTTTCTTTCAGTGGACACCAAAGTGGGTTAAATCTCGCGTTAAATGGTCGCCGTTTGAAAGACGTCAAGTTGGGGTTACCAGAAGATGTGAGTACAGATAACCCATGGGTATTTGGCAATAGTATAGCTGAGCAGTTGAATCATCCATTAATGGGTGAGTTAGATGAAATTCATTTATACAGTCGAGCCATTAGTTCACTAGAGGCCAACTGTTTAGCTGATTTAGGCTTTCACTGCGTACCTACTTTTTATCAAGGACCTCCAGGACAAAGAGGGTCTCAAGGTGCTCCCGGTATTCCAGGAAGACAGGGTAAAAAAGGCGATAAAGGTGATCGTGGTCCACAAGGCGAAAAAGGTGATAGCGGTCCAATCGGTCCAGAAGGTCCACGTGGTCCTCAAGGGCTTAAAGGCGATAAGGGTGAAAAAGGCGATCAGGGATTAAAGGGTGATCGAGGCCCTCAAGGACCAAAAGGTGACCCTGCTGATGTTTACCCTGTAGGAAGTCTTTATTTCAACGCGACCGATGGCGCAAATCCAAGTCAGCTGTTAGGTTTTGGTGAGTGGCAGCCTTTTGGGCAAGGACGGGTTATTTTAGGCGCTGGAGCAACAAAAGACTCACGCGGTGAAAGTAGAAACTTTGCAGCTGGCAGTATAGGTGGAGAATTTCAGCATCAATTAACAATACCTGAAATGCCAGCGCATACACACCGTCAAGGTTATCGTGGTGGTAGACAGTATGGGAATACTGTTGGTTGGATTACTGTTAAAAATGTGGGGCCATGGGTAATACATGATGGAGCTGATGCAAGGCCCATGATGCCTGAGGGAGGAAACATGCCTCATAATAATATTCAGCCTTATGTAACGGTTTATATTTGGAAGCGAGTTAAGTAGTTAGATTGATCCCCCTCCCAGCCTCCCCCTTGAAAAGTGGGGAGGAGTTGATGGTGCATAATTTTAAGCGCAATGATTAATTATTAACTCCGCTAAGCAACCCCTTTTAAATAAGCAGGTGGAGAAAGCTTTGTCTTGTTTCCCTCCCCTTAAAGAGGGTGTCGAAAAAGGTTATGAGCGAAGCAAAGACAAGGTAAAAATCGGCGAAAAGGCGGAGTTTATACTTAATAAATGAGTACTTTGAGCCGATTTTTAACGCAGTATTTGCAAGCGCAGTAGTTTTGCGACAGCCTCTAAATAAGGGGAGGGTTAGGGTGGGGTTAAAAAAATCTCCAGAAAGTAAAAAAGGTTTTATTTAATGAAAAAGCCACTAGCCGTATTAATTTCAAGCATTATTAGTGCTTCAATATCAACTGCATTGGCAGAAGAGCTAATATTAACTAACTCAGAACTAGGTTTCTGGTCATTTGATGGAGGTCTACATCAACAGGGAGGTGTGGACTACTCAGGCAATAACAATCATGGTTATTTCTTGGATGAGGGGGAAGGATCTTTTAATGGTGGTCAATACTCTGAACAAGGCGCTTATCGTGCTGCTTTAAAAGTTGAAGCAGACAACCCCTTTGTAGTCAATGTTACTGAGTTAAATATCAATGAGCCTTTTTCAATTTCTTTATGGTTTAAGGCGGAAAAAGCAGGCGATCGTCAAGTATTAGTTGAAAAAGGCAGCCAAACAACAAATGCACGTTTTAGCATTTTTCTTGATGAAGAAAATAGACCAAAAGTGTTGTTTCAAAATGCTGTTGGTGAGCTAGGTGGTTTAGAAGCTGATACTGCTTTAACGGATACAAATCAAAAATGGCAGCATTTAGTTTTTTCATATAACGGCAAACCTAACGGTATTCATCTTGCTATAAATGGCAAACGCATTGACGCTTATAATTTAGGTATTCCTGCCAGTGTTGAAGCTGATGGTCCCTTGGTATTTGGTAATTCTGTGATTGATCAACGGAATTATCCTGTACAAGGGTTTATGGATGAAATCCATGTTTATAATCGTGCAATTAGTTCAATAGAAGCAAATTGTCTTACTGAGTTAGGTTTTAATTGTGTTCCGGCTTTTTATATGGGGCCAAAAGGTGATCGAGGAAGACAAGGGCCTCCAGGAATTCCTGGTAAAGAAGGTAAGAAAGGCGAAAAAGGTGACCGAGGTCCACAGGGAGAAAAAGGTGAAAAGGGCGATAAAGGACCAGCAGGTCCACGAGGTCCTCAAGGTTTGAAAGGAGAAAAAGGCGATAAGGGTGATCAAGGATTGAAAGGTGATACAGGCCCGCAAGGGAAAGTTGGACCTCAGGGAGCAAAAGGCGAGGTAGGCCCTCAAGGTAAAACTGGTTCGTCAGTGGATAGAAAACACTATTATACGACAAAAGCAGAGCGTGGCACATCAATTGTTATTCCTGAACAAGATGTCATTGACTTATGTAGTGATGAAGATGGATGTCAATTGAGAATTGCTATTGATGATTATGATAATAAAGGATTAGTTGAGTTTGGTCATTCAATGTTTTTTTACGATAAAAATACAAAGAAATGGTATGCAGAGGTTAAAAGTGGCCGTTATGGGATAAATGGTGATGGAACTCTTCAAGATGTAACTAATGTGTATTCATGTTATTTATCGGATGGAAACTATAAAAACTGGAAAAATGATGGAGATAAAGACTTAAATTTTTCTTTTGTGAGCTGGAATCAGTATGATGCAAACTGCCGTCTAACCATCATAGATTAGTGTATTTAACCCCCTCCCAACCTCCCCCTTGAAAAGAGGGGAGGAGTTGATGGTGCTTAATTATAAATGTTGTGATTAATTATTAACTCCGCTAAGCAGTTACATTTAAATAAGCAGTTGGGGAAAACTCGTCTTCTTTCCTTCCCCTTAAATAAGGGGAGGGGCAGGGTGGGGTTTAAAAATCATCCAGAAAGTAAAAAGGTTATATTTAATGAAAAAGTCATTAGCCGTAGTTATTTCAAGCATTATTAGTGCTTCAGTATCTAATTCAATAATAGCAGAGCCAGTATTAACCAATTCAGAATTAGGTTTTTGGTCATTTGATGCGGGTTTTGATCGTGAAGGCACTAGAGATTTTTCGGGGCAAAATAACCATGGTTATTTTTATAGTTTTGCTGATGAGGTGCTGGCTGGCGCTAGGGTATTAAAAGGTGGTCAATATACTAAAGATGGAGCTAAAGGAAATGCGTTAATTATTGATGAAACAGATCCTCTTGTCATCGACATTAAGCAATTTGATATCAGTAAACCATTTTCTGTAGCACTGTGGTTTAAGGTAGATGAACTCAATACTGCTCAAACATTATTTGAGCAAAAAAATACGCAGGATGATGCACGTTATGGACTTTATCTAAATAGCCAAAATCAGGTAGTAGTTGAGTTTGTAGATAATAGTGGCAGTAAAGGTGGCTTAGTTTCTGTTCCATTGAATGATATTCAAGGTAAATGGCAACACGTGGTGTTTTCATTTGATGGTAGCCAATATGATATGAATATGGCACTCAATGGAAAATACTTAAAAACGACCAATAAAGGTTTGCCAACACTATCTAAGCTAGATGGCTTAATTATTTTAGGCAATGGCGCTGAGCAAACGCCTTTACTTGGTGAGCTTGACGAAGTGCATCTTTATAATCGCGCCATCAGCTCAACAGAAGCAAAATGCTTAGCGGAATTAGGCTTTAAATGTGTACCTGCATTTTATCAAGGACCTCGTGGAGAAGTGGGAGAACAGGGTGCCACAGGGTTAAGTGGTCCCAGAGGAGATAAGGGCGAAAAAGGTGACCGGGGTCCACAGGGAGAAAAAGGTGAAAAGGGAAATGCTGGACCTGTAGGATCAAGGGGTCCACAAGGATTAAAAGGTGAAAAAGGCGATAAGGGTGATCAAGGACCGAAAGGTGATACGGGGCCTCAGGGTGACCCCGCAGAAGTTTATCCTGTAGGTAGTCTTTATTTCAATGTGACTAATGGTGAAAATCCAAGCAAGTTATTGGGTATGGGAGAATGGCAGCCTTTTGGGCAAGGTCGGGTTATTTTAGGAGCAGGATCTACTAAAGATGCTCGAGGCGAAAGTAGAAACTTTGCAGCTGGCAGTACAGGTGGAGAATTTCAGCATCAATTAACAATACCTGAAATGCCAGCGCATACGCACAGGCAAGGTCTTCGAGAGAAAAACAAGTTTGGGAATACGCTTGGATTGGTAGGTTATAATGGATTTGGACCAATGAAAGCGAAAAATGGAGCAGATAATATTCGACCAATGATGCCTGAAGGTGGTGATAAACCCCATAATAATATTCAGCCTTATGTAACGGTTTATATTTGGAAGCGAGTTAAGTAGTTAGATTGATCCCCCTCCCAACCTCCCCCTTGAAAAGAGGGGAGGAGTTGATTGTGCTTATTTTTTTAAGGGTAGTGATTAATTATTAACTCTGCAAAGTTGACCCCTTTTAAATAAGTGGATGGGGAAAACTCGTCTTCTTTCCCTCCCCTTAGGCAAGGGGAGGGGCAGGGTGGGATTTAAAAATCATCCAGAAAGTAAAAAGGTTATATTTAATGAAAAAGTCATTA
>NZ_JAEVHG010000050.1:0-3291 GCF_018263875.1 Zooshikella ganghwensis
CCTAACGCGTCGTAGGCAAAGTGCAGGTCTTCAATTTGCGTGGTACTGCTGATATACGCGCCACTGTCTTGCAAACGTCCGGTTTTGGCATCAAACACCCGTAGCGTTGTCGCACCATTACCGTACTGTTGCTGGGTAATATTGCCGAGGGCATCCGCCGCTTGGGCTTGCCAATAAGTGGTGGCGTTGCTGTCCTGACCATCGGTAATGGCGGTCAGGTAACCGTGCTCGTTATAGGTTTGTTTGGCGATGAGTCCGGTAGGGAACGTCGTTTGTAGAGGACGACTGTACTGGTCATAGCCATAACTCAGGGTAAAGCTTTCGCCAAACAGGGTTTGGGTTTCTGTGGTTAAACGCCCTAAAGTGTCGTACTGATACTGTTGGCTAATACCATCGACGGTGACCTGATCTAACTGACCTTTACGTTGTTGGTCATACTGCCATTCAGAGACCCGCCAAAGTAACTTACTGCTGGCTTGGGCATTTTCCGTTTGTTTGACTAGACGATCGAGGTTGTCATAGCTGAGCTTAGTGACCTGGCCTTTAGCATCCTGCTGACGAATCAACCGACCCAACGCATCGTATTCATAGGTCCATGCGCCTTTATCGGGATCATTCATCGCGACCTTACGGCCCAATACATCATACGTCAGGTCAACAGTATTATTGTCTGGGTCGGTGGTTTGGGTCAGATTGCCGAAACTGTCGTAGGTGTAGCTCAGGGTATTGCCCAGGCTATCAACGACTTTGACTAATTGACCGGCGCCGTTGTAATGCTCGGTTTTGGTCTGACCTTTAGCATTGGTGAGGACCTTGTTTAGGCCCTGATAGTCGACTTCTGTCGTGCTGCCATTCGGTTGCGTGGTTTTAATCACCCGTAGCAGGGGATCATATTCATACTGTGTCCAGTACACCTCATCATCTTTAAAATACGGCAAGGAGGTTTTTTCGACCTGGCCCAGGGCGTTATACACCGTATCCTGGTATTGGGTTTTACCGGTTAAAGCCAGTGTTTCAGTCCGCAGGGTGCGTTCCAGTTTATCCAAATACACGGTGCTGGGGGCACTGCCTGAGCGTTGGGTTTTGCTCCAGTACACGGCCCTTGTCGGACAGGTGTTGTCTGTCGCCGCTGCACACCAGCCATGAGTGATGGTGGTTTTCGTGTTATCCGGTGCTGTTTGGCTTTTCAGGCGGCCTAAGGCATCGTAGGTATAGGTGGTGACCAAGCCATTGGCATCGGTGGTGGTTAATGGCACACCCCAGAACGGGTCACTGGTTTGCTGGGTTTGATGGCCTAAGGCATTGGTGGTTGAGGTTAAGAACTGACCTTGGGCATCATAGGTATACGTCTGTTTGCGTACCGCCACCTTGGCACCTTGGGTTTGTTCTTCGATTAAGTTACCAAAACTGTCGTATTTAAAGTCGGTGGTCAGGACATAATCACCTTGGCCAGGCTCCTGCACTCGTTGGGTTAAGGCGCCGGTCGTAGGATCATAACGGAATTGCGTGGTGCGGGTTTGGCTGTCACCAGCGACACTCACCTTGGTGACCTGGGTTTGGGTGGCTAAGCCCAGTAGCCAGTTGGTTTCATCATTTTGGTAGGTGGTTACTGTGGTGCTTTGCTGTTCACCCAGGGCGTCTTTAATGACCTGCTTGCTTTCCGTGGCATTGCCCCAGTCATCATAACTGAAGCTTTCCGTGACCGTCGACAACCAGGCATCCTGTAGGGATTTTTGTTGGGTGGTGCGGTTCTTTAGCTGCACACGATAACGAGGAAGATCACCGTCGTCTAAGGTCGTGACTTGCCAGGTTTGTTGAGTATCTTTCAGCAGCACACCGTCAGCGGACCACTGTTGGGAACGGCTTAGCACCCCGATTTTACGGGCCTCCGTATCCTGTAAATAGTGATCCGTGGTTTTAATGCCGGTTTCCAGCTGAGTGCTGCTGATTTCAGCAAAGCCCAGTGCACCTAAACCCCGTAAATGGTGCTTTAAGCCTTTGTAGTGGTACTGGGTGGTTAAGCTGCCACCGAGACCATTGTCTTGTTTGACCTCTTGCACGACAAATACCGCCGATTGGCGATCAATGATGGGATACGTACTGCCTGTGCTTTTGGTGAACAGGCTGGGATCGGTGAGCGGTTGATAGCGGAGGGTGGTGGTTTGTCCTAAGCCATTGCGAATTTCAGTGATACGGTGGGTCAGTGAACCTTTGATGTATTGGTAATTAACAAAGTTACCCCGTTTACTCAGAAGCCCTGCGGCTAAATCCACCTGGCCATCGCCGTTATAGTCCCCGAGAATACGCTGCCATTTATCCCAGTCGCTATACACGCCATTCCAGGTGGCTGCAGCTTGTAAACCATCACCTTGGGATAAATGCACCCAGGTATAGTGACTTTTTTTACCAAAATAATCGGTGACCAGGTCTTGCTTACCATCACCATTGAGGTCCGCTAATTGGCGCTTGGAACCCAGGTAACCGGTCCGCACATCGTACCATTTGGCCATCGGTAACAAGCCATTGCCGGTGGACAGCGATACGGAAATCAGGTTGCCATAGACCCCCAGGTAACTGGAAACGACATCATCGTTGCCATCACCGTTCATGTCCCCGATAAGGTGTTGACCATCGGCCCAGCCTTCAAAGTTGCGTTGCCAATGTTCCAGTTGGCGATCTTGTTCAGTAGAGCGAATGACATACACCTGGTTACCTGCAGCGCCGATATAGGTGATGACCAGATCTTGTTTGCCATCCCCATTCATATCGCCCACGTGCATGGTATGACCTGACCAGTTATTGCCTCGGTAAAACCATTTCTGCAAGGGCGCAAAGCCATCACCGGTGGACAGTTGCACCTCAATATCAATCATGCCGGCGGTTAACGCGTAATACACCATATCACTGCGGCCATCACCATTGAGGTCAGCCATCAGTGACTGATAGCCTTGCCAATTCGTGGCGATATGGGTCCACTTCTGGGGAGCGGTAAAGCTTGAGCCCGTGGACAGTTGTACATAGACGACATTGCCTGAGGAGGATGAGAGGTGTGAAGCCACTAAATCGGTGAGGCCATCACCGTTCACATCGCGGGCAAAGTGGTGATAGTTTTTCCAGTTCTGGCCATCTTGATGCCAAACCTGAGGCTCAGAAATCCCTTCTTCGGGATCACCTGGCACCCCTAAACGCACGGTGGCGACATTCCCGGTTTTGGTTAAGCGGGCCGCAATTAAATCCGTAGCCCCATCACCATTGACATCCCCCGTTAACCAACGGTATTGAGACTGATCA
>NZ_JAEVHG010000051.1:0-2852 GCF_018263875.1 Zooshikella ganghwensis
GTGCGATTACCATTGGCATCGTATTGATAATTGACGACCTGCCCATAAGCATCGGTGCGTTGACTGAGCCGGTCGAAGTCATCATAGGTCTGCTGAATGGTTTTCTGTTCCGTACCACCTGCACTGCCACCACTGGCTTGATAGGTTTCAGTCATACCGGTGACATTGCTGTTGGCATCATATTGGGTCGTCACCTGCTGGATGGTCAAACTCACATTTGCCCCTGGCTGAGTGGGTTGCTGTGCCTGTTGATAGTCTCTCTGAGTCTCCCGATTCAGTTCATCGTATTGATACGTTATTAACTGGCCTAATGCATCCGTGTATTGGCTGATATTATTGTTGGCATCATAAGCCGTACGATGCACCCGAGCGGTTTCGCCGCTGTCTGTTGGATAGGTGATGGTGGTGCGGCGATTCAGCTCATCGTAGCCAAACGTCGTAGGCCGACCCAAGGCATTGGTCTGGCTCAGCAGGTTATTGTTGGCGTCATAGGCATAGCTGCTGGCCTGGTCATTGCCGTCAGTGATTTGCTGCAAGCGGTTGGCCTCATCATAGGCATAGCGCCAGCCATTACCCAAGGGGCGGGTTTGTTGCGTGCGATTACCCACATTGTCATAGGCAAACGTGGTGGTTTCTCCACTGCCGGGTGCGGGGCTGCCATTACTGGTGAGGCTGACATTCAGGGTTTCACTCAGCTGTTGCCGTCGGACATCATAAGTCCAAGCCACCGCCCGCCCGGCGGGGGCAATGGTCAGTATGCGATCACCCATTGAGTTATAACGGTGACGAACAATAGCATCAAGGGGTTGCCGTACCACAATCACGCGGTTCAGATTGTCGTATTCATAACGGGTGGTGTTACCGTTGGCATCCGTCTCCGTCAGGGTATTGCCCACCGCATCATAGCTCAGGGTACTGAGCAGCTGATTAGCACGGGTGGTGGTCAGCCGACGGTTATTGCGGTCATAAGTATAGGCACTGACAATCCCCCGCTTGTCGGTATCGGTCAGCACATTGCCCACCAGATCATAGCTGCGCTGCAGGGTTTGGTTCAGCGGATCGGTGGTGGTCAGTAATTGGTTGAGGGCATCATAGGCATAGCGGGTGGTATGGCCGCGTTTATCGGTGACCGTTAGGCGGTTGCCCACTTTGTCATAGCGATAGGTTTGCTGCTGGTTGAGCGGGTCAGTATCACTGATCACCCGGTTCAGTAAGTCAAAGCTTTGCTGCCAACGCTGATTCCGGGGATCAATGCGCAATACCAGATTATTCAACGCATCGTATTGATACTGGGTGAGGCGATTACCGGGCAGGGTTTCTGTTAAGCGGCGGTTACGCTGATCATAGGTATAGGTGCTGACCAGGCCGCGGCCATCAGTCGCCGTCAGCAAATTGCCATTGCCATCAAACACCTGCTGTAACAACGGTGCACTGCCCGCCAGGTTATCCCGCTGCTCGGTAAGGCGGTCAAAGTCATCATAGCGGTAACTGAGTAACCGGCCATTGGGCCATTGTTCGGTCAGTTTGTTGCCCACCGCATCGTAACTGAAGCGGGTCACGTGCTGTAAGGCATCGATTTGTTCCGTCACACGGTTCAGTGGGTCATAGCGGGTACGACTGACCCGGCCCAGGGCATCAGAGGTTTGGGTGAGATTACCAATCGCATCATAGGCCAATTGGGTGGTATGGCCTTCGGCATCGGTGACGGTCATCTTGCGATTGAGAGCATCAAAGGTCTGGGTAATCTCGCGATCCAGAGCATCCGTGGTGCTGATGGGATTTCCTGCTGCATCATAGCCAAAGCGCGTAGTACGGCCCAACGGTTGTAACTGAGTGACCAACCGATTCATCACATCGTATTCAAAAAAGCTCTGCCGCCCTTCCGGGTCGGTTTCACTGAGCTTATTGCCGACTTCATCATACGTGGTGGTCTGCTCGGCGCGTTCACTGCCCCCCGCGTTCAGGTAAGCGCCGACATAAACCCGCCGATCATAATCGTCATAACGGTACTCAGTGATCCGGTTTAACGGACGGGTTTCTAAGGTCAGGTTACCCACCTTGTCATAGGCAAAGCGGGTTTGGGCTCGTTCACCGGCACTGTCGGGGGGTAAGGTTTCTAGAATCCGGCGATTCACGTCATCATAGGCATACTCGGTGGTCTGCCCAAGCCAGTCAGTACTGCTCAGCACATTACCGTTGGCATCATAGGTTTGCTGCTGACGCAGTACCTGACCCGCTAAGGTTTTACGCTGCTCAATCACACGATTCAGGCTGTCGTAATCCCATTCACTGATGCGGCCTAATTCATCGGTCTCCCGTAGTTTGTTGCCGTTGTCATCGTAAGCATAGGTGCGCTCATTGCGCAGTGCGTCAATCCGCCGAATCAACCGACCCAAACCATCATAGCGGTAACGGGTCAAGCCCAGTACATCGGTACGGGCATTTTGCTCTTGCAGTTTCAACCCCCGCACATTCCACTGTTGCCGAGTGATGCCGCCTAAGGCATCGGTGGTACTGGTCAGATAGCCGTACTCGTCATAGGCAAAGCGGGTGGTATGACCACGCTGATTGGTGGCGGTCAGCCGATCGCCATTTTTCCCATAGGTAAAGGTTTCGGTGCTGGTGTCTGGGTGAGTGACCTTCAGCAGATTGCCTCGTTCGTCATAGGCAAAGCGAGTCATTCGCCCTTCCCGATCTTGCTGGGTAGCTGGCCGGTTTTTAATAGTGCCTTCAGCGGCCCCTGTACCTAACAACACATAAGTATTGACCTTGGCCGGATGATCCTGCTGACCAGTGACTTTTTCGGTGAGGATATTGCCATGTTCATCGTAGGTGTGGGTGGTCTTGACGCC
>NZ_JAEVHG010000052.1:0-2777 GCF_018263875.1 Zooshikella ganghwensis
GGCGCATCAAAACCAATACGAATTTGGTGACGACTATTTCTTTCCAGGAGCACAATCGTTAAGGGTAAGGTTTCCAGTGTGAGTGTGTCGCCAATACTGAGCCACTGGTTATAATCGAGCTGAGGACTTTTAATCGTAATCCGGGCGTTATGTTGGTAATCTTTTTCAGCGAAAGTCAGAATTGTATGCTCGTTGATAAAGGCTCTTTCTGAACGGCGAAAGGTTAAAATTAACATGCTCAAGTCTCCTCAGTGGACCGTATTCACGGCTTTGACAGGTACGCCTTGCAGGGTGAACGGGGGTTGATGGTGGCACTGGGCCATATCATTTTTTAATGCTTGATATTCATCCGGATGAACAGTAATACACGGTGGTCGTCGCTTTTTCGCAAGCTGGTAATAGTGAATATATTGTTGTGCGCGATGAATGGTTTTTGCGGATTTTTTCGATAAAAAAGTACGACAAATTTCCATGATTAAGCACTCGCCTGTTGAGGTGATTCGGAAAAATCGTAATTTAATATATGTGGGTATTTATCGGCTTGGCTGACTTGTATGGCGTTAGGTATTTTTAACGTCGGCGCATCCTGCAGGGCTTCTTCGGTGGAGCGGGGTAGTTGTCCACCTAAACCGGCGCGTTTAAACCACCATTTCGCCGCTTTGGCTTTGGCATAGCCTTTATGTTCGAAGCACACCCATTCGTTCACAAACTCAAAGCCACAGCGATAGGTGACTTTTAATGACGGTGGCGCATTTAATTTACGGTGAATGCTATACGACACATCGGTAACACTGAGCCACACCGGTTTAATTTGTGATTTTAACAGTGCACCTTTGGATGCTTGATCATTGTGAGGTAAAGATTCACTGGCTGAAAAGGCATACCCACAGCTAGGACATTCCCGCAAAATAGCTTGCAACAGCGACTCACACTTGGGGCATTGTTTGGTGGGTGCTTCACCAGCGGCCCCGTCTTTTTTAACCTTCGATTTGGGTGGCTGAATATTATCAATCGGTCCATGACGCTCGATGTTGTCACCATAATCCAACACCAGGCAATCGGTTTTATCCGTCTCCGGTGAAATACGTAAGCCACGCCCGAGAATCTGCACGTACAAACCAGGGGAATGAATGGCGCGTAAAATGGCAATTAAATCGGTGCGTGGTGCATCAAAGCCGGTGGTTAAAACACCTTGGCTGACCAGACAACGAATACGGCCTTGTTTATAGTCTTCAATGAGTTGCGAGCGTAAACCAATAGGCGTTTGACCATGCACACACTCGGCCTGTATACCATGGTCTTTGAGCATGGTAATAATCTGTAGGCAGTGATTCACCGACACCCCGAAAATTAACCAGGCTTTACGATCCTGTCCCCACTCGCTGATTTCTTTTAACGCTTTGCGGGTAAGGTCCTGGGCATTTAACGCCTTTTCTAAATCTCGCGTGACAAACTCACCCTGGCGAATACTGACGTTGGTTAAATCAATTTGCTCGGTGCCAGGTTGTGAAATTAATGGGGATAAAAAGCCTTGATCAATGAGTTTTTGAATATCGACGTTGTACACCACCTCATTAAATAACGCACCTTCACCTTCGGTTAATAACCCTGTTTTCATGCGATAGGGCGTGGCGGTAAAACCGACTAATTTTACCAAGGGATTCATTAATTTCGCGTCATTTAAAAAGCAGGTATACATACTGTCGTCTTTACCGGCATTAATTAAATGGCACTCATCGACGATAATGATATTAAAGGGTCCTAAATCAAACGCTTTGTTATACACCGATTGAATCCCGGCAAATAACACATCCGCCTGGTGATCTTTACGCCTTAAACTGGCCGAATAAATACCGGAAGGGCAGGTGGGCCAGAGCTGATTTAATTTCGCGTAATTTTGTTCCAGGATCTCTTTGACATGGCTGAGCATAAGTACCCGTTGGTTGGGAAACTGCATCACCCGACGAATAAATTCAGCAATAATCACTGATTTACCGCCCCCGGTGGGTACACAGACCAAGGGATTACCTTGCTGTTGTTGCCAATACTGATAAATAGCGCTTAAGGATTCGTCCTGATACCAGCGTAATTTCATGCCGCGTCCTCCACTAACTGGGCATTAAATGTCGTGCGTAAAGTATGAATGTGGTGGTCGGTTAATAAGGTTTTATCTTCGACTGCGCGTAATTCACCACTTTTAAACTGCTCGGGTGCTTCGCCTGTGATAAAACATTCCCCAGATTTTTTTAGACGATAACGAATCCAGTATTCACCACTGTCAATCACTTCCGCAAAGCTCTTAATTAAATCTGGAATAAATAAATGGGCCTGACAGCCAACGCGTTGATTATGTTCGGGGATCACTAAATTAAAGCGCGCACAATGCCATTGGCCATGATCAACCGCTGATGCATGCAAACAGGTTCGGCAATTAACTGCAGGGACTTGCTCACCATGACAAATAGCATGATGATCGCAGAGTTTGCACTCGTACCAGCTGGGATCATCATTTAATTTTTCCAAGGGCCGATCACTGGCAATAATCCGGGCGGCTTTAGCTAACGTGTTTTCAGCATAGGATTTGTCGTATTTAACCCGTTCGCCATACAACGCATCCGTGTTTTTGTTCACCGCAATATAATAAGCCCGATCGATTTGCTGCAGGTGCATATACACTTGCATCTGGGTAAAGTGCTGCGGTTTGCTTTTTTGTACGCCGTCTTTTTCCAACGATTTAAAACTTTTTTCGCTGTGGGTTTTCATTTCGATGATATGCC
>NZ_JAEVHG010000053.1:0-2636 GCF_018263875.1 Zooshikella ganghwensis
TAATGACTTTTTCATTAAATATAACCTTTTTACTTTCTGGATGATTTTTAAATCCCACCCTGCCCCTCCCCTTGCCTAAGGGGAGGGAAAGAAGACGAGTTTTCCCCATCCACTTATTTAAAAGGGGCATCTTAGCGGAATTAATAATTAATCAAAACGCTTAAAATTATGCACCATCAACTCCTCCCTTCTTTTCAAGGGGGAGGCTGGGAGGGGGTTAAATACACTAATCTATAATGGTTAAACGGCAGTTGGCGTTATAGCCATGATCATTCCATGAAACCAAACCAAAATTAGTATCCGTATCAGACAAATCTTTCCAGTTTTGGTACTTTCCATCAGTAAACGCACAAGCCCACACATTCATTATATGCTGAGTGGCATTAATGCCATTATCACCAGCCTTATCATTAAGAGAAGAACGCCACTGCTTCGTTTCAGCGTCGTAATAAAACAATGAAGACTTAGAAGCTACACGCTTACTATGTGCACCAGTTGAACCAAGAAATCCCTCCATTCCCAGTCGCAACTGACACCCATCCTCATCACCACATAACTCAATAATATCCGCCTCTGGTATATCTAAAGACGTACCTCTTTGTTCCCTTGGTACAAAATAATGTTTTCTATCTACTGATGAGCCTGGCTTACCTTGAGGGCCTACTTCTCCTTTTGCTCCCTGAGGTCCGACAGCCCCTTGTGGCCCCGTATCACCTTTTACGCCCTGATCACCCTTATCGCCTTTATCACCTTTTAAACCTTGTGGCCCCCTTCGTCCTACAGGGCCAGCACTTCCCTTTTCACCTTTTTCTCCCTGTGGTCCTCGGTCACCTTTTTCGCCCTGGTTTCCTTTATTACCAGGAATACCAGGTGCGCCTTGATTACCTCTGGGTCCTTGTGGACCTTGATAGAACTCAGGAACACAATTAAAACCGACATCCGCTAAACAGCTTGCTTCTAAAGAGCTGATCGCTCGGTTATACACATGGATTTCATCAAGTTCGCCTTGCAACGGATAAGCAAGTTGCTCTGCTACAGAGTTACCAAATACCAGAGGTCCATCTGTTATCAAGTTATCAGGCATACCTAATTTGACGTCTTTTAAACGTTTACCATTAAGTGCCAAATGCAAGCCATTGGGTTTACCATTATAAGCTAGTACTAAATGCTGCCATTTATTTTGATGACGAAGCAACGGATCAAGAGATTCGATATCGCCAATAACACCAGAAGCACTTTTAAACATTACCTTCAATCGATTATCACTGTCTAAAAATACAACGAATAATGCGTCACCTGTTGAATCTGACTTCTCTATCAACACTTGCTTTTCGTTAACTTGTTTAGTTTTAAACCATAAGGCAACTGAAAACGGTTGGTTTATATCAAAGGCTTCCCCATTAAAGTTAACCTGCGTAACAAAGGGATTATTTTCTTCTACTTTAAGTGAAGAACCCTCAATACCCTCATTGCTATAAACTCCTCCACTTAAATCACCTGCACCATTTTCTAAAAAGTAACCATGGTTACCTTGTCCTGAATAATCCACACCACCTTGTTGATGTCGCCCTGCATCAAAAGACCAAAAACCTATTTCTGCCGAAGTTGGTTCAGCATGAGCATTTACAGATATTTGAGAAAGCAACGCAGCAGAAATTGCTATTGCCAAAGTTTTTTTCATTATTTACGACCTTATTTCACTTCCCGGATATTTTGTAACCCAACCCTAACCCTCCCCTTATTTAAGGGGAAGGAAAGAAGACGAGTTTTCCCCAACTGCTTATTTAAAAGGGGCATCTTAGCGGAATTAATAATTAATCAAAACGCTTAAAATTATGCACCATCAACTCCTCCCCTCTTTTCAAGGGGGAGGTTGGGAGGGGGTTAAAGACACTAATCTATGATGGTTAAACGACAGTTGGCATTGTACCCTTGCCCACTATTATCGTGGGACCAGGAGATTAAATCAAAACTTAAGGATGTATCACCTTTATTAGTATAATTTTCGTGGTATCCATCTGTGAAATAACAGGACCAAGCTATAAATATATGCTTCATTACTCCATCATTATTTTTCCCCCGTACAGTCCCTTCCAATGAATCCCACTGTTTATTTTGAGCATTATAAGAGAAAAATGTGGATCTCCACGTTACTCGATTACTAAACTCATCTTCAGAACCACTCCAACCCTCAATACCCAACCGCAACTGACATCCATCCTCATCACCACATAAATCAATAATATCCTGCTCAGGAATCACTAAAGAAGTACCTCTTTGCTCCCTTGAAACAAAATAATGCTTTCTATCCACTGATGAACCCGGTTTACCTTGAGGGCCTGCTTCGCCTTTTGCTCCCTGAGGTCCAACAACCCCTTGTGGACCAGTATCACCTTTTGGTCCTTGATCACCCTTATCGCCTTTTTCACCTTTTAATCCTTGTGGACCCCTTGGTCCTACAGGTCCAGTACTTCCCTTTTCACCTTTTTCTCCCTGTGGACCCCGGTCACCTTTTTCGCCCTTATCCCCTCTGGGACCACTTAACCCTGTGGCACCCTGTTCTCCCACTTCTCCACGAGGTCCTCGGTAAAAAGCAGGTACACATTTAAAACCTAACTCCGCTAAGCATTTTGCTT
>NZ_JAEVHG010000054.1:0-2580 GCF_018263875.1 Zooshikella ganghwensis
GGCATATCATCGAAATGAAAACCCACAGCGAAAAAAGTTTTAAATCGTTGGAAAAAGACGGCGTACAAAAAAGCAAACCGCAGCACTTTACCCAGATGCAAGTGTATATGCACCTGCAGCAAATCGACCGGGCTTATTATATTGCCGTCAATAAAAATACCGATGCACTGTATGGAGAGCGAGTTAAATACGACAAATCCTATGCTGAAAACACGTTAGCTAAAGCCGCCCGGATTATTGTCAGTGACCAACCCTTGGAAAAATTAAATGATGATCCCAGCTGGTACGAGTGCAAACTTTGCGATCATCATGCTATTTGTCATGGTGAGCAAGTCCCTGCCGTTAATTGCCGAACTTGTTTACATGCATCAGCGGTCGATCATGGCCAATGGCATTGTGCACGCTTTAATTTAGTGATCCCCGAACATAATCAACGCGTTGGCTGTCAGGCCCATTTATTTATTCCCGATTTAATTAAGAGCTTTGCGGAAGTGATGGACAGTGGCGAATACTGGATTCGTTATCGCCTGAAAAAAACCGGTGAATGCTTTATCACGGGTGAAACGTCCGAGCAGTTTAAAAGCAATGAATTACGCGCAATCGAAGATAAAACCTTATTAACCGACACCCATATTCAAACCTTACGCACGACGTTTAATGCTCAACTCGTGAATAACGCGGCCTAATAAAAATTAATTTAACTCATCAAAAGGAGTCTGTCATGGATTCAACGATTAACTCATTAAGTCAAAAAGAACCACCTTGTGTTGCTTGGCAAGTTGAAGAAGAGGATGGTCAAGAAAAGGTGATATTTCATGTCAGTAAAGAAGGTGCATTAAACCTTGCCTGTGTCCGTTTTAAGTTCGATCCCCAATACACTGATCCACCAAAGCGAGTCTCTGCATTTGATCACTATGCTGAGTTGGGTTATGTCCCCGCCGCTGAGTTAATAATTAGAGGTTGGTGGTTACACTGTGTTAACTGCGACCAACCTCTCTATATTCATCGCCTAAAAAAGTCAAAACTTCGCGAGCTGGAATTTGATCGGGATAACGTGTGGTGTAGCCAGCGTTGTAGACGTAAATACGAAAGCCATATCAATCACTTTCAAGGATGAAACAATGAAATTACGCTGGTATCAGGATGAATCCTTAAGCGCTATTTATCAATATTGGCAGCAACAGCAAGGTAATCCATTGGTTTGTGTGCCCACTGGGGGCGGTAAGTCGGTGATTATTGCTGAATTTATTCGCCGGGTGATGCAGTTTCCTAACCAACGGGTACTTATGCTCAGCCATGTCAAAGAGATCCTGGAACAGAATTACGCGAAACTAAATCAACTCTGGCCCACCTGTCCCTCGGGTATTTATTCGGCCAGTTTAAGGCGGAAAGATCACCAGGCGGATGTGTTATTTGCCGGTATTCAATCGGTGTATAACAAGGCGTTTGATTTAGGGCCCTTTAATATCATCATCGTCGATGAGTGCCATTTAATTAATGCCGGTAAAGACGACAGTATGTACACCCGCTTTTTAAATGATGCGAAATTAATGAATCCCTTGGTGAAATTAGTCGGTTTTACCGCCACGCCCTATCGCATGAAAACCGGGTTATTAACCGAGGGGGAAGGTGCATTATTTAATGAGGTGGTGTACAACGTTGATATTCAAAAGCTCATTGATCAAGGCTTTTTATCCCCGTTAATTTCACAACCTGGCACCGAGCAAATTGATTTAACCAATGTCAGTATTCGCCAAGGTGAGTTTGTCACCCGAGATTTAGAGAAAGCGTTAAATGCCCAGGACCTTACCCGCAAAGCGTTAAAAGAAATCAGTGAGTGGGGACAGGACCGTAAAGCCTGGTTAATTTTTGGTGTCTCGGTGAATCACTGTTTGCAGATTATTACCATGCTCAAAGACCATGGTATACAGGCCGAGTGTGTGCATGGTCAGACGCCTATTGGTTTACGCTCTCAATTAATTGAAGACTATAAACAAGGCCATATTCGTTGTTTAGTCAGTCAGGGCGTGTTAACCACCGGCTTTGATGCACCACGCACCGATTTAATTGCCATTTTACGCGCTATTCATTCTCCAGGTTTGTATGTGCAGATCCTGGGTCGAGGCTTACGTATTTCACCCGAGACGGATAAGACCGATTGCCTGGTGTTGGATTATGGTGACAACATCGAGCGACATGGACCGATTGATAATATTCAGCCACCTAAGTCTAAATCCCGTAAAAATGGCGAGTCTGGTGAAGCACCTACCAAACAATGCCCCAAGTGTGAGTCACTGTTACAAGCTATTTTGCGGGAATGTCCTAGCTGTGGACATGCCTTTCCGGCGAGTGAATCTCTACCTCATAACGATCAAGTGTCCAAAGGGGCTTTATTAAAATCACAAATTAAACCGGTGTGGCTCAGTGTTACTGATGTGTCGTACACCATTCACCGTAAATTAAATGCCCCACCGTCGTTAAAAGTCACGTATCGCTGTGGTTTTGAGTTTGTGAATGAATGGGTGTGCTTTGAACATAAAGGTTATGCCAAGGCGAAAGCGGCAAAATGGTGGTTTAAAC
>NZ_JAEVHG010000055.1:0-2515 GCF_018263875.1 Zooshikella ganghwensis
AGATAATATTCCATTATATTGAAATGTTTTATAATCCAATACGGCGTCACACACACAATGACAGGTGCTCACCAGCAAACGCTGAAGCAGCGTATTTTCAAAACCTAGAAACTGTCTAGAAAAGTCAGGCCGTACCAATTTTTATCAACTTGGCAAGTTGGATTTAATGAGTGCATTTAGTAAAGTATATAGATATATATGTAACGACTATGAGTCTGATCATGAATTAAAATACATCTTATACGAACTTGAAGACATGCTATATGAAAATAATTTATATAAAGAAGCTGCCACAAGGCTAGAGCAATTGTTTCTAAAATATTCCCCTAGTTTTGAGTTAAAATATGGTAAATACATTCAAACGTAATCAAGTAAGAGCTGGTATTTATACAACTTGCAGGGTATTAGAATGGATCTCGAAAGATGAGTGCTTCAAATTTTGGCAAGTTCACGTGAAAGCTCATATTGCAATGGACCCGAATAGAATCGACCTGAGTAAATGCCCTAATGGATTTATTTATGTCGCGTCATATTGGACGTCTGGAAGTGGTAAAAAAGCAATATTACTCGAGGCATATCATTAATGTATAATCGAATAAGAACTGGAATTATACATTTAAATTACCGTTCATTATTAGTTTGAGTTTACAATCTGGCATTTAAATGAAATTAGATGAGTTCTATATCAGCGTTAAGGATAATTTTCCCGATATATCAGAGAAAGCCGATAAATTATATGACGACTACTGGAATAGATATGTCGAAATGGAATTCTCAGAATATTCTTGGTTTGAGTTTTTGGCTAATGCGCTTAATAGTGAAATGCAAAAGGGAGTGGATGTAAGTAACTATATTGAGCTTTTCGAATATGTACGTCATTCATATATGATAGGTGATGTAGATGTTAAAAATACGGTTGATGTAGCTTTTGTTGAAAATCTATTTTGGCAAGTTCCAAAGGAAAAGGCTGAGCCATATTGGGAAAAATTCCCTGAAATTTTGAAGAAGCTATATATTAATTTCCATAGGCGAGCTCCATTCTGAATAGATAGTAAGAGCTGGTATCTTGTCAGTTAATTTTTTGATGGTAGGTAGTCTAAAGCCTGCAATTACATTAGGTTGTGCTTTAGAGTGCCGTTAATTAGTAATGAGAGTAACAAAATATGGAAGAACCGATACGGTTTGATGTCTATGGAAAAATAGATACATCCCGAAAGAAAGAAGCGATTGTTTACCTTGATGAATTGGGAGTATATGAAAAAAACCTTGAACTCAGAAAAGCAGTCAATGAAGCAACTCGTGAGAATAGGTTTACTATATTGGCAAAATCGCTTGGATACAGTGACGCAGTTTCTTTTTTGGGTTCCTGTGACTGGGCAAAAGAGCTTACTTTAGTTCAGGAAATGTATTATCCGGGTGGCGAAGAGAGTTTTTGTAAACAACACACTTTACACTTTGGTGGTATATTTGGGTGTCATGTTTGCAGTGGATTTTATAAAGAATAGTCAATTCTTTAATCTGCTAAGAGCATCCATCAAACCAGCCATACTGATCATTTTACCATTTCTTGAAATTTATCTAGATGGATAACTGGAAATTTAAGGCTTACAATGAGTCAATGGGTGCTTTAGCGTAATGTTCATTCATTGTTTATATTTAAAAATTAATGAGTCCTGAAGAATTAAAAATTAAGCTTGAATCTATAGCCAGCGAATTCATGTCTTTGAGCAATGAGTTGGAAGAGTTAGAATCAAAGTTGACTCTGAACATGGATAAAAAGGCTGTCTCAGAAATCATCCTGAATCTTCACTGGGCAGCAGAGAATATTACGGTTATTAGCCTTCATCAAGTAGGGAAGGCTTTAGATGATAATATGGGTACAGGTCTGAAAGACTAGTTTACATTGATTTGGCAAAGATGAGCACATGGCAGTGTGAAACAAATAGTGTTTGGTTTATCAGGAGAAGATCATCCGTGTAGGTTATTACTGCATTAGGTGTTTAGATGGCAACCATACTTACTTTAGATGATGGGAGATCATTGTATCGCTGTTTGTCAAGATAGTTGTCGCATCAACCAACCTACACTAATGATTTAACATTTGATTGTTATCAGGGTTAAGCCAAACCCTTTCAATTCGATTCCAATTACGTGTTTGACCTGTCCAGCGTCTTGGATTAACCAATCTTGCTTTTTCATATACCACCTTACGGTTTTCCAAAATAGCGTGGTCTTTGCCTTCATGGCGTGCTTGAGGGGTCACAAACTGAATCCCACTATGTCGATGCACTTGATTATACCAAGTCACGAAACTTAACACCCAAGCCCTTGCTTGCATTAAATCGGTAAACCCCTTATAGGGATAATTAGGTCGATATTTGCAGGTTTGAAAAATTGATTCGGCATATGCATTATCATTACTCACTCGGGGACGATTAAATGAACTCACCACACCAAGATTATGCATCGTTTGCAGCATATCGCTACCTTTCATTGGGCTACCATTATCGGAATG